>JAZRUM010000045.1:0-30283 GCA_045652545.1 Faecousia sp. | reverse complement strand
AGAATAGAAAGATACATTGCCCCTTTAGGGGCGGCGTGCAGTTAATGCAGACGTCAGAAACTCAGTGCATCTTTAGATGCCGCCAGTAAAAAGCCCTTCTAGGGCTTAATCAAGCCTCCGGCTTAGCCGGAGGTTTTGACTGGATGGGAACAGACTGGACCGGTCCACCTGTTTCCGGTTGCGGTGCCCTGTGTGCGCCTTGCCGACGGTGCGGCTACGTTGCACACAGACCGCTGCCCACGCTTATGCCCCGCTGCATCTGCCCCTGGCAGCGTTCGGCTCGTTCCCCCGGGATGATAGGTAATGCCAACACAAAACCTCACTACTTCGGTAGTGAGGTTTTTTACAATAACCCCCCGCATAATAACATGCGGGGGGTTGCTGGATTAATTGTTGCTTTCGTTATTCCTTTGTTCAATAGCTTTGTGGGCGGCTTCTTGTAATGTGGGGATCAGTGATTCATCCAGTGCATAGTTGGGACGGTATGTATTGCCAATACAGCTTTGTCCAGTGATGGCTTCAAACCAGACACAGGCGTTCAGATACTGACCGCCGCCGATGTCGCCGTCGTGATAGTTGTCACCCAAACCATTATTTTTGGACAGCCGGGCGCACAGATTATCATAGCCGCCCTGGCGGACAATCTGCCATGCGTTACCGGAGGGGATACGTTCCAGCTGATACTTTTCGCAGATTGCAACGGAATATGCGCGGACTCCGGTCATATCGCTTTCCTGCTGATCCAAAGTTTCTACTTTATAATTATTACGATCGTAGCCAATCTGATAGCTCCAGGTTTGTTGCCAGAAGTAACGTGACATGGGGAATTGTTCTTTCAAGTAACCCCAGAGATCGGTAAGGTAAGTTTCTGTAAGCGTAAGATGTTCTACGCCGCTCTTAAACGCCTTAGAACTAGCCTCTTGAAGGCTGATAATATCCCAGTTTCGTTGCTCCAGACAGTGTTTCAGATTGACACCTTCCAGATCGTTGCGTCCGTTTTCGTTGGTGGTGTAGTATTTGTAGTTAGCCTCACCGCTTTTCCACCACTTCCAGTGCTTCTCCAAGGTACAGCCGTCGTAATAGATATTGCATACGTTCACATTCTTGTAGCCGGCTGCAGCGAGCATTCCAAACAGTTCCTCTACGTAGTAATAGCAGAAACTGTTGCCAATCATAAGTATGTTCAATTCGTCATCCTGTGCAGGATCGGATTTTTGCATGATGTTAATGGGTTTTACCTCCTCGGAGGTAGTGGGTGCTTCCTGTGAATTGCTACAGCCGGCAAAAATACCGCAGATGCAAAGCAGAGTAATGAAGAAACAAAGAATGCGTTTTGTCATATTTGCAGATCCTTTCTTAAATAATATCTCAAATATACCATACAATATAGCTTTTTGCAACACAAAAAGGATTGAAAAGTCTCTCGAATTCTGTTAGGATAAGAAAAAACACATGGAGCACTTTATGGAGCTAATTTATCAGGACGCGGATATTGTGGTGTGTATAAAACCGTCCCGGGTTTTGTCTACTGATGAACCTGGTGGTGTGCCGGAATTGGTGCGTAATGCGCTGGGACAGCCGGACGCAGATGTACGTACAGTGCATCGGCTGGACCGTGTTGTCAGCGGTTTAATGGTGCTTGCCAGAACAGCAGAGGCTGCTTCAGAATTGTCCCGGCAAATTCGGGAGGATCAGTTTGAAAAAGAATACCTTGCGGTGCTTCATGGCACACCTGAAAAAGAAACAGACAGACTGACAGATCTTCTGTTCCGGGATAAAGCCCGTAAAATGACCATGGTAGTAACAGAAGAGGGAAAGGGCGTACAACCTGCGGCCTTGACTTACCGGATTTTAAGAAAAAACAATGGTATGAGCCGGATACGTATTCAGCTGGAGACAGGACGAACACACCAGATTCGCGTGCAGTTTGCATCTCGCAGATTGCCGTTAGTCGGTGAGCGAAAGTACAACGCTGAGCAAGATGATTGCGAGATCGCACTTTGGTCATATCGTCTTGCCTTTACCCATCCCAGAACCGGTGAGCACATGGAATTCACACTGGAACCACCGGAGATTTATCCGTGGACAGTTTGCTGAAAGGAGCAAACATGAAGGTTTTGATTGATGCGGATGCCTGTCCGGTAGTGGACATTGCTGTGGCACTGTGCAGGCAATACAAAAAAGAATGCCTATTGTTATGTGATACGGCCCATGAAATGCACCGAGAATGGGCGCAGACGCTGGTTTTTGACAAAGGTTCAGACAGTGTGGACTTTGCACTGGTGAATCGGGTAGATGCAGGGGATGTGGTCGTTACGCAAGATTATGGACTTGCGTCTATGTGCCTTGCAAAGAATGCCCGGGTGCTGCACCAAGACGGTTGGGAATACACACCGTATAATATTGATGCGCTGTTGTTTCAGCGTCATGCAGCTAAGGAATACCGAGCTGCAGGTGGCCGAACAAAAGGACCGTCTAAACGCAAAACCACCCAAGATCAAGCTTTTTTAAATGCGTTGCAGCAGCTTATTAGTAAGGAGAGTTAACATGGCAAATTACGATTTTTTTCAGCATAAAGAATGCGAGTATTTTCCTTGTCACCAAGGCGCTGATCCGGAAACATTTAGTTGCCTGTTTTGCTACTGTCCACTGTATGCATTGGGGGATCAGTGCGGCGGAAAGTTTACTTATACGGAAACCGGTATAAAGGATTGCACCGGCTGCCTGCGTCCCCACAAACGGGAAAACTACGAAGGCATCCAAAAGCAAATGATGCAAGTCATAGAGCTTGCGAAAAAGTAGCCGTAAACCCTTGATTTTTTGGTTGTCGGCTGATATAATAATGCAGTTCTTATGGAGCAGTACTCAAGCTGGTCGAAGAGGCGTGACTCGAAATCTCGTAGGGCATGAAAGTGCCGCCAGGGTTCGAATCCCTGCTGCTCCGCCAACAAAAAAGTCTCTTTTGTCTACTGGACAAAAGAGACTTTTTGCGTGATGCGTTCCTTCGGAACGTGATGTGCACTCTGTGCGTGATGCAGGCTTCGCCTGTGATGCACGCCTGTGGCGCGTGGAAAGAACGCATCGCATCATTCATCACGTATTTGCAACCAGGCTGAATTATGATATAATATAAAAAGCGAGGTGTATGTTGCCTTAGATATGATATATCGTACTTTGTGCGATATATATGCCTGTAGCATATGAAGGAACGGATATGATATCATATTTGCAGAGCAAATATAGCATTAAAAAGCAAGTAGTTTTGTGATGTGTTTTTCAAATAAGGAGGTGGCACTTTGAAAG
Source organism: Faecousia sp. (assembly GCA_045652545.1). Lineage (GTDB taxonomy): Bacteria > Bacillota > Clostridia > Oscillospirales > Oscillospiraceae > Faecousia. The sequence goes on along the minus strand of JAZRUM010000045.1, from coordinate 26,980 downwards.
AAACAATGACAATGCACTTTTTCTCACCTATATGGAAATGCGAAGAAATTGAGTCCAAACTGGAACAACTAGAGAAAGATGGGTGGAGATTGGATAAAATCTCCGGATTTAGAAAATTTAGATTTATCAAGTCGCAGAATATGACCGTCAAATATTTCTTTACTTGTTCGTTTGTCAAGGAAAGCGGAATGATACAAACCGAGCAAGCATTAAAAAGTCAGTTCAAAGCCACCAAAATAAACGGTAGTTTTATAGAGTTGCTAAAAACCACCTCGGTTTATCGTATAACAAGAACAGAAGATTTACTTCAAAGAAAGTTTTATAGAAATATTTACTTAAGACATTTGGTGTTGCAATATATTCTGATCGGGCTTCTTTTTACAACGATAGCAGGTGCAGGTGTTGTTTTGTCGTGTGTTGTTAACAAGAATCCATTATTTGATATTCGCCATCTATTTTTAGCTATCGTTGGTTTCTTCGGTTTAATCGTTGCGCTCCGGCATTTGTTCGGCTTGTTTTACTTACGAAGACAATATATCGAACACTTCCCATCAAACCAAGATACCACTTCTGAAAAATAACCCAGGGTTTTGCGCACCTTTTGGCTTTTCTTTACCCCATTTGTGCACCGTTATATTGCTCTTTCGCAAACAAGAAAACCACCTCTTGGAGGTGGTTTTCTTGTTGTAAAAGGTGTTAACAGCTTGCTTTTTTAATATATCAGCAGTATAATTGGGAAAAAGCTGAAAGAAGCGTATACATGTAGCAAATGAAAATTTGCAAGAACAAAAAGGGGAGGCACATTATGGAAAAAGTAACTGCACTCAGACAAATTGCCAATAACCTTGGACTTGGGGAATACCCGCAGAAACTGGAACTGTTTTATGAAAGACAAAAGGAAAGCACCACACTTGCGTGTGATTTAGAGACGATTCTGGATTTGCAAGAAAAGTACGATTTGTTTGGTGATTATTATAACCTGGTTGTCCAATCGGCTGAAATGATCAATTCAGATCCTGATATGAGCACATGGGTTAAAACTGCGGCGCTGTTTCATAAAGAAAGCAGCATGTCTGTTGCTTGCAAACTACCAGTGCCTGAGGTTTCGGAAAATGTGGCAATGAATTTTATGATGTTGCATATTATGATGCCTATGGTTCCGGAAGCATTTAAGACTATGGAAAATCGTGGATTTTCGTGGGAGGAGCTGGGGGATGCCCGTAGTGCCTATAAGCGAGGTATCGCTTCAGTTCAAAGAAGGACCGGAATTCCGGCTATCAACAAGACCTATTTTTCTTGGCTGAACCTGTACTGCCGTGGACGGATCTTTAAAGTATCCGGTTTTTGGTTTGAAATTCAACAGTTTCCTTCACAGGCGCTGTGGGTACGCAACCGGGAATCCGGTCAGATTGTGCCGTTGATGGATGGCGAATTCTATCGGGACGGCAGCATGCGCCTGGGGTCAAAGAGCTTTGAGGACGCAGAGGGCTCATTTGTGGCGACGTTTTCCGAAGATGAAGAAAATTATTTTGGTTATGGGTGCATGAACCATGTAACAGATAAAACACAAAAAGTTTACCCAAAGGCACAATGGGAGTGTATTGCAAGACCCGGTGAATACTGTCTGGGTATGCATATTCCTTCAAAGGCGGATGTGTCTACCGAGGCAACAATGGGCGCTTGTAAGGATGCAATTAAACTCGTCCGTCAGAGGTTTCCGGAATATGAGGTGGCTAGCGCGGTGTTTTGTGCTACATGGCTGTTGAATCCCCGTTTAAAAGAGATTCAAGGACCACAATCCAAGATCGTGCAATTCCAGGATTGTTTTGTTAAATACCCCAAAAAGGATGTGAACGCAACAGCTGTGTTCTCCTTTGTGTTTTCCGGAAAGCCCGACAATCTGGAGGACCTGGAGGAAGACACCAGTTTGCAACGCAAAATTAAAAAAATTTACTTAGATGGCGATTGCCTCCATGTCTATAGCGGCGTGATTTTCGTAGAGGAATAAACAGATTTAAACGTTTTGAAAACATTTTGCAGGATTATGGACATTTAATTTTGTATGTGATATTCTTACGACAGTATTTTCTGCGGTTTTGTGATATCAAATTACCATAAAACCGGGAGGAGAAACGGATATGACATCAAGTTTGAAAAAATTTTTAAAGACGGCAGCTCTTTTTGTTACGCAGTTGCTGCTTTTTGCCGCAGCATATCTTATGATTGAGGTGCTGGCGGCGTGTATTCTTCAGCCCCCAACCAAGGAACCCTTTGCGTTTGCAGCTTGTTGGTCGATAGGGCTTGCAGCAATAGCTCTGGTTCTTCCGCGTCTTGCCGGCAGAATATTCTTTGGCATTACATACTTTTTCTTTCTCCTGTGGACGCTGGCACAAACCGGTTATTGCAGGCTGTTTAACCGGATGATGTGGCTGACGGACATGTTTTATGCCGGCGAGGGAGCAGGTTACTTTGGTGATGTGTTGACATCATTTTCTCCGGTTTGGTGGATCGGCGGGATTTTGCTTATTGGTCTGGGTGTAGTTCTGATTTGCAAGTTCCCTAAGACAAAGCATGGATTTGCTGTGCGGCTACCTTATTTTGCAGCGGGTATCCTTGCGTTTTCTTTCTTACTGGTTGTTCCGGAACTGATATTTCTGCGGGATTTGGGAGTCTGGGGTACTCGATCGGAATATGCCCAGTCATCATCTTACCGAGCAACCTACAATACGATGTACGATGCCAAAAATGTATATAATATTTGCGGAATCTATCATTTAACAAGCCGGGATATTTGGGTCCATGAATTGTACCCTATGACACCTGCCTACCGGGCAGAACTGCGCAAGCAGACCCACGAGATCAATGACTATTTTGCAAAACGCCCTGAGAAAACAGAGAATGAAATGACCGGCATTTTTGAAGGAAAAAATGTGGTTTTGGTGCTGATGGAATCTATGGACGACTGGATGATCACCCAGTCAGATACACCAACTTTGCACAAGCTAATGGGCGAAGGGATAGAATTTACCAATTTCTATACCCCCGGTTACGGCACTGCCCGGACGATCAATTCCGAGTTTTGCATCAATACAGGCATCTATCTGCCTACCACCGGCGACTATGTTTTTGACTATGTAACCAATGATTTCTCACAGTCGATTGCATCGCAGGCAGTTACCAATGGATATACCGCAGAGGTGTTCCACTATAACGATCCCAGTTTCTACAGTAGGGGCGTATTTGAACCTGCAATGGGCTACCGTGCCTATAACTGCTATGCAGATTACGAAACAGATGAGAACAAACTTTACGACGATTCCTTGCTGTTTGACATACCGCAACTGAATGATTTGTTCTTCCGGGAGGGGCAAACCTTTAATACGATCATCACCCGATCTGCCCATCTGAGCTATGTTTATAATGAAGTACTGAGCCACTACGCGCTGAAAAAGTATCCGGATTACCGGGGTAAATACGGCTCACAGGAAGAGGATTGTGCCCGGGTAAAGGCAAAATTGGTAGATGATATGTTTGCCAGATTGCTGCAGGAGCTGGAAAGTCACGGACAGCTGGAAAATACTGTCATTATCGGTGTGACAGATCATTACACATACGGCTATAAGAATACGGACGAGCTGTATGCACTGTCCGGTGTTGACTATGATCTGCTTCTGGAAAAAACACCTTGTTTTGTTTGGTCGGCGGATTGTCCGGACCTTACTGTGAAAAAAACCTTAAACACCTCGGATTTTCTTCCTACTATGTTGAATTTATTGGGATACGACAGTCCCTATCATTACCTTGGGCAGGATGCCTTTGACACCCGTTATGAAGGCTATGTGTTGTTTCCCAACGGAAGTTGGATCCGAGACGGTGTTGTATGTTCCGCAGGTGCCGGTGCCAACGTACAGATTCTTCAAAATATGAAAGATAGAGAAGTGACGGAACAGGAGCTAAAGGAAATGGCAGCATTGTCTGCAGAATATATCCGCATCAGCAATTTGCTGCTTACGTCCAATTATTATCAATCGGTGCAATAAAAGATAGCTTTTTTTATAACCCTATGATATGATAAAAGAAATAGATAGACGGAGGGGTCTTTATGTCAAGAGCTGATGATATTTACCGCGCCACATGTCTGGATATTCTGGAAAACGGATTCTCCGATGAAGGTTTGGATGTACGTCCAAAGTGGGCAGACGGAACACCGGCACATACCATTAAGAAGTTTGGTGTTGTGAACCGCTACAACCTGAAAGAAGAGTTTCCTATTATGACCTTGCGCCGCACATACTGGAAAAGCGCACTGGATGAGCTGCTGTGGATCTGGCAGAAAAAGTCAAACCGGATCGAGGAACTGGGCAGCCACGTGTGGGACGAATGGGCAGGTGCTGATGGAACTATCGGCAAGGCTTATGGTTACCAGCTGGGCATCAAGCATCAGTATAAAGAGGGTATGTTTGATCAGGTGGACAGAGTGCTTTATGATCTGAAGCATAATCCTGCGTCACGTCGCATTCTGACCAGTATTTATAACTTCCAGGATCTGCACGAGATGAACCTGTATCCCTGCGCTTACTCCATGACGTTTAATGTCTCCGGCAATACCCTTAACGGTATTTTGAATCAGCGCTCCCAGGATATGCTCACTGCCAACAACTGGAATGTGTGCCAGTATTCTATGCTGCTGATGATGATCGCACAAGTGTCTGGACTGGAGGCAGGCGAATTGGTACATGTGATTGCCGACTGCCATATCTATGACCGGCATATTCCTGCTGTGAAGGCAATGCTGGAAAAGGACGGCTTTGCTGCACCTAAGGTGACGTTGGATCCCACTGTGGATGACTTCTATAAGTTCACTAAAAACAGCTTTACTGTGGAAGACTACCAGTTCCATCCCTTTGACTTTGAGATCCCTATGGCTATCTGAGGTGCGTAATGGAACTGATTGTTGCCGTATATGACGATTGGGGAATTGGCTGTGGCGGCACCCAGCCGGTTGCCTTATCCGCGGACAGAAAATTCTTCCGGGAGACAACCCGAGGTGCCATGGTCATTGTGGGAAGACGCACTGTGGAGGATTTTCCCGGTCAAAAACCGTTGCCCGGTCGTGTGAATGTGGTGCTTACCAGAAATACAGCAGAAATTCCCGGTTTTACTGTGTGCCACAGCCCTCAGGAGGCTGCGCAGTTGGCAAAGACAACAGAGCGCACTATGGTTATTGGTGGCGGTAGTATTTATAAACAAATGCTGCCCCTTTGCGATACCGCCTATGTGACGAAGGTCCATTGCACACCGGAATCGGACACTTATTTTCCAAACTTAGACGAAGATTCTGCATGGACATTGGCAGAGATTTTGCAGTCCGGTGAGGAAAACGACGTTTCCTACGAAATGTGCTTGTATAAACGGAAATAAGATATATTATTAAGCAGTACCCTTATGGGTGCTGCTTTCCATATTTTACCTGTAAAATTTTGTTCTAAGGACTATCTTTTTTTACGTTAATGCGTTATACTTTACTGGACATAGAGAAAACAGGAAGTAATCATAATGAATATAAAGAGAATTCTCATTGGTCTTTTGGCCATTGTTATTTTGACAGCCGGATTCGCAGTGGGGTTTGTATTGGCAGTGTCGGCGCAGGAGACCGGACGGCTGCAAATAAAGCTCCGGGGTGACCGGGAAGTTTACGTGGAATATAACGAGCCTTATGTAGAAGTTGGCGCCTCCGCATTTTTCCGGGAGGGTGGACAGGATCATCCGTTGGAGGTAATCCAAACTGGCGACATTGTGGATACAGGCAAGCTGGGTTCGTACCTATTGAAATACACTGCTGCAAATGGCGGTCGGGTAACAACGGATTACCGCTTGGTGCACGTTGTGGATACGGAAGTTCCTTCCATCCGTCTGAACGGTGCTGAGTATTACACCATGAGTGTGGGGCAGCCTTATGCGGAGCTGGGCTGTGTAGCTACAGACAATTACGACGGGGATGTATCAGATCGGGTGCAAGTCACAGGTAAAGTGGATCTGCAGACTCCCGGTGAGTATCTTCTGACCTATACAGTGACGGACAGCTACGACAACACTGCCAGTATTACCCGTACTGTTTGTGTAGAGGAAAACGTTCTGGATGAACAAACCCAATCTGTTCGTTATGGCACTCCCAACGGAAAAGTCATTTACTTAACCTTTGATGACGGTCCAGCGAAGAATACACCAAAATTGTTGGATGTACTGAAAAAATATAATGTTAAGGCAACTTTCTTTCTGGTGGATACAGGTTTTATAGATGTTGCCAAGCGGATAGCGCAGGAGGGGCATGCCCTTGCTTTGCACACCACTACCCATGTGTATAAGGAAATATACGCAAGCGAAGAAGCATATTTCAAAGATTTATACGCAATTCAACAGAAAGTGAAAGACTTGACCGGTCAAGAGTGTACCATGATCCGCTTTCCTGGCGGTAGCTCCAACAAGTCCAGCAAGTTCAATCCCGGCATCATGACGAGACTGACCAAGCAGGTTGAAGAGGCAGGCTTTACTTATTTTGACTGGACCATTGACAGCAAGGATACCGGCGGTGCAAAGACACCGGATGCAGTGTTTCATAATGTTGTGGAAGGTGTATTAAAAGCAAAACAAGATTATTCTATTGTTTTGCAGCATGATATCAAAAGCTATAGTGTAGATGCGGTGGAGAAAATTATTCTCTGGGGATTGGGAAATGGCTACACATTCCTGCCCATGGATGAAAACACACCTGCCTACCACCATGCTGTCCGCAACTAAAGATAAAACCGCTCTCCGGTAATTGGAGAGCGGTTTGTGCATTATTCGATGTGGCTGTGGTTGTTGATGTGCTCCTGACAGTAACAGTAATAACCGTTGCATCGGGAACAGTAACGGAATTCCAGTTCCGGATCCGATACATCGGTGCGCCCGCAGACGGTACACCGATGGGTGTATGCAGGCTGTTTGGCTGCCTTTTTTTCAAAAGGGATCGTACCGGCGGCATGTGTTTTTGTGTGTTGAGTCTTGCGTCGGTTTATTCCCTGCAGGAAAGGAAATAGATTCATCACATCTTTGCCTACGTATAGCAGGTAATTCAAAACACCCACCAGCGGGAACAGATTGTGAGGGAACAGGGCGACGGGATAGGTCATATTGAAAACAGAAATCAGTAACAACAAAATATCCAGCATGCCGATGAGCCATGCCCGTACCGGAATAATAAAGAAAATCAAGAATTGCGCGCTTGGATTGGTTGTAGCAAACAGAAGGATCAGACTCATGTGCAGATACAGCGCCATATCACCATAAATTATATAGGTGAAATAATCAGCAGGAATGGATGCCCCAGAGATGAGCACATCAGAAGTGGGGCAGAATAGCATGGCGAACAGATCCATCAACAGGATGCCGCTGAAATAGAAAAGGTTAAATTTGAATGTTCCCATAACAATTTCTATATGTCGGCTTAGGTGATAGAAGAAATAAAGACCTATCAATATTAAGATTGGGTTAGATCCTGGTGCATAAGTGAGGACGTAGGTCACCAGCCGCCAGACTTGTCCTTTTAAGATCAGAGCTTTGTCAAAGCATAACAGTTCATAAAGGGCGCTTCCACCATTGATCAAGCTGAGCAGATATACAATGGCGGAGCCGATGACGATATACAGCATCAGATTTGCGATGCCTTTATTTCGATTCTTGTAGCAAAAACGCTCAAAATTTCTGCGTAAATTACCCATTCATTCATCTCCCGAAAGGTTTTCTTTTATGATAACAGCTTTTGCAGCAAATGTCTATAATGGAAATATGAACAATTCCGCAAAAAAGTGTTGACTTTCGGGGAAAAATGAGTAAAATAAACTAGAACTGCATACTAGCCTTATCAAGAGTGGTGGAGGGAACGGCCCGATGAAACCCGGCAACCTGTTAAGTCAAGGTGCCAAATCCGGCGGCAACGAAAGATGAGGATTCGATAAAACGCACATCGGATTTCCTCGGTGTGCGGTATTTTATTTGCGTGAAAGGAAAAGTTATGGAAAAGAGACTCTTTACATCCGAATGTGTCACCTGCGGACACCCCGACAAAGTGGCAGATGCAATTTCTGATGCTATATTGGATGCCTGTCTTGCGCAGGATGCCAATTCCCGTGTGGCCTGCGAGGTAATGGTGACAACAGATTTTTGTGTCATTTGCGGTGAGATCACTACCCGGGCAAAGGTTGATTACGAAGCGGTTGCCCGTCAGGTGATCGCCTCCATCGGTTATACCCATGAAAACACTGGCTTCTGTGCCGATACCGTGCAGGTACTGTGCAAGGTCCATACCCAGTCTGCCGATATTGCTATGGGCACAAACGATGAAGTGGGCGGAGCCGGTGACCAGGGTATGATGTTCGGTGGCGCTTGCACCCAGACCCCTGAGCTGATGCCTCTGCCAGCTGCATTGTCCCGGGCACTGAGCAACCGGTTGACCCAGTGTGTAGAAAGTAATGACCTCCTGCGCCCCGACGGCAAGACGCAGGTTTCCGTGGAATTTGATGAGCAGGGCAAGGTGATCGGCATTGACACGGTTGTGGTTTCTGTAATGCACACAGAGGATTTTGAGATCAGCGAACTGCGCCGTTACATCCGGGAAGGTGTGATTGCACCTGTACTGAAGCAGTACGGTTTTGACATTGCCAATGTTGCTAACATCCATATCAATCCCACCGGAAAGTTCGTCATCGGCGGTCCTGACGGTGATACCGGCTTGACCGGCAGAAAAATCATTGTGGATACCTATGGTGGTTATTTTTCTCATGGCGGTGGTGCTTTCTCCGGCAAAGATCCCACTAAGGTGGACCGCTCCGGTGCATATATGGCGCGCTATATGGCAAAGAATCTGGTTGCTGCCGGACTTGCGGAGCAGGTGCAGGTGCAGCTTGCATACGCCATCGGTGTTGCTGAGCCTGTTTCTGTCCGGGTGGACAGCTACGGCACCGGTAAGATTGCAGATGAGGCTATGACAGCCCTTTTGCGGAAAACCTGCGATCTGACCCCCGCAGGAATCATTGGCAAGCTGCAGCTGCGCAGACCTATTTACGGCAAGACTGCTAAGGAGGGTCACTTCGGCGTTGAGGATCGTCCGTGGGAGGCAACGGATCTTGCGCAGAAACTAAAAGAACTTGCTTTGCAAGTAATTTAAAATTAATCAGGAAATATTCAAGACTTTTTTGCTTTTATCTGTTATAATTATATTATGTTATACAATAACGAACAGAGGGCAAATCTATGAAAGATAAGTTCTAGGAAGATTGACGGCGATTTTTGTGTCACTGTACTGCTCACGGGATGTGCAGTACAGGAGCCAAACCCTACAGAAACTGGGCGGAGCGTACGGTACAGGCTTATGCAGATTGCAGCGGTTTTTCCTATGATGCGTTCCAGATTCAGATCCGAAACCTATGGGCAATTAGCGCTCCGTAAATCTATGAGGATGGAGATATAGCATATGAAATCAAATAAAGCTGGATTCGTTCTATCTGTAATTATATTATTCTTGCAGCTTGCAGCTGAAGTTTTTGCATCGGTAATGGTGTTGAAGCTGGATTTGCTGCCAACGAAGTATCTGGCAGCAATGCTGGCAATGCTGATTTTGCTATTGGCACTAACTGCCGGATTGCTGCTAATGAAAGGAAAGAAGCCTGTAAGCATTGCAAGACGGATCATAGGTTGGGTGTTGGCGGCCTTAATTATTTGCGGATGCCTGTTTGTGATGAAAGTGGTTTCTGATACTTACAGAACCTTGAACAACGTAACAAAACCCGATGAGCCAACCAGCATAATGGATATGTATTTACTTGTCCGAACAGACGATCCTGCAAAGACTTATACCGACACAGCAGATTACGCTTACGGTATCATTGCTGACTATGACGAAGATCATACGCAACAGGCGATTGCTCTGGTGGAGGAGAATGTGGGCAAGTCATTGTCTGTTACACAGTTTGATCGTATCGCAGATCTTGCGGATGCGATTTTAAACGATCAAGTAGATGCTGTATTTATGAATGGTGCAGCAGTCGCGCTGCTAACTGAGGATGAGGCATATGAGGACTTTTTACAGAAGGTTCGCATTCTGTATGCCATTGCTTTAAATCAGCTGGAAACAACAGAACCTTCCACCGAACCGTCTACAGAGCCACTGGTAATAGATAAAACCGTTACCAATTCTCCTTTTATTATCTATCTTAGCGGTTCGGACACCCGAAGCAAAAAATTGAAAACCAGTCGCAGTGATGTAAATATTATTGTGGTCGTGAACCCTGTGACCAAACAGATATTGTTGTTGAACACCCCCAGAGATTACTGGGTACCAAATCCTGTTGGAAACGGGAAACGGGATAAATTGACCCATTGCGGTCTGTATGGCCCGCAATGCTCCATGGAGGCGCTGGGCGATCTGTACGATCTGGAAGTGGATTACTATGCCCAGATCAATTTTAAAGGATTTGAAACGCTGGTAGATGCGGTAGGCGGTATTACGGTAAATGCGGACCATGCGTTTACCACCAATGAAGGATATAAGATCAAAAAAGGAATCAATCACCTAAACGGTAAAGAAGCCTTAGCTTTTTCCCGGGAACGCTATCATGTCAGTGGCGGTGACAACGGGCGTGGAAAAAATCAGATGAAGGTAATTTCTGCAATTATTGATAAAATGACTACGGGAACGACCATCATTTCCAAGTATTCTGCCATTCTTAAGAGCCTTGAAGGTATGTTTAAGACAAATGTATCTATGGATGATATTAGCCTGCTGGTAAAAATGCAGCTGGAAGATATGGCAAGCTGGAACATTCACTCCTATGCCGTTACCGGAAAGGGTGGCAGTGAGAAGAACTATTCTTCTCCGGGCCACAAGGCATATGTTATGTATCCGGATGAAAAAGCTGTAGCTCATGCAGCAACGTTGGTTGATAAGGTGCTCGCAGGTGAGATCCTGACAGCTACGGATATGAAAATCTCCTAATAGAATAACTTCTGGGGTCAGGCGATGCGCCTGACCCTATTGTTATAATCGAATTTGCAAGATCAGGTCGAATTTTCTGTTGCAAATATGGGGCGAAAGGGTGTATACTATGATGCGAGGTGTTGTAATATGAAAATGCGGTTTAAGCAACGTTTTTTCTCTTGGCTGGATAGCTACGATATCTTTGATGAAGATGGAAATACGATTTACACCGTGAAGGGGCAACTTGCATTGGGACATTGTCTGCGGATCTTTGATACACATGGACGTCCTATTGGTGAGGTCCGGCAACGGATTTTTACCCTGTTACCCAAATTTGAAATGTACATACAGAACAACTATATTGGCTGTATCAGCCGTGAGTTCACATTTTTCAAACCAAAATATACAATTGATTGCAACGGATGGCAGGTTGATGGCAATTTTTTTGAATGGGACTATACGATTCGGGACAGTTTTGGACAGCAGCTGGCCATAGTTTCCAAAGAACTGTTTAATTGGACAGATACCTATGTGATCGACGTTATAAATCCTGCCGATGCACTGTGCGCATTAATGCTGGTCCTTGCCATTGATGCGGAAAAATGCTCCAGAAAGGATTAACGTGGCATGTCTGGGAAAAAGCTAACGAAGGATTTTACACAGGGTAATATTGCAAAACAGCTATTGATGTTTATGTTGCCCTTTATGGCATCCAATGCCATGCAGGTATTATACAGCACTATTGATATGGTGATCGTGGGTGAGTATGTGGGAACACCCGGCTTATCTGCGGTGTCCCAAAGCAGCCAGATTCTCAATTTTGCAACTATGATCTGTCTGGGTTTTGCAAATGCCGGACAGGTACTGATATCCCAGGCTTTAGGCGCGGGAAAGCGCAAAGAGATGAATAATATTATTGGCACGCTCTTTTCACTCTTGATGCTGATTTCATTAGGATTGTCAGTTGGGTTTCTGTGCGGTAGAACGCTGATTATGAATTGGATGAATATACCCATTGAATCTTATGCATACGCTACGGATTATCTTGTAATTTGCAGTGCAGGTCTGATATTTACGGCAGGCTATAATATGGTATCTGCGGTTCTGCGTGGAATGGGAGATTCCAAAAGTCCTTTTTTATTTATCGGTATTGCCTCTGCAGTAAATCTTGTACTGGACATACTTTTTACCGGTGTGTTTGGTTGGGAGGTGGCCGGCGCAGCATGGGCGACCATTATTGGCCAGGCTGTGTCGTTCCTGTTTTCTATCGTTTATCTTTACCATCGCAAAGAAGGATTTGGTTTCGATTTCAAAAAGGAGAGTTTGCGTATAAACGGTCACTATACCAAGATGATCCTAACACTGGGGACGCCTATGGCGATCCAGTCCGGATGTATTAATATCTCTATGCTGTTCGTCAATTCTATGGTCAACAGCGTTGGCGTTGTAGCATCTGCTACCTTTGGTGTAGGGATCCGCATCGATGATATTATCAATAAAATATCTCTAGGTGTTCAGCATGCGGCAATGCCCATGATCAGTCAGAATATCGCAGCCAACAAGCCGGAACGTGCTACAAGGATCGTGCGGTGGGCATGGTTGTTTTCCGGCGTACTGACAGTAGTGTTCATGCTGGGATATGTGATCTTTGGCAAACAGCTGTTTATGATGTTCTCGGATGACACGTTGGTGCACGGAATGTCAGGCACATTTATTGCAGCGATTTTGTGGATGTTCCCGGCACTGGCGGTAATGCGCGGCACTGGCGCTTTTATTCAAGGAATCGGCAATGCAAGGCTGGGCATGATACTTGCTTTGCTGGATAGCGTGGTTCTGCGGATCGGACTGAGCTGGTTGTTTGGTATTGCATTGGAGTGGGGTTTCTTCGGCTTTGTGCTGGGCTACAGTATGGCACCCTACGGTTATGCAATTCCCGCATTGGTGTACTTTCTGTCCGGTAGTTGGAGGAAACGTAAGATACTGGCGGAGGATATCTAATCATATAAAATATTAGGAATCAGATAGTTGCTGAATAATGCAAAACGTTGTAAAATAATATCAAACGATCCGAAAGGCATGGTGTGCTATGGAGCTTTGGACAAGGCAACACGCGGTTACATTGATTCCCAGCGTGGTGATAATGGTAGTTTTGACATTGCTGTTGCGCCGTTGGCTGGGCGGAAAGACTCATAAAGTACGCATGATTCCCATTCAGATCATTGCAGTGCTTTTGTTAATACTGGAGATCGGAAAGCAGGGGCTATCTCTTTACAGAGGCTATGACCTGTACGCTTTGCCTTTCCATTTTTGTTCCTTGTTTATTTTTGTTTTGCCTGCTATGGCATTTTACAAGGGCAAGCATTGTCAAAGGGTCTATGCCATTACCGCTGCTTTGTGCGCATCTGTGTTTGCCCTGATGCTGATCTATCCCAATCTAATCTACGGCAGCTGGAATGTGGATAATTATTTTAAAGGCTATATGGATTTTCATACAGTGACTTTTCACAATCTTGTGATGTTTGCATTTTTGCTGATAGTCGGTCTGCAGCTACATACCCCTGCTCCGAAAGGTGAGGTAAAATCAGTCCTTTGGTTTGTGCTGGGCTTTTGCGTGGTGTCTGCCTCTATGGCATACCTGCTTAAGACCAATTATGCAAACTACTATAGATGCAACATTCCTGTGCTGGAAACGGTGCGCCTTGCTGTTAAGGAAGCTGTTGGGTTACTGCCGGCAACGCTGCTGTACGTCTGTATAGTATCAGCGTTGTATCTTATATTTATTTACGGCGCCTACTGGCTATACCGGTTACTGCGCAAGCTGTTATGATATAAATAATATCTGTAAAGAACTGCCCTGCCGCTATTCAATAGCAGCAGGGCAGCTTGCAATGTAATGAAGTTATAAAAGAGAGTCAAAAAATTTCCGCATGGCATCCAAATACTGTTCCGGTTGTACCGGGTAGCTCAATCCGTGACCGGCACCAGGGACAGTCACCAGCATTTTTTTGGAGGTACAGACTGTATGCATCTGCTGGCTCATATAGCAGGGAACAAAGGCATCGTCCTCTCCGTGGAAGAATAGGATCGGTACTGTTGAGTTTTTAACCGATTCTATAGCAGTGATCTCCTCTAGATTAAAGCGTCCGTACAGCGCCGCTCCCAGCTTCACAAAGGGATAGGCAATAACAGGAGGCAGGCCCATCTGCTTAATCACTACTTTTATGATCTCCTTAGCACTGGTGAAACCACAGTCAGCCAATACACCGATGACATTTTTTGGTAGCGGTTTACCGGCAGCCATCAGCACAGTAGATGCGCCCATGGAAATACCGGTAAGAATGATTTTTGTTTCCGGTCCAAAGCGCTCTTGCATTTTGTTTAGCCAGGTAAGGCAGTCCCGGTGTTCGTTAATGCCGAAAGTAATTACATTGCCGTCAGACTTTCCGCTGCACCGCTGGTCTACCAGCAGTACACTGTGACCAAGCTTGAAACCACGGCAAACGCCACCGGAAAGATCTCGCTCTGCGCTGCCCCGGTAACCATGGAACATCAGCTCGATAGGCGCTCCGGGCGCATACTCAAAATACCGCCCGTAAAGCTTTAAACCGTCAAAGGAAGTAACCCAAAGCGGTTCGAAAGGCATAGCCCGTACTTCTCGGGCACAGCGTTCCATAAAGTCCAGATAGGGAACGTAAATATCCCCCTGGGGAAGATCCAACACATCATCTACTGTGGGACGCTTCCGTGATACATGAAAAGCCATCCGATAGCATATGTAGGAAATGCTCAGCACAGCCACTGCCAATATTGCAACAATTCCCAATAAAATCCAAAGGAAACTCATAACATCATCTCCCTTATTTTATATGCCTATTGTAGCATCTTTGTGCCCTAATATGCAAGTATTCGACAGAAAAATAGTCTGTATAAAGATCGGGTGCTGCCTCTTTTGAGACAGCACCCGATTGGCTATATAGAATTTAAAAATACGAATTGTCGATTACAGCATCAGTGAATTGATCAGCTGAGCAGCCAGCACGACCAAGACCAATGCGATGGGGTAGGTGGAAGCATATGCGCCGGCAACATCGTCAGTGCCTGCAGTGCTAATAAGGGTGCCCAGAGCGGGGGTGGAGGTCATACCACCGGTGATGGAGCCCAGATTATTCAGCAGGGGCAGCTTGCAGATGTAACGGGCAAACAGATAGCCAACAACCATGGGGATGATGGTGATGACGGCGCCGGCAATAAAGCCGTATACCACCAGCATGATGCCCAACTCAGACTGGCTGATCTGCTGTACCAGCACAACACCGCCTTCAATACCGGCACCCAGCAGGAACAGCATCAGACCAAACTCACGGAAGCTTTTTAGCGCGTGGGTGTCGGTCTTCATGTTGATGGGGCCAATATGACCGAAGTGAGACAGGATCAGACTCATGATCAGAGGACCGCCGGTAGTACCCAGAGAGAAGCAGGGACCGGCATAGCCCTTGCCGCTGAGAGGGATCTTGATAGCGCCCAGCAGCAGACCAAGCACCAGAGCCAGACCGAAGGCGGCGAAACCGTAATCGTCCAGATCCACCAGCTTCTTTTCCTTCTTGACACTGTCAGCAGCTTGTGCAGCAGGGTAGGTGATCAAAGAGCGTTCCTTCTCCATATCCACCTTCAGCAGCTTAGGCATGACTTGCACGAACAGGACAACGCCGATCACGCCGAAGGGATATGCAACAGCCTGACCCAGCACCACCAGTGCGGACTGATTGCCGGCCAATTCCGCCACAGTGTCCTTAGCAGCGGAGAAGGCAGGGGTAGAAGTCAGCGCGCCGGACAGGATGCCGGTAGCATAAGCAGGACCGATACCTGGGATCAGTGCGAACAGAACGGTTACCAGTGCGCCGATAACGATGATCAGTGCGCCCATTGGAACATAGGTTTTCGCGTTGACCTTTAGATTTCGGAAGAACTTGGGGCCGGCAATAGAGCCAACGGAGGTAACGAACATAACAAGGCCAATGTTGGACAGGAACTTGAAACTGGTGATTTTGCTGTCGGAGGAATCCGCCATAAAGAACTTACCCAGTACAGGGATATCCTTCAGACCCGGCAGAGTGCACAGATAGCCAAACAGCAGGGCAAACAGAAACACGCCTGCCGTGCCCAGGTTCAAACCCTTAACGTGAATAGCACCCAGGGCATAACCGATAAAGCAGACTAGAAAGGCCATCAGCAGCACTGTGGGGGTAGAACCAAGATTAATCAGATTGGTAAGAAATTCTTCCATTATAATTTACATCTCCTCAAGACGGCTGTAAGACAGGAGCGGGACTCCTGTCTTGCAGTATTAATGATTACTTTTCGTGACGGGCGTACTTGGGCAGCAGCAGGGGAGAAACACCCTCTACGTTGATATTTGCCTGCTCCAACTCCTTGGCATATGCCTGGACGTGATCCAGATTGGGCTTGCCCAAAGTGACTTCCTTAGCGCGCTTTGCAGCAGCCTTACCGGCGTTACGGCCAAAGACGATGATGTCCAGCAAGGAGTTACCCATCAGACGGTTACGACCGTGGATACCGCCAACGGCCTCACCGGCAACCAGCAGGTTGGGGATGGCCTTGGTGTAGCCTTCGCCACCGATCTCCAGACCACCGTTTTGGTAGTGCAATGTGGGATATACCAGAATCGGGACTTTTCTCATATCAATGCCGTAGTTTAAGTACATACGGAACATTGCGGGAATTCTCTTTTCAATAGTACCTTCACCGTGGAGGATCTCGATCATGGGAGTATCCAGCCAAACACCGCTGCCCAGAGGGGTTTCGACACCCTTGCCGTTAGCACATTCACGAATGATGGCAGATGCGGAAACATCTCTGGTTTCCAGAGGATGGGCATAAGCCTCGCCGTCCTTGTTAACCAGCATAGCGCCGATGGAACGAACCTTCTCAGTAACCAGAGCGCCGAACAGCTGGCTGGGGTAAGCCACGCCGGTGGGGTGGTACTGAATGGTATCTTGGTACAGAAGGGGAGCGCCTGCTCGGTAACCCAGGACCAAACCGTCGGCAGTAGCGCCGTAGTGGTTGGAAGTGGGGAAACCCTGATAGTGCAGACGGCCTGCGCCGCCGGTGGCGATGATGACGGTCTTTGCACGAGCGACCATATAGTCACCGGTCTCCATGTTCAGAAGCACTGCGCCGGCAACCTGACCCTTGTCGTCTTTGATCAGCTCCACAGCGGAGGTGAACTCAACAACGGGGATCTGACGGTTCAGAACTTCGTCACGAACGGTACGCATGATCTCAGCGCCGGAGTAGTCCTTACATGCGTGCATACGCTTACGGGAAGTGCCACCGCCGTGGGTGGTGACCATTGTGCCGTCAGCGTCTTTATCGAACATAACGCCCAGCTTGTTCAGCCAGCGGATCGCATCGGGCGCTTCCATGACCAATCGGCGCAGCAGCTCGGGACGGGCAGCAAAGTGACCGCCGCCGAAAGCGTCCAGATAGTGCTGGACAGGGGAGTCGTTGGGCTTGTCAGCAGCCTGAATGCCGCCTTCTGCCATCATGGTGTTGGCATCGCCGATACGCAGCTTTGTAACGATCATAACGTTTGCACCGGCTTCGTGCGCTTCGATCGCAGCAGATGCGCCTGCGCCACCGCCGCCGATGACCAGAACATCCACATCATATGCAGGATTCTCCAGGTCGATCTTCTCGTTCAGCAGACGGCTGTTGCTGTGCAGCAGCTGAGTCAGCTCTACAGGAGCTTTCTGACCCTTGTTTGGGCCGATCTTGATCTCGGCAAAGCCTTCGGGACGGTAGTCGGGATGGTATGCCTTCAGCAGTTCGCTCTTTTCCTCCGCGGTCATACGGCGGGGTTCTGTGCTCATACGCTCAGCACGGGTAGCTTCCACCTTTTTGATGGATTCCAGCATTGTTTCAGTAAACATCGTAACCCCTCCTTATTTCTCAATGTCCCGGGTGTTATACAGTTCCTGCATCTCGGTGATGGGTTTCTGCATAACAGCCTCGATCAGCTGATCGTACTCACCACGGTTGATCTCGTCAACCCGATCGTGCAGGTGCTGGCTCTCGGGAGCAATGTACTTGCCGGTAAGACGACGGGCAAGCAATCCCACCATGGGATGGGAAATTTCAGCAGGGCAGCGGACAGAACAGCAGCCACAGCCGACACAGTCGAAGGACTCTTCTGCGCACTTTTCCAGTTCGCCACGCTGTGCGTAAGCAATGTATTGCATAACGTTCAGGCTCTGGGTACAAGCCTTGGTACAAGCGTTACAGCCGATGCAGCTGTAGATCTCGGGATACAGCTCCATCATAACCTGCTGATTGGGCTTCAGATCCTCGATCTCATAAGCACGCTTGTCGGTGGGGAAGAAGGGGATGGAAGCGATGTACATACCCTCCTGCACCTGAGTCTGGCAAGCCAGACAGGTCTTTAATTCGTTGAAGCCCTTAATGCGGTAGATGGTAGCGCAAGCGCCGCAAAAACCATGACGGCAGCCGCAACCACGGGTCAGTGTGTAGCCGGCATATTCCATAGCAGTCATGATGGTTAAGTCTGCAGGAACCTGGTAGCGCTTGCCAAAGAAATAAACATTAACAAGTTTTTCCATAGTTATATTCTCCTCTCTTAGTACTCAGCGGGAAGCTCATCGATTTGGTCACAGCGGAACACAGGGCCGTCCTTGCAGACGTACTTGGAGCCGATGTTGCAGCGGCCGCATTTGCCGACACCGCACTTCATGCGCAGCTCCAGAGTGGTCCAGATCTGTTCTTTTTTAAAGCCCATTTCCTGCAGTGCCTGCAGGCAGAACTTGATCATGATGGGAGGGCCGCAAAGCACAGCGATCCGGTTGGTATCGAAGGCCAGCTCACGTAGGTAAGTGGGAACGAAACCAACATTGCCGTCCCAGCCTTCCTGGGGTCGGTCAATGGTCAGGTACACATCCACATCCTTGGTGTTCATCCAGACGTCCTGGATCTCCTTGAGCTGCACCAGATCGTCAGCGCTGCGGGAACCGTAGAGAATATCTACTTTGCCGTAGTTCTCACGGTTGTCCAGCACATAGTTGATGACGCTGCGCAGAGGAGCCAGAGCGATACCGCCGGCGATGAACAGAAGGTTTTTGCCCTTCAGGTCGGTCTCTACGGGGAAATTGTTACCGTAAGGACCACGGACAGTGACCTGATCACCAACCTGCAAAGAGTGCAGGCAGTCGGTCAGTTCACCGCACTTTTTGATGCTGAACTCCTGATAGAGTTTGTTAGTAGGAGAAGAGGTGATGGAGAACATAGCCTCGCTGACACCGGGTACGCAGATCATAGCGCACTGGCCGGGCATATGCTCAAAGAACTTACCGCCCTCGGGAGGCTCAATCCGGAAAGTCTTAACATCGGGAGTCTCCTGACGGATATCGGTGATCACGCCAATGTGGGGGATCAGTGTATCGTGGTAAAAACCGGGATGACAGGTACATTCGTGGTCGTGCATCACTGACCCTCCTTTCCAAAGGCTTTGATAACCTTAACGATATTCAGGTGGCTGGGGCACTTATCCACGCACCGACCGCAGCCGACGCAGGAATACATGCCGTCATTGTTGGCGGGGAAGTACACCAGCTTGTGCATGAATCTCTGACGGAAACGCTGCAGCTGGCTGGTACGGTTGTTGCCGTGAGCCATCATGGTGAAATCGGAGTACATGCAGCTGTCCCAGCAGCGATACCGCTGAATGCCATTGCCGGTATCATAGTCCTTGATATCGTAGCACTGGCAGGTGGGGCACACAAAGGTGCAAGTGCCGCAAGCCAGACAAGGCTTATACAGCTGCTCCCAAATGGGAGAATTGAACTTCTCGTTCAGCACCTCGCCGTTCCAACCCTCCAAAGAAAGGTTGGCATAGGGCAGCTTTTCTACAATCTTAGCGATGGTAGCCTTCTGCGCTTCCACGGCAGTATCGTCGGTATCTTCCAACAGCTCTGCCAGCTGGGCAGTCAGTGCTTCACCCTTTTCGGTGGCGGCTTTCCAGTACAGATAGCCATCACACAGCCAGGTGACCACATCGCCTTGAGGCTCAGCGCAGTCAATGCCAAAGACCTTACAGAAGCAGCTTTCCTCCGGCTGACCGCAGGCAAGGGAAACAATAATGCCGTGCTTGCGCCGTGCGCAGTAGAAGCTGTCTACCGGCTCACTCATAAATACCTTGTCCAGCACAGAAATGCCCCGGACATCGCAAGCCTTGATGCCGAATACAACAAAGCTTTCTTCTTCCAGTTTTTCAGGTACGATGGACAGCTTTTTGCCGTCCCGGTAGCAGGTGTACAGGTTTTCACTCTGAGGGAAGAATGCGTCCTTTGCGGACTTAACAGTTTTTAGGGTCTGCAGGTCTACCTCAGCATTTTCGGTCCAGATGCCGAAATTGGTTTGCCCGGCAGTTTTTACCGGCAAGATCAGACTTTGCTTTTCAGCAATTGCCGCATACAGCTTGGGCAGGTTCTCAAATGCAATACGCTTCATACGATACCTCCCTGACTGACCACGCTGGGTTCTGCATCCTCGGTGGTGAAGCTGGTCAGCGGACCACGAGCCTCGGGATCAGCGCCTGCCTGATACTCACCGTAGAGGGTGTTGATATCCTTGATAAACTTGCGGTTGAACAGGTGCAGAGGAATGCCCTGAGGACATACGCGGCTGCACTCACCGCAGTCGGTGCAGCGACCTGCCACATGGAAGGCGCGGATGATGTGGAACATCTTTTCTTCAAAGCTGTCCACATTGGCCTTTTGTGCGCTGTCGAACTTGGTGCTGTCAAAGACACACTTACGGCAGCTGCAGGCGGGGCAGACGTTCCGGCAGGCGTTGCAACGGATGCACTTAGAAAGTTCAGCCTGGAAGAATGCAAACTTTTCAGCAGGGGACATGGCTTCAATGATCCGAACCTGCTCAAAACGATCGGCATCGGCAGTGTCAGCGCTTTCACCGATCAGTTCGTCGTAGACCATGTGTTCTTTGCCTTTGCAAACATGGCAGCGACCCAGCATAGCGTCCTTGTAAGCAACTTCCGTGTTGCCATAAAGTGTTTCTACCTGCAGAGGATCGGTATCTGTGACAGACAGAATACCTTTCACACCGGCACGCTTGACATTTTCAATGCTCAGCTTACCCTTGCAGCCTACACCGATGATGTATGCTTTTTCCCGGTCTACCCGGTGCTCAGACAGCAGCTGATTGTAGCTGTAGCTGTCGCAAGGCTTCAGGCATACCAGAGTTTTACCCTCCAGCTTACCGGCCTCGATCATGTACTTACTCAGGTTGGCGGCGCAGAAGTTGTTGTAAACAAAATCCTCCATAGCCTCCACGCTGTCGAAGAATGCAGGCTCGGGGTCATATGTATTTTCGCCGATGCGCCAGCCAAGAACCCGTGCCACAGTGCCGTTTTTCAGCAGCTCGATGGCTCTATTCTTTAATTCTTGCATCTCAAATCCCCCAATCTTACATTCTCGCCCAGGGAGCGGATCTTCTCCACAAACTCATTCATAGTGGTGGAGAACTTTACGCCTTCGGCTGCGGAGACCCATTCCACACGGGTACGGCCGTTTTCTACACCCATGTAGTCCAGCATGCTAAACAGCAGGGTCATACGGCGACGGGCGTAGTAGTTACCGGTGGAGTAGTGGCAGTCGCCGGGATGGCAGCCGCACAGGATCACACCGTCTGCACCCTTTTCAAAGGCGCGCAGGATAAACATAGGATTCACACGGCAGGAGCAAGGAACACGGATGATCTTCACGTCAGCCGGGTAAGCCAGACGGGAAGAGCCAGCCAGGTCAGCGCCTGCATAGCTGCACCAGTTGCAGCAAAACGCCACGATTTTCGGGCGGAATTCTTCATTTACCGACATATTGCATCCACCTCCGCGATAAGTTGTCTGTTGCTGAAGCCCTGCAGGTCCATAGCACCGGACGGACAGGTAACGGTACAAGCACCGCAACCCTGACACAGGGCGCTGTTGACAGTGGCGATGCGGCGATCCTCACGGATGCCGTGGTCGTTGATCTGACGGACTTCATATGTGATAGCGCCGTAGGGGCAAACCTTGGCGCAGTTGCTACAACCGTTACACAGCAGCTCATCCGGCTTGGCGGTGCAGGGGTTGGTAGTCAGCTTATCCTTTGCCAGCAGACCGATGACCTTAACGGCCGCGGCACCGGCTTGAGAAACAGTTTCGGGAATGTCCTTAGGACCTTGGCACACACCGGACAGGAACACACCTGCGGTAGGGGATTCCACGGGACGCAGCTTGGGGTGCGCCTCGGTGAGGAAGTTGTTGGTGTCGATGGAAGCGGTGAGCATGGTGGCGATGTTGCGTACGCCAGCCTCCGGCTCGATTGCGGTAGCCAGCACAACCATGTCAGCCTTCTTCAGAATCTGCTTGTTGTCCAGCAGGTCAACACCTTGCACCAGCAGGCTGCCGTCAGCCTGGGGAGCAACCTTGCCCACCTGACCCTTGATGTAGTTGACACCGTATTCTTCCACGGCCCGGCGGTAGAACTCGTCAAAGTTCTTACCGGGGGTACGCACATCAATGTAGAATACAGTTACATTCACATCCGGGTATTTGTCACGGATGAGCATTGCGTGCTTAGCGGTGTACATGCAGCAGATCTTGGAGCAGTAGCTCTTGCCACGGCTGTCTGCGCAACGGCTGCCAACACACTGAATGAACACGATCTCCTTGGGCGCTTTGCCGTCACTAAGACGCTCTAAGTGACCCTTGGTAGGACCGGCAGCGTTCATCACACGCTCCAGCTCCAGAGAGGTGATTACATCCTTGCTCTGGTTGTAAGCGTACTCGTCATACTTATCCAGCTTGATGGTATCAAAACCGGTAGCAACCACGATCGCGCCGTACTTCTCGGTGATGATCTCGTCTTCCTGTGCGTAGTTGATAGCACCGGCCTGACAGACCTTTTCACAAACACCGCACTTGCCGGTCTTGAACTTGATACAAGCTTCCCGGTCGATTACGGGAACGTTGGGGATTGCCTGGGCAAAGGGTGTGTAGATCGCACTGCGGTTGCCCAGTCCACGGTTAAACTCGCTGGGAGTTTTCTTGGAGGGGCACTTTTCTTGGCAGACACCACAGCCGGTACACTTGGTAGAGTCAACGGATCTTGCCTTCTTGCGAATATCTACAGTAAAGTCACCCACGAAGCCGGAAACCTTTTCTACTTCGCTGTATGTATAGATGTTGATCTTCTCGTGACCGGCTGCATCCACCATCTTGGGGGTCAAAATACAAGCAGAGCAGTCCAGGGTGGGGAAGGTCTTATCCAGCTGAGACATACGACCGCCGATAGAGGGGGTTTTTTCAACGATATCCACCTCATAGCCTGCGTCGGCAATATCCAGAGCAGTCTGGATACCGGCGATACCGCCGCCAATGACCAGCGCACGCTTGGTAACGCGGCTTTCGCCTGCCTGCAGGGGTGCGTTCAGATTGACCTTTGCAATGGCAGCCCGGGCGAGGATGACAGCTTTCTTGGTTGCTTCTTCCATATCCTTGTGAATCCAGGAGCAGTGCTCACGGATGTTGGCGATCTCCACCATGTAGGGGTTCAGACCGTAACGCTCTGCGCACTTGCGGAAGGTAGCCTCATGCATCCGGGGGGAGCAGGAGCAGACCACGATGCCGGTGAGCTTATGCTCTTCAATGGCAGCACCAATCTTGGCCTGACCGGCCTCGGAACACATATACTGATAATCTTCTGCGTGGACAACACCAGGCTCCAGAAGGGCCATCTCCACGACTTTCTTAACGTCAACAGTGGCAGCAATGTTACTGCCCCAGTGACAGACAAATACACCAATTCTCTGCATGGCGCTCACCTCTTATATCTTCTGTAGGCACTGACCAGCAGCTGCTGAGGCAGCTCTTCGTCCAGTAATGCCGGAATCTCATCAGCGGTCAGATAATTGCCACCCCGCTGACGCACTACCATCTGACGGGCAGCGTCGATGATACGGCCGGGCTGTACATCCCGGGGGCAACGCTCTACGCAGGCAAAGCAGGAAAGGCACTTCCAAAGAGATTTGCTTTCTGCCAGTGCTTCAATGTTGCCGTTTTGCACATAGGAAACAAACTGATGAGGCTTGATATCCATTTCATTAAAAGAAGGGCAGGTGGCGGAGCACTTACCGCACTTCATGCACTTCAGAGGATTGGTGCCGGAGATCTCTTTGATTTGCTCGGCTTTGTTCGTTCCGTGGCTCATTTTGTTGCCTCCTCCTTTACACCCAAAGCCTCAGCAAGAAGCTCCGTGAAATAATAAACGGGAAGAGCGCTTTGGGACTTGTTCAGATTGTAGCGGCACAGAGGGCAAGCGGTGATGAGCATCTCAGCACCAAAGCTGTCTGCGCTTTGAGCAATGTTGGTGCTCATGCTTTTTGCCATCTCAGGCTCTTTCAAAGATATGTAACCGCCGCAGCACTCATTACGGTAGGGGTACACAACAGGTTCTGCGCCCAATGCACGGATAAAGTCCTCCAACAGCTGGGGATTTTCTGGATCGTCAAAGGCCATGATCTTGCCGGGACGCAGCAGTAAGCAGCCGTAGTATGCGCCGATCTTCTTGCCGGTGAGGGGATTGACGACTTTTTTCTTGAGCTCGTCGAAGCCGATCTGATCTCGGATCACTTCCAAAAAGTGCAGAACCTTGGTTTCACCTGCGTAGGGAGTGTCCAGTTTCATGTAGTTGTTGGCGCGATTGCGGATGTCCTCCACGTTTTGCATATCGTCATTGACACGCTTAAGTACATGGTGACAGGCAGAGCACAAGGTCACAAGATCCTGACCTTTATCTCTTGCCTGCGCCAGAGCGCGGACGGATGCCAGCTTGGAGGCGATCTCGTCAGTGCCCAGTGGGTATACACCGCCACAGCACTGCCAGTCGGTCAGCTCCTCGAGGGTAAAACCCAGCGCTTCGGCAGAGGCTCTGGCGTACAGATCCAGTTCCTTGGCTTTGTTGCGCAGGGTGCATCCGGGATAGTAACTGAATTTCATGGTTACACATTCCTTTCCGGTGGTCTAAATCCCTGTTTTGCGGGATTCGATAATGGTATATCTATATTACTATATCAATAAAACATTATAAATTAAATTGGTAAAAAAAGCAAGTATCAATACATATGATATATGTATCTGTCGAATTTTCCACAGTTCGTACAAAATAGCAATGCCGTAACAAGTCTCTTTTGTGCAAGGCTTAAGCATTAATAACAAAAAATTATTTTCTTGCGTTATATTTAATGGTGATGTATGATATACAGGAATTTTAAATATAGATAATAACGAATCTTGGAAAAATCAAAGGAGAGACAGTAATGGAAATGTACGATCTGATTGTGATTGGTGGCGGTCCCGGTGGATATCTGGCAGCGGAGAGAGCTGCCCATGCTGGAAAAAAGACGTTGCTGTTTGAAAAACGCTCCTTAGGTGGCGTTTGCCTGAATGAGGGATGCATCCCTTCTAAGGCACTGCTGAATTCTGCGAAACATTACGACCATGCTTTGCATGGTGCTGCTTACGGTGTTAGCTGTGCTGATGTGAAGATCGACCAGAAGGCAGTCATTGCCCGAAAAGCAAAGGTGGTTCGTACACTTGTGTCCGGTGTGAAGGGCAAAATGCGCACCCACGGTGTTACTGTGGTAATGGAAGAGGCAACGATTACCGGTAAAACAGCAGACGGCTTTACCGTAACTGCTGCCGGCAACACCTATACTGCAAAATCATTGATTATTGCTACCGGTTCCTCTGCTGTTGTGCCTCCCATTCCGGGTGTTCGTGAGAATTTGGGCAGCTTTGTGCTGACCAACCGGGAGGTTTTGGAACTCACCGAGATCCCTCAGAAACTGACAGTGATTGGCGGCGGCGTTATCGGTTTGGAAATGGCCGCATATTACGCAACCGTTGGTGCTAAGGTTACGGTTATTGAAATGATGGACCATATCGCCGGTGCTACCGATCGGGAGATCGGTAAACTGCTGCAGAAGGAACTGGAGAGCAAGGGAATCACCTTCCTGCTGAGCCACAAATGTTTGTCTGTAGAGCCGGGTAAGGTTTGGGCGGAAACGCCTAATGGTGAAAAGATCTGCGTGGAAGCAGATAAGGTGTTGTTGTCTATCGGCCGCCGTGCCAATATTGCAGATATCGGTCTGGAAACCATTGGTGTTGAGACAGAAAGAACCGGCATTAAAACTGACGCCCTCTGCCGCACCAATGTTCCCAACGTCTATGCAGTGGGTGATGTAAACGGCCATCATATGTTGGCTCATACAGCATACCGTGAGGCAGAGGTAGCCGTAAACAATCTGACAGGAAAGAAAGATGCAATGCGTTACCATGCAAATCCCTCTGTAATCTACGCGCAGCCGGAGATTGCCTCTGTAGGCAAGACAGAGGATGAGTGCAAGGAAAAGGGCTTGGACTATGAGGTTCGCAAACTTTCTATGATGTACTCCGGCCGCTTTGTGGCAGAGAATGAGGGCGCAGACGGCCTGTGCAAAATCATTGTAGACCGCAAAAGACGTAATATTCTTGGCGTTCACATGATCGGTTCTTATTCCGGCGAAATGATTTGGGGCGCAGCAGAAATGATTGAGATGCAGATGCGTGTCACCGATGCCCGTCAAATTATTTTCCCGCATCCCACGGTCAGTGAGATTATTCGTGAGGTTCTCTGGGAGTTTAATGACTGATTAAATACACAGAAAATAAATACGCAGGACAAGGGTAAATGAATACCTGCACTTGTCAAGAAAAAGTAGACACTAAAAAGCATAATTACACGAAGCCCAGTTCGGTCTTGTACTGAACTGGGCTTTTGTAGCCCAAGGCGGCAGCTGGTCTGTGATTATTGAAGAAATAAACATACTGATTCAGTA
>JAZRUM010000044.1:0-24886 GCA_045652545.1 Faecousia sp. | reverse complement strand
GTAGTGCAGCACCTGCCGGCCGCCACTGAACTTCTTGTAGTACCAGTCGATCACCAGCGTCTTCTCGTCGGTGTTGACGGTATCGTCGTAAATGTACTCGCTTACGGTCTTTCCGTCTGCGCCCAGTTTGCCCTTCAGCTGGGGATAGCTCTGCTGCAGCAGCTCGTTATCCCAAAGCTCCACACTGAAGAAATTTTTGGATTTCTGGATATCGGAAACACCAGGCTCCCAAAACAGGTTGAGAATCTCCATTTCCCGGATATCCACGTCGCCCAGACCGTTCAGCTTCTTTGCATTCCAAAACACACCGGTCACGCTGGTGCCGCCACGAAGCTTGGAATCTGCAGTGGTGCTGTAAACATCCTCAAAGTCTGCCTGCTCCATGACTACCGGAACGACCGCTGTCAGCTGCTCTGCCTCATCCTTGTCCCCTTCCTCCCGTGGCAGGATGTTGGCCATGGGGAAGTTGTCCATCATATCCGCATGCTTACCGGCAATGGCGTTAAACAACCAGCCGGACACCGGCTCTACCTGCTGATCCTTGTCTGTGCGGATATAATCCCAGTGCCGCAGCTTGTACCACTGCTCATTGGCGATCACCCGCTGCTCCAGATTCTTCTTGCCGTCTTTGTACTTCTGCAGGATCTGCCACGCATCGTGGATCTGATCCACACCGATCACCGGCGCAGCCGCCTCCTTTTGATCCGCACTGAGGCTCCCTTGTGTAAAGGAAGCTGTCGCCGCAGGCGACTGAGGGATTGCCGCCCCGCCACGTAAGCTTTCTCTATTCTTTCGCGCAACATCCTCAGCATTCATCAATTTGCGCACGATTTCCTGTCTATCCATCTATGATCTCCATTCCCGGCTTTCTTGCCGTTGTTCTCACGTCCTCCCGGTCGATGTCCAGGAAGATCTTCATAGGATTGTTACTCCAGGGATCCGGCTCTGCAGGAATCTTCGGCTTGATCGGCCGACTCATGCAGAAATATCGAACCTCATCCGCCACGTGATCCTCGCCGTCGGTATCCAGATCTTCCGGCTTATGTTCGTCATACTGCAACAGCGGCATCGTCCGGATGAACGCCTTGCAGTTGGAAAATACATACATTTGGGGAAAACCGTTTTCATCGAACGCCAGCCGGTAATGTACCTGCATCCACCCCGGGATCCGTTTGTGGTCACCGGGCGTAAAATATACCTGGTACTTTGCCGCGGTATCCGCAATAGATTCACCGGTCTCCGCATCCCAGATGGCAGGATCCGCTATGCCGTGGATCCGCTTTCCTGCCAACCACCGGTGTTCCCGTTCGATCTCCTGGATCTTGGCAAACACCTGAGGAGGTGTCCATCTGAGGCCTTCATTTGGTGTTTCACCGCAGCCGTACAGCTCCAGTATCCGATACACCACACCGTCATAGTCAACCGCCCACCAGCCACAGGAAAATGGCTTGTTGTATCCCCAGTCAAAGCTGCGGTAGATCTTCCAGCCCGACGGGATCTCAAAAGGATCGATCACGTGAGTATACTGCCGATCTGCGTAATGCTGCGGATCATCAATAAAATCCTCAAAGAACTGTCCCTCAAAAATGTTCCAGCTGCCCTCCAGCCAGGCTTTCCTCAGCTTGGGCGGCAGCTTTTCCAAGCTCCGTTTGTATTCCGGTTGCTGCTCCATGAGCGCCGTGTTATCCTGCACCAGCGCCTGTACAAAAGCGTAGTCCTCCGGATGTTCCTCCGGATTAAAATTGCGGTCAATAAACAGCCGCTTGAAATATCCGTGGCTCGGACCGCCGGGGTTCAGCGTGTAATAGGTCCGCTTTGGGAAGTTATTGGCACCACGCACACAGGCGTCTATCTGTACCAGCCAGCTCTCTTGAAATTGCCCCGCCTCGTCAGCAAACCAAATATCATATTCCGCGCCCTGGTATTGGCCAAGATCTGAATCGTGGGCGCAATAGCCAAACCATATGGTGCTGCCGTTTGGAAAAGTGAAGATCTTATCTGTCTTGTTGTACTTGGCGATTCCGTTCAGTAGGATTAGTAGCGGTGCAATGTGGTTGTTGAACAGTTCCTTGTAGGTCTTTCGGGTAATCAGTACCTTTATGCCGGCAAAGAACAGGCACAGCAGAATTGCCTTCCACCGTACAAACCAGCTCTTACCGCCGCCACGGGCGCCGCCATAAGACACATAGCGGTTCTTCAGCTTAAATGCCTCCGCCTGCTTTGCGTTGGGATCCGGCATGACCAGCGTGTTATCCCGCATAATCCTTCAGTTCTCCCTTCAGCACCACCGTCATTTGCGGTGCGCTGTCTGACTTCTGTCCGCATCCGTAATTGGTCTCCAGGTCCCAGATTAGACCCTTCACATCCTTGCGCAGCAGCACCTGCTCCTGGCGCCAGGTCAACAGCCGTTCTCGAGTCTGGGTAATGATCTGCTCATATTCCGGGTAGGTGTCCTTATCACACCAACGGCTCCACGTGCTTTGATCGATCTTCAGGAAACTACACAGCCCACCCAGCGTGGGCGGTACCAGGTATTCCGTAGCTTTGGCTACTTCCCCCAGCTTATTTGTGATCTTTACCGTGTCGTAGATCACGTGGCCATAGCTGTCTCGTTTGCCGGAGTCAACTTTTTCCGTTAGATCGACTTCCCGGGTAATGCTGTCAAAGTATCGCTCCACAGCCTTCCTCAGCGACTTAGCAGTATATTTTCTGGGTCTGCCCATGCTGTGAAACCTCCTTCGACCACCTTCTGTGCTTATGATAGCAAAAACAAAACCACAACAAAAACCCCCCTGTCAGCGCTCCCTAACGTGCACGTTTTCCCAAAGCATGCACGTTAAAAAAACACCCAGGATCTTCATCCTGAGTGTAATTCCCAACGTGCGCACGCATAATGCACGCACAAACGCACGCCTGCCCCCCGGCACGCGTGTTTGTCGATTTGCAAAACTCTTTTATACTCCCTGCTCGTTTTTCTCCAGCATGATCTTTACAGGACAGGCTCTATGCCCCTGAATCGATTTGCATCGATCCTTTGCCCATTGCTTACGCTCTAGGGGTGAGGAAAATGCCACATGCGTTCCCATTCCTACCGAAAGTCCTTCGCAAAAGATTTCATGCCGATCCTCGCAACGATAATATGGACATTTTGCATTATTGCTGACAGTATGCTTTCCCATCATCAAAACCTCCTGCTGCGGTTATCATTCATCCGGAGCCAGCTCATCCGGAGTTATGTACGATTTCGGTGGCAAAATATAGCGGATATACTGCGCCTGTCCCGGCTTTGTAAACTCTCTGCGGAACAATAGCCGTCCTCCCTGAGGCACACGCAGCTCCGCATCGCTGAGCGCTTCCCGATCCACCGGCACCGGCCGGATCAGATTCCTTGTAGAGCGATATTTCTTTGCATCCGGAACATGGCGTACCTGCTTGATCAAATACTCAGCAAGCGGTGTTCTATCGTCTTGATTGTCCCACATCCGTTCCCAGTCAACACTCCCCAGCTTCCTCCATGCATCCACAAAAGCATCTTTAACCTCTGCATTGATAACCAGGTGATGGTGTACACGCACCGTCTCTCCGGTGTCACCATCCATGTCAGAGGTAACATAGACTGCCTTCAGGGCAATATCCTTGCCGCAGCGCCGCTTAACCCGCCTCAGACAATTCCAAAGCTCATGATCTGCAGCCTGCCACAGTGCATTGAGCCGCTCTGCTTCATCCATACCCTCCAGATCCATACCCTGTTTCTCGATCCACTTATGCAGTTTCTTCATGCCGGTATCGCTGTAGTCCAGGCCCAGGACGATGCTATTTTTTGTGCCCTTGCCAAAGTTTGCATTCAAAAGGCGGGCAAGCTGCTTTACCGAGGAGTACTCATTCTGCGCCTGTTTCCGGATCGCATCTTTGTCTTTTCTTCTGAGTTTCCCATTGGGCCGTTGCCCTGGGACCCAAAACTTTGTTTTCTCTCCCACGGTACCGGCCTCATAGGTCCGGATCATCCAGTATCCCTCTTTTTGCATCGCTTTCTTCTCCTATATATAAAATGGTTGAAAACTTAGGCCCTTACCTAGCCCGCAAACGCGCGTGCGCGCGCGTATTTTTTATTTGATTTTCCAAAGAAAGCATCGTTTCCGATGCTCTCTGTGCAAAACCAAATCATTGCCTCTGCTTTCCCCGATTGCAGTACTCATTTTCCCGTTTCTCCACACCGTGCATGAATCCACCGCAAAAACAAGTGCCAAACTCCTGCCCTGACTCATGCCGTGTCCAGTACTGGCACTGTCCACATCGCACCGGCACATGATCCTCTTTTCCGATCCAGAAGATCAGACCGATAGTAGACATACCGCTGAGCACCGCCAAAAGGGCCGCTGCCCACCACGTCTCCGGCAGTCCCGCCCACAGCCATATGTACGCATACGTAAACAGAAAACCCACCGCCACCGTAAACATCAGCAAACCGCACTTCAGATATAGTGCAACTTTCCGTTTCATTCCTTATCCTCCTTCAGTCCCTCGAGCTCCACCACCGGTGGAAGCGCAAGTTCTTTAGCATGTCTAGCCGCCTCCATCTGCCGGGCGATCTGGACCGCCACCTTTTCTGCCATGCCGGGCGGCATATCCCGCCCGGTCTCATACCTTAACCCTCCGGCCATAGACAATCCCTTAAACACCCAACTGGGCGCACATCTTTTCGTTTTCTTTATACATTGTCCATACCTTTTACCCTATCAAAATATTCCTGCTTACTGATTTCTTCCCAGCTATTAGCTGTTTCCTTGAAGAATCTCTCTATGGTATCCTTCTCACCATCAGGTTTCAACACACTCCAAATGCCGATGGTATCAAAATCTCCGTTCTTGGGATCACTCAGCCCCTCTGTGCAGAATACAACCATAGGTTTTGCTGCCGGGTAGTAAGGCATAGTTATAGGGTATTTTTCGTGGATAAGGCGGCTGATAAAGCCATTATGCCAGCCGGCAGCATTTGGATTTCCCTTATTTACGCAATAACAACGGTTAACATCGTGATACTCCACTCTACCGTCGGGATAAACATCCTTGAACAACGAACTCATACGGCTACACTGATAGGAACGCATATCCTCTTTGTATGTCGCATCGTTCCACACATCTGGCGTGTCCTCAATAGGCGTCAGTGGTTTCCCTTCAATCAGTCGGTTAAGAATGTTTTTTGTTATGCTGATACTCATACCGCTGTGTCCATCACCAACAAGGCATTGAAAAGCCTTGTAGGCACTCTCATAACAGGCGCAGCCGTAGTCCCATTCAGTTTCGGGTTTATCGCCACGCTCCCGCTTACATGCAATTTCGATTTCTTTTTTTGCCCAATCAGTCATACTCATTTGTTATTTCCTCCATCCATCTTTGCACCGCAGTTGGGGCAGTTTGGTGTTAATGCTTGTTCTTCTTTCCAGTTGTCAAGCAAATCTCGTTTAAACTTATACAACGCTCTTTCTTTGCAAACAGAGCATCGGTATCGTGGGTTGGCATATTTACCGCCGTGTTCATCTTCCCACCGCCCATGCACCACTTCCACGGCATCCACAGCGGGAGCTGCTCTCAACTGTGCCAGCGCAAGACAAACACCGTCAGCCACCTGACTGTTGCCGCTATTGGAGCAGATATTGCGAATCATATTGCAAAGAGTCTTGTCGAAGGCAGTTGCGTTAATGAGCTTATTTTCATCTGCCACCATTTAATTCCTCCTTGTATGTACCCTCCAATATTTGATTGATCTTCAGATCCATAACTTTGCCCAGGTTATGGCAGTTGCCATGTGATCTGTGGTTTTGGTGTGCAGCGTAGGAACGTTCCAGCTTTTCCGGTGGCAACTTGCCCGCCACCACCAGCTTTGCCATACGGGTATATTTCTTCTGAGCGCTGCGCTTCTTTTGGTTGCTCAGCTTGCGGATCGGTGTCCCATCTGCCGTTATATAGGTATGAAAGCCTAGATAGTTAACGCCGTTCTTAAAAGGAAAAATCTGTGTTTTTCCATTGAGCGTCAGCTCCAGTGTTTCCAGATATGCGGTTATAACCTCCAGGCAATACTGCAGGTATGCCATGCTGGGGTGGATCAGCCAGAAGTCGTCCATGTTTCTACCGTAGTATTCGATACCCAGCTCGTATTTGATCAGCTTGTCCATGCCGTCAAGGTACAGCAGCGCAAAGCCCTGGTTGATCTGATTGCCCAGTGGGATCCCCTTGCCTTCTGTGCTGTCGATATACAGATCGCACAGCCAACAGATATCCGGGTCATGGCCGAAATGGTAATGTACGATATCCTTCAGCTGATCGTGCGCAATGTTATAGAAATATTTCGTAATATCGCATTTCAGAATATAGCCGTCCCTGCCGTATCTTTGATAGAACTGCTGCATCTGCTCACTTAATCGGTCCAAGCCAAACAGGGTGCCCTTTCGTTTCTGACCGGCGCAGTTGTCATAGATAAACACCTGCTGCAGTCGCGGCAGGATCACATTATCGCACAGGCTGTGTTGTACGACTTTATCCTTGAAGGATGCCGTCTGGATAATACGTTCCTTTGGTTCATACACCTTAAAGGTGTTATACGGGGAAACGGTATATGTCTTGCTCTGCAGCTGGGCAATGAGGGCATTGACCCCGTCCAGCGCTGCTGCGGAAAACCTGGCAGCGCTTTTCTTGAATCCTTTGCCCCGTCGTGCCCGCCGGTAAGCCCGGTACATATTATGGAAGTCGATCACCTTTTCAAAGTCAGTCATACAACACAGCCCTTCTTTGTTTATCCTTGCGGAAAGGTCATGCGTTCTTTTGATGTGGTGCATTGGTTCCGGCTGTTGCCTACTTCGTCAAGCTGTTCATCAGAACGGGCGGACGCCGTTGTCGTTGTTGTAGTTGTTGTTGTTGATGTTGCCGGACGGCGAGACGCAAAGAAAGATACAACGCATGGCCTGTGGAATTTACTGCCGTTCCTTAGTTCTCCAAGCTATCGACATATATTTCACATCGGATACCATCTTGGACCAGTAGGCCGCCGACTTATCGTTCAGCAGCTCCAGGAGCATGGACAGCTCGATGTAAAACAGCAACTCATCACATAAGGTGATCGCCCGGGTAATCGCTTCACACCGATCCCATTTACGGGTGGTGTTATTGATCCGGTTGGCTTCCATGAGGGTATCGAAGATATCCAGGCTCTTGAGCTGTATCCGGTCAACGAGGGAATGGCGATACTTTTTGGGATAGCGGTTGCAATTTGACGTCAGTTTGAAGGAATGGACGGCTAGTTCTTTTGCTTTTACGATAACCTTAAGGTCGTTTTCACTCATTGTTCTTCTCCAGAAGATCCAAAGATAGAAGAATTAAAGATCAAAAACGGGCGGACGCCGAGGTCGCAGCCGTAGTTGTCGTTGCTGATGTAGCCGGACGGCGAGACGCAAACGATCCAGCTCGGGCGATAATGGGGCTGCGCAGATTCCGGGGTAGCCAGCCACCACCAAGATCCGGGGTTGTGTTTGTCAAAGCTCTCCACATTGGCACGGTAGAAATCGAAAGTAGGCAAGCTGATCCGGGACTCCAGATCCTCATAAGGCTTCAGACCGTCCAGTGTGGTAAGATCTGTCTTAAAGGTGAGCACATTCTCCTCACCTACAGCCTCGATGATCTTGGGAAGGATATCCTTCTGCATTCTTTTAAGCACCTTACTTGCCCGAAGGTCGTTATTGTTACCGAAGTCGGACCGGAAAGCGATCTCCTTCATCACCACCGGTGTCTTGCCGTCAACGCTCGGGAATTTGATAAAATCCATGCCGGCGACGGTGAATGTTTCTCCGTCCTTGACCCCGGGGAAAAGGACCTCGTTATGTACGGTTTCTGTTTTCATGTTTTTGCTCCTTTCACTTAGATACAAAGATATTAGATTTTAAGGTGCAAAACGGGCGGACGCCGTTGTCGTTGAAGTAGTTGTCGTTGTCGATGCCGCCGGACGGCGAGACGCAAAGAGCAAACCTGTCGCTCTCATGGGAAGGTGTGCTCCAGGGTGTTGCAAGCCACCACCATTCATCCGGCTTGAACTTGTCCAGGATTTCTACATACTTGCGGTAACGGTCTGCGGTGAGTAGGGACGCACGGCGCTCAATCACGCCGTAGTCCTTCAGACCATCGTTAGACGTCAGATCCACTTCATGATCGATGATGTTATCTGCGCCGATTGCCTCGGCGATTTCACAGGCAAAGGTTTCGCAGGCACAGTCCACATAGGAATCAGCATAATTGTTGTTCGCACCGAACTCCATAGGGTCGCCGTACAGTTCCTTCCGAATCAGAACTGTCGCGCCATCAAGTTGCTCCAGCACAACCAGCTCATGGGTGCCGATCTTGATGACCTCACCCGCGGGGATGTCGGATAGCTTGACGCTACTTAATTCTCCGCCTTCCATGATCAGCTTCACCTGATCTTCCGTCAGCTCGATTCTTTTGTCATTGATAACGATGTAGTTGCTCATTGTTTGTCCTCCTTAGTTTTTAATCTCCCTCCGTGGGAGTGTTTTTATGTTTGCTCTGCATATAACCCTTCGGCTAGCTCCCAGTCCAGCACGTCCCCGATGCAGGCGATCGCAGCTAAGGCCTCGCCCTCCTCCAACTGGAGCGCATCGGACTCTGTCTGTGTCCAAACTACCTGCGCTGGCATAGAGCACACGCAAACGCCAATTCCGGAGATCATAAACCCGGGCTTGTCGTAGCATTTAATAACGTATTTCATAGGAACAGTCCTGCTTTCTTCTGCTGCAGTCTCTGCCGCTGCCTTGCCTTCTGCGCCTCCTGCTGACAGTAGACTTCGCAGTACTTCTGCGCACTCCTATGCCGTTTCTTAAATTCCTTGCCACACCACGGGCAGATCTGCCACTTCTCCGGGAGCTGTGCCGCCGGCTTTGCTTTTGTTTCCTTTTTGGGTGCCAGCCGTTCTTTCATGGCCATATATTTTCCATATGACATCCCGGCCTTCTGTGCCGCCACCGAATCTTTACTAAGCTGATCCATACTTAACCTCCATGCGCCACACGGCCCATATTCTCCAATGCAGCTCGGGTCTTTGGAGAAACGTTGACCACCGCCACCTGCTGGCGCTTGTCCCTGAAATGCTGCGGCTTCTGACACCGCCCGTCCCCGGAATCCGTATACTTGCAGACCATTAAATGATCACAATCTTTACATTCGTGCATAACTTACGCTCCTTTTCTTCTGTTAAGATATTGATACTTCTTAAATCCCTGCCGTTTCCGCGCCGCCCGGCATGGTGCGCATACCCGGTTTTCCGACCGTTCAAAGAAGGTTGCGCCGCAGCGGACACAATATTGCGGCTGGATCCGGACAAACTCCGTGCAGGCGTCGCAGTCCTCACACCCGGCACCGCAGCAACTGCGCAGCTCATCCCAGTTCCTGCACATCGCCCGCTGGAAATAGTGGTCATAGTCCACCTTCTTCAGTTCAAGGGTTCTGCGATACAGAACACCGGCAAGCTGCTCCAGCATATCCTTTGTTTCCGTCCGTGTTCTTGATAGATGCACCGCCTGTTTCACTGTGGGTACCGGTGCGCCGGATCCCCATGACTGATTGCCCATCATCGCCCGAACCTTATCGGCATTCTCTGTCAGATACACAAAATAGACCTTTCCCCGGATCGCCTTTTCGGACTTGCCGATCTTTCTTCCGATTGCTGTATAGCTGTCACCGCTGCGGATCCCATCCGCGAGGATCTCAAAATCCGCATCTGTCCACTTTGCCTCCGGGCTGTGGTTATCTGCCCTCACAGGCCGCTCCTTAATCCCCAGATCCATACACCGTCGCTGAATGGCGCCGGCAGATCTATGCAGCATTTCCGAAAGCTCCGCGTATCCGTACTTGTGCATCCGTAGGAGCATGATCAGCCGGCTATCTTCCTCCGATGTCCAGGGATCCTTCCTCTGCAGGCGAAAGGCATTGACATCTTTCTTCCTCTGCTCCGCCACCCAGTCCGGTTCTTCCCCCAGCGCCAGCGGCTCCATTTTGGAGAAGTCCAGAAACGAGCGGTTCTTCTCCGCCCATTCCCAAAACTCGTCCAAATACACCACCCGGAATCTGCAGTTTTCCACCCTCTTGGTATGCACCGGCAATCCCCGGTTCTGAACCCAAGAGATCATCTTATAGCTGTACGTGCTGGATCCGCCACTTACTGCCAAAAGCAGCTGGTTCAGACTGATGTATTCTCCGTTCATCAGGAAGGCGCCAAGCCCCAGCTTTGTACGCATGACCTTGATCGCATCCACAGTCTTACCCAAATTCTTGGCCAGGGTAGGAATCGAGTACTTGCCGTAGTTCTCCTGCAGGTAATCGATCTGCTCCTGTGTCCATTTCTTACGGTACATCCCCAGCTGTTCAGCCTTCATATGAATCGCCACGGTGGACCTGCCCAATGCTTTGCTCAAATCATCCATAGGCAGTTTCCAATTCTTCTGCAGATAATCAATTTCCTCTGCAGTCCAGCGTCTACTGTTCATGCTGAACACCCACGGACACCATTTTCGCCCCTGACCACTCCCACTTTCCGTTATTCGTACAGTCCTTGCAATAGCAGTCATAGGTGCATTCCTCACAAGTACAAAAAGCATCCGTTTCGACACAAGGCGCTGGTGGCCAGTTATGTGTACAGTATTTGCACTGTATATCCAATTCTTTGACCTGCGCCGCAGCCCCTGCAAGCTGTGTCTTCACACACTCCAGCTCTGATACCAGCTGATCGATCTCCTGCGCCGCCATCTTGCACATTGATTTAACAAAAGGTCCTTTGCTTTTCTTGGAAATCCTTCTTAGATTTTTACTCAATTCTGCAGTATCCGTAAATATTCCTCCTTTATTGGTTGCAAAGGAGGCTACCCTGTGATATAATTCACTTGGTAACCTCCTTTGGTTATCGCTAGATGCGCAGTGCCTTGACTTTGACCGGTTAGGCACTGCCTTTTTTATACCCACTGCAGCTTCGCCAGATGGTGAAGCGCTGTAAGCTCGTTCTGTTGGATCTGCAGAGGCTGTAAGTACAAACGGCTGGCAATTCCTTCAGCATAGAACAGTGTTCCGTTATCCATCGTTTTTACCTGCCGGTTGAAGTTGTCCAGCATATCCTCATGCTTGGGCGGCATCATAAATACAGTGCCATCATCGGTTCGCTGCCAGATCTGATAGCCGTTATAGTTTAGCTGGGTTCTTTTAACCACAGCACCCGCCGCCAGTTCTTCCAGCTCCGGCACTGCCATATCAAAGATCTCCGCCTGTGCCTTTGTGTCCTGCACCTGAAATGCCTGACCTACCTGCGGCAGATCTCCCACGTGCTCCACAATGAGACCCAACACCTTCCGGGGTGCATTCTCTCGGGTAATGATCGCTGTCCAACCGGGCGCTGAAAGCACAATCTCTTCTGCACCGCCCCTTGCGATCCGGGATGCCACCTTGTAGCCGGTACTTTTCTTCTTATATGCAGCTTTCATTGCAGCGCATAAGCCGCTCTCATTGATAACCATCTACTTTCTCCTTTTATTGGGATTTGGGGATAGCTTGATCTCATCGCCGGTTTTGTAGCACTGCAGATGCATCGTGCCATCTTCCTCTGCAGATCTGACCATATATACATCCGGATCCATGCCATTTGCCCGCAAGCGCTCCGCTTGCTGCTCATCCGGAATCGGGTATCGAAAGCTCATAGCTTACCGCCACCACCTTATGTACTTGTCGATCTTCACCGCGCCGGCAATACCACAGGCAAGGACCCCGATATTCACGACCCAGACCAGAAGCTTCGGTACGTACAACACCGCCACCAGTGCTGTCGCAATACACAGGCACGCCGCCACAAACAGCACCGCCCGCAAGATCTCCATTTGCTTGCGTTTCCGGTACAGTCTTTCAGCTAAGCCGCACTGTTCCTTTTCGTCCTCCGCATCATAGACACATGCATCGTCGTGTCTGTCCTGCACCGGTGCGGTGACGGACTCCGCAATTTCCTCCGCAGCTGCCACTGCATCCGGATGGGAATGTCCGTTGACCATGCCTATAACCTCCTGATCGCCCTGTTCCAATTCCTGTTGACTCATAGAAATTCCTCCTTATTATTTTTCGCCCTATGGGCGTTTTTCTTTTTGTCCCACAGTCCCCGCCGACTGTGATATGCTACACCGCTATTGCGATCCGCTCCCGCCCAGTGATGGAGAAAACCACCGGACACCCAAACCCATATAACCAAAGGAGATGTCTGCACACTTTCTGCAGCGAGGGCCGTATGTGCTTCCCCTCGATTAACGCCCCGCGGAAAAGGCCGCTGCAACAGTTGTATCGTTTCGCCCTGTAATAGGGACCGCCGTGGTGGAGACTGCCGGATTCGAACCGGCGCCGCGCGTCCAGTCGCGGTCCTCCATGTTCTCCATGTTGCCCTGCCGACATTCCAGTCGGTGCACCCTGTCGCTTGGGCGAGCTGCTTCTTACAGGCTGCAGCTTGTTCATGCCAAGAGAAAAAAGAAAAAGGGTTGCAGCGCTGTCGCTACGCTGCTGGAGGGCAAGGCCGGATTCGAACCGACTACCTCCTGCTGTGCTGCAGGTGTGCTTCCGAAAGCACCTCTCGCCCATGTTCCCTGTAGCTGACCGCCACAGGGTTTTATTCATAATCGCCTGAGAATTCAATCTTTAAAGATCACCGCAGGCTCCTTTGTTTCGATGTTGCGGATGATCATGGTGTGCCGAAGATCGTACAGAACCTCATACAGCGCCGGTTGATACCCCTTAAGAGCCAGCAGGATCTTCTGCTCCCGGGTCAGATCCTTCTGTTTATTAGCCATATCACTGCCATCCCCGGGCTGCCATTTCCTCCACCCAGCGTTCCAGCGCCTTAATGGGGATAAGCCGCCGCTTGCCGATCACCACCACAGGAAAACCCTGCTGCTTGATGATCTGATACATATTGGCTGTACTTACGCCCAGGACCTCCGCCGCCTCTGTGACGCTGTATGTAAGCTTTTCATATTTCACTGCTGCTTCCATATGTGCCTCCATGTTTACTCGATTAAACACTTGGATTATAAAAAAAGCTGATCCACTGTAGAATCAAGCGCCTTGGCGAGTTTAAGCAAAGTCTTGGTAGTAGTGGTTCGTTCTTCTCCCTTTTCCAATGCACAAATCGTACCCCTGCTTACTCCGCTTCGCTCGGCCAGTTCCTCTTGTGTCAGGTTTTGAGCCTCCCGAAGTTCCCTTATTCTGTACCCCATCTGTTTTTCACCTCACGATAAAAGTTATTTTTTGCGCCGGTGTTTAATTGGTTACACACCCATACTACAACACTCAATACCCTTTGTCAATAGGGTTAAACAAAAAATGTTTAATAAGTTTCACAAACCCATTGACAAAGGGTGTTGCCCTTTGTACAATATATTAAACAAGCAAAGGAGGTTTCTAATGAAACTTGGTGACTTAATTCGAGAATATCGAGAATTACATGATATTTCTCAACGACAATTCGCTGACCGATGTGACTTGTCGAATGGTTATATTTCAATCCTAGAAAAAGGTACAAATCCAAACACAGGCAAACCCGTCACCCCTACTATTCCTCAGCTAAAGAAATTAGCTACCGGACTTGGAATGACTATGATGGAAATGCTTGAATCTGTCGATGATATGCCGATTGATATTACTTGCGATATTCCTGGCATTATCCCTATGCCTGAGATGCGGAAGATCCCGCTGATCGGATCCATTGCCTGCGGCGCTCCCATCCTGGCTGAGGAACATATCGAGGAATATATTGACATCCCTCGCCACATACACGCAGACTTTGCCCTCACCTGTAAAGGTGACAGTATGATCAACGCCCGGATCTTTGACGGCGATATTGTCTACATCCGGCAGCAAAATACCGTGGAGAACGGCGAAATTGCCGCTGTTCTGATCGATGGTGACGCCACATTGAAGCGCGTGAAGCTTCATCCGGATCGCATTATACTGGAGCCGGAGAATCCTATGTACGATCCTCTTGTATATCGCAACGAGGAAATGAACAACGTGCGCATCCTAGGTAAGGCCGTCGCCTTCACCAGCGCCATTCGCTGACAAACACAAAGCCGAGATCGCATCTTCCTTCACCAAACTAAACAGGGGGCTTTATATGAAAAACTCCGCATGGGAAATTATTGCATGCATTGCTATAGGTATTTGTATTTTTATCGGCGGTTATAGAGCCGGTGCAGAAACTGCTTACAACAATGGTTTCAAAGAAGGGGTGGAGATTGCAGAGGAATACGCCCAAGAGTGCGTCTTTTCCCTCAATCACGATGTTCGAGATAAATTTGATATTAGCGCTTATGACGCAGCAATGCTTATTAACAAATATGATGACAGTAGTGATAGTGATTGCGTTTATCTTTTCGACAAGTATAGCGACCTCGTAAACGCTCATTTTGCCCTCGAATATTTCATCAATAATATAGAGTATGAATTAGCTAACATTAGCGAAGTTTCTCTTGAACTGGGTGAAATATCTTCTGATTAACACAAAAACCGCCCCCGGTGTTGGCGCACCAGGAGCGGCATATGCAAACAATCCACACTCACCACAAGATAGGAGCAGTCTGCCCTTTTATTCTAGCAGACATGCCCCGGAAAGGCAAGGAAAATATGGCAAGAAAATCAGCTGCCGGCACCGGTACGATCCGCAAAAAGAAGGTCACCCGCTCCGGCAAGGAATACACCTACTGGGAAGCCCGGTACACAGCCGGCTACGATCCCGGCACAGGCAAGCAGATCCAGCGTTCGATCACAGGTAAAACACAGAAAGAGGTTGCTCAGAAGCTGAAAGCCGCCACCGCCGCCATCGACGATGGCACCTTTACCGCCCCCAGCAAAATGACGGTCGCACAGTGGCTGGACATTTGGACCGCCGAATACCTGGGCGGTGTCAAGCCTCGAACAGTAGACAGCTACAAAGCCATCGTAAAGACACATCTCAAGCCCGGGCTTGGTGCAATTAGACTGGAAACGCTGGCATCTCACACAATTCAAAAATTCTATAACAGTCTTTCTGCCCCCTCAGATGATCGAGGACCGCTGTCCGCTAAGACGATAAAAAACATTCACGGCATTCTCCACAAGGCTCTCCAGCAAGCTGTAGCCAACGGATACATCCGCTTTAACCCCACAGATTCCTGCGTGCTTCCAAAGATCGTCAAGAAAGAGCTACACCCGTTGGATGAAACACAGATCTCAGCTTTCTTAAAAGCCATAAAGGGTCACCGTTTTGAGGATCTGTTCACAGTGACCTTATTCACGGGAATGCGTGAAGGTGAGGCACTGGGCCTGCAATGGGAGTGTGTAGATCTGTCCCGGGGTACAATCACCGTAAATAAACAGCTCCAAAAGGTCAGGGGCAGTAAAGGAGAATACACCCTATCTCCCACAAAAAACAGCAAGGGCCGCACATTGGCTATCGCCCCCTCTGTGGTTGCCGTTCTGAAGAGAGTACGTCATCGCCAGCTGGAGAATCGGTTAAAACACGGTGAGTATTGGGAAGGTCACGATTTTGTGTTCACCGATGAACTAGGTCACCACCTGAAGCACCAAACCGTCTATCTGGATTTCAAAAAAGTTATGGAAGAGATCGGAACACCCACAACACGTTTCCACGATCTGCGCCACTCTTATGCCGTTGTATCCATAAAATCCGGCGACGATATTAAGACAGTGCAAGAAAACTTGGGGCATGCAACTGCGGCTTTTACCCTAGATGTGTATGGCCATGTGACCGATCAAATGAAGCAAGCCAGCGCCTCTAGAATGGAGCAATTTATCAAAGCTGTAAACGCATAAGGGAAAACTAAAGGGAAACACATCTTATCGTACTTTATATTTTTGAAC
Source organism: Faecousia sp. (assembly GCA_045652545.1). Classification (GTDB taxonomy): domain Bacteria; phylum Bacillota; class Clostridia; order Oscillospirales; family Oscillospiraceae; genus Faecousia. The sequence goes on along the minus strand of JAZRUM010000044.1, from coordinate 8,951 downwards.
ATTCCGCACCACAAAACAGCCTAAAACAAACAAAAACCCGACATTCTTTAAGAATGTCGGGTTTTCTTCTTTGGTGGGCGAGGCGGGACTTGAACCCGCACGTCCGCAGTGAACACTAGAACCTGAATCTAGCGAGTCTACCAATTCCACCACTCGCCCATATTTTGTTGGCTTGCGCTCAACGCTTGAGTATATTAACACGGAAGCATAGATTTGTCAACCACTTTTTTCGTGTTTTTTCAATTTTTTAGGAATGTCATTCCTTGTAATAAAGCATGCAGTGGCAGTACCCTTTAAAGTCCGGATTTGCCATCTGTTCACGGAATTCTTTGCAGATACATTTGTTATCCTCACTGCGCTCAAGGCGGCAAGGGCAATAACCCCCTGTGCGTTTCAAACCGTCACGGATGGTCTTTACCATTTCTTTATCCTCGTTCAACCGAACTGCCATATAAATCACTCCTTTTGGTTTATTATAAAGTTCTTTCCAATTGTGTCAACAATTTATTTTCGCAAACGTCCTCATAGAAATTTTGCTTATTCCCTTTTTTCTGTTTTAATGATATACTTAAGAAAAACAATTAAGGAGCAGGGTTATGGAGTTTCTGCCGATCTCAAAAAAAGATATGAACGCCCGCGGCTGGCAGTGCTGTGACTTTGTGTATGTCATCGGTGATGCTTATGTAGATCATCCTTCTTTTGGTCATGCAATTATTAGTCGTGTGCTGGAAGATGCCGGCTATACTGTTGGTATCATTTCACAGCCGGACTGGAAAAATCCCAAGTCTATTGATGTGCTGGGCAGACCCCGGCTTGGCTTTTTGGTCTCAGGCGGAAATATGGATTCCATGGTCAATCACTACTCAGTCACAAAGCATCGCCGTAAAACCGATGCCTTTACCCCCGGTGGCGTAATGGGCAAGCGGCCTGACTACGCAACCGTTGTATACTGCAATCTGATCCGCCAAACCTATAAGGATGTCCCCATTTTGATTGGCGGTATCGAAGCCAGTTTAAGAAGACTTGGTCATTACGATTATTGGTCCGAAAGCATGAAACGCTCCATTCTTTTGGACTCCCAAGCAGATCTGTTGATGTATGGCATGGGCGAAAAGAGTATTGTAGAAATTGCAGATGCTCTGAATTCCGGCATGGATATAAAGGACATCACATATATTGACGGCACTGTATTCCGCACACAAGCACTTGACGAAAGCTTACCCACCATTGTGTTACCGGAATTTGACCGACTAAAGGTAAATAAACGTGCTTATGCGGAAAGCTTTAAGATTCAATACAATAATTGTGACCCTTTCACCGCAAAGCGCTTAGCAGAACCCTATGGCAAAGAATTTGTGGTACAAAATCCCCCGCAAAAACCATTGACCACTGAGGAAATGGATGCTGTATATGCCCTGCCCTACTGTCGCACATGGCATCCCAGCTACTCCAAAGCCGGGGGCGTTCCCGCAATTGAGGAGGTTCAGTTCAGCTTAGTGAGCAATCGTGGTTGTTTTGGTGCATGCTCTTTTTGTGCACTGACCTTCCACCAGGGACGAATCATCCAAACACGCAGTCACGAATCGATTCTGTCTGAAGCTGAGCAAATGACAAAGCAGAAGGATTTTAAAGGATATATCCATGACGTCGGCGGACCTACTGCAAATTTCCGTCACCCTGCCTGTGAAAAGCAGTTGACAAAAGGCGCCTGCCCTCATCGGCAGTGCCTATACCCTACCCCATGCAAAAATATGCGTGCCGACCATTCGGATTACATTTCGCTGCTGCGAAAGCTGCGAAAACTGCCCGGTGTAAAAAAGGTTTTTGTGCGTAGTGGCATTCGGTTTGACTATTTGCTTGCAGACAAAAAGGATACCTTCTTTAAAGAGCTGGTTCAACACCATATTTCCGGTCAGCTGAAGGTAGCTCCCGAGCATGTAGCTGACGGGGTGCTGGATCGAATGGGCAAGCCAAGAAATGCAGTATATAACCGTTTTGTTGACAAATATTTCGCCTTAAATAAACAATTTGGTATGAAACAGTACCTTGTCCCTTATCTGATGTCCAGCCACCCGGGCTCAACACTCAATGAAGCCATTGCTTTGGCAGAATACATCCGGGAAATGGGTTATAATCCGGAACAGGTTCAGGATTTTTACCCCACGCCCTCCACCCTTTCCTCTGTGATGTATTACACAGGTCTGGACCCAAGAACAATGGATAAGGTCTATGTGCCTACAGACCCCTACGAAAAAGCTATGCAGCGCGCCTTGATCCAATATCGCAATCCCAAAAATTATTATTTGGTGAAAGAGGCGCTTTTAAAGGCACATCGGGAGGACCTGATCGGCTCCGGACCTAAATGCTTGATAAGAGCTATCCCGCCCAAGCCAATTGGTCGCTCAGCACTTCCACAAAAACCAGTTGTAAAGAAAGCAGCTGTAAAAGGTGTCAAAAGACCACCAACCAAGCCAAGCCCCAAAAAGAAAAAACGGTAGCAAACGAGGTCTCTGCGGAGACCTCGTTCTGTTGCTTATGCTGTTTGCATAGAATGTTCCATACATCTGTATTTGAGGTGGTACTATGGAACATACAACAAACAGCATTACTGTACGGGGAAGTCTTGTCAATCTCCCGGAATACTCTCACGAAAATCACGGACGAAAGTTTTACCGCTTTGTTTTGGAAGTACCGCGGCTTTCCGGGGCTGTGGATCTGCTGCCGATAATCGCTGAGGAGCAATTGATAAACGATCTTGATCCTTGTGCCGGAAGTATGCTCACCATATGCGGTCAAGTTCGTTCACACAATCAACGCAGCAATGGTGAACGTCATTTGTTGATCTTTATTTTTGCAGCATCCGTCTGTGTAGAGGATGGAGACCCGATAAACGATGTGGTCGTAGAAGGTCCACTTTGTCGGGAACCTACCTTTAGGCGTACACCAATGGGTCGGGATATCTGCGATGCCATGCTTGCAGTGCCCCGGGCTTTTCGTCGGGCAGATTATCTACCCTGTATCCTGTGGGGACGCACAGCACAGCAGATCGCAAGCTGCCATACCAGCGATTGTGTGCGCATTTTCGGACGACTACAAAGCCGTGTTTACACAAAGCTTACTCCCGACGGACCGGAAGATCGAACTGCATATGAAATCTCTGCATTGACTGCGGAGATATTGTAAAATCAAAGCCGGGGGCAGTGATACTGCCCCCATAGCCACGTACTGTGCCGCCAGCAGCAACACAGCCCGATAACACAGTATATCCTTTATGTGTGCAACCGGTGCAAAAAAATCTTTTCATTTGCCACCGGACATGATAGAATAACCATGCACAGGAGGATAGTGTTATGAAAGAAAAAGCACTTGCTATTATTGATATACTGAAACAGCGTTATCCGGAGGCACCCTGCGCACTGCAGTATAAAAAGGATTATGAACTGATGATTGCTGTACGGCTCTCTGCCCAATGTACAGATGCACGGGTAAATCTTGTAACACCGGCTTTGTTTCATGCTTATCCAACGCTGGAAGATCTGGCTACGGCAGACATAAGCGATATTGAAACCTATATTCTTTCCTGTGGTTTTTACCGTCAAAAAGCCAAGGATATTGTACATGCCTGCCAGATGCTGCTTAAAAATCACAACGGCAAAGTACCAGACACTATGGAATCGCTGTTGGCACTGCCGGGTGTAGGCAGAAAAACCGCCAATCTTCTGTTGGGCGATCTGTATAACAAACCCGGTAGTGTGGTATGCGATACCCACTGTATCCGCATTTGTGAACGGCTGGGCCTGGCAAAGGGAAAAGACCCGGAAAAGGTAGAACGGCAATTGCGCAAAATCCTACCCCCGGAAGAAAGTTCTGACTTTTGTCATCGGATCGTTCTGTTTGGACGGGAAATCTGTATTGCAAGATCTCCAAAATGCGACCAATGCCCTTTGTCTTTCCATTGCAAGCACATTACCGGCTGATATAGGAATACCCCCCTTGTCTACCCACATATACTGTGGACAAGGGGGGATATTTTTGCGCAAAAAAATACCCATATTTTACAGCGCACTGATGCTCACAGGGGTGAATCTGCTTCTACGGCTGGTGTCCACCTCTTTTCAAGTGTACATCTCCGGCTGGATCGGTGCGGCAGGTATTGGACTTTTGCAACTGGTAATGTCTGTTGGTGCGCTGGCAATGACCGCAGGTATGGCAGGTATTCGCACAGCTACAATGTATCTTACCGCCGGTGAGATTGGCAAAAGAAAACCGCAAAACGTCTGTTGGGTGCTTTCCGGCAGTTTTACATACAGCATTCTTTGCAGTGGCGCGGTAAGCATTGCGCTTTACCTGCTGGCCCCCACACTTGCAAAGCACTGGATCTGTGACGTCCGCACAGTCTCAGCCATCCGCTTGTTCGCGTTTTCGATTCCTGCCACCTGTTTATGTGGTGTAATGACGGGATATTTCACAGCAGCCAACAGAATCGGCACACTGGCCGCTGTAGAAGTCGCAGAACAGTTGGTTTCCATGTTCGTAACTATGGGAATCTTGACATTGTGGGCAGGGCACGATCCGGTCAGGGCCTGCCAAAGCATTATCTTCGGTAGCTGTATCAGCACTTGTTTGACCCTAATTTGCTTAGTGATTCTTCGTCTGCGTGAGCATCCTCCGAAAGGACCGCAAATTCCGGTTCGCAATCGACTGCTCCATACCGCTGTTCCACTGGCACTTGCGGACGATCTGCGCTCCGGGATCTCCACTACAGAAAACCTAATGGTGCCTAAGCGGCTTGCACTTTATGCCGGTGTGGCAGACCCATTGGCAGCATTTGGTATGGTTTGCGGAATGGTTTTCCCTATACTGATGTTTCCGGCATCCATTTTATATGCACTTGCAGAATTGTTGATCCCGGAATTGGCACGGTGTGCTGCAGCGGGAAGTCAGCAGCGCATCCGCTATCTGGTCAAGCGCAGTTTGAAGGTAGCCATGCTTTACGGTTGCTTTTTCTGTGGGATTGAGTTCCTGTTAAGCAAAGAGCTTTGTTTATGGCTTTACGACAGTCAACAGGCCGGTAACTATCTTCGACTCTACGCGATTCTGATTCCTATGCTGTTTTGCGATGCTATCACAGACGCAATGACAAAAGGTTTAGGACAACAAAAAGCATGTGTTCGTTATAATATTATCACTTCTACTATGGACGTGGTATTCTTATTCCTTTTATTGCCCAAATACGGAATGATGGGTTATTTTTTCAGTTTCCTGATAACGCACCTTTTGAACTTTGCATTGAGTCTGCACAGACTTCTGAAAATTACCGGAAAAGTGATCTCTGCAAAAACGCCACTCCTTGCAGGAGTCGCAACCGCCAGTGCAATTTTTATTGCCATACATGTGCACCAGGCCTCCGCACGGTGCATCAGCTATATTCTGATCTTTTTCTGTCTTATGACACTGCTGCGAGTAATCGTAAAAGAGGATTTTGCTTGGATTCGCGGACTGTTAATCAAAAAGTAATTACAGTCTCTTTAATGTCTCAAGAATAAATTCCCATGTGCGTTTAACGGAGGCAATCCCCAATCGCTCACGGCTTGTGTGGATATCGTGCATTTCCGGACCAATGGAAACGCAGTCTAAACCCGGCAGTTTTTCACTAAGCAAGCCACATTCCAAGCCTGCATGGATCGCAACAATCTGTGCCTGCTTGTCATACATTTCCCTATAGACCTGCACCATGGTATCCCGAAGGCGGGATTCTGCTTTGTATTCCCATGCGGGGTAGTCACCCATTTGGGAATATGCGGCTTCATGCATTGCTGCCAATTTCTGCAGCCGTTCCAACAGATCCAGCTTTTCTGCATTCACACTGCTGCGAACACAGAAAGATAATTGCAGCTCCTCAGACATATTGACAATGCCCAAATTCAGGCTGGTTTGCACCAAACCGTCAATATCACAGCTCATTTTTTGCACGCCGTTGGGCGCACCGCACAGCAGTGCAATCACCTTATCTGTCAGTTCGGTAGACAATGCATTGCCGCCTAATGCATCCACATTTTCGCCGGTAATCACAGCCTCCGGCTCATCATACTTTTCTCGGATCTCCTTTTGCAGTTGCTCCGTGATGTCATTGATCTGCTCGGGATTCATACCAAGCATGACAGCTGTTACATGGCAGGACCGGGCGATTGCATTATCCTTTTCACCACCGGATAAAGAGGTAAGACACAACGGCATCACTTCCCGAACCCGGCTAAGAAGTTCTCCCATTACCTTATTGGCATTGGCAAGATTTTTATGAATTTCCACGCCGGAGTGTCCGCCCTGCAAACCCTCCACCGAGAGTTTAATGCAAGGACCGTATACCGGATGTCTGGGAGTAGGCAAGGTAATCGTTGCAGTAGCACCGCCTGCGCATGCAACTGTAAAGATCCCCTCCTCCTCAGAATCCATGTTCAAAAGGGTGCGTCCTTTCAGCATGCTCAGATCGATCACATCTGCGCCCAGCATGCCGATTTCCTCATCCACAGTGATAATAACCTCCAAGGGTGGGTGTGGAATGCTCCGGTCTGCAAGAATCGCAAGGGCATATGCAACCGCAATGCCGTTATCTCCGCCAAGTGTCGTGCCTTTTGCAAATACATACTGACCGTCATGATCTATATCAAGGCCATCGGTGTCCATGTTGATAAAGCAGTCCTCATCTTTGACACACACCATATCCATATGCCCCTGCAAAATCACAGGCGCATGATCCTCGTAACCGGGTGTGGCATCGCCAAACAAAATCACATTGTTGGCTGCATCCTGTATATAGCGCAAATTTTGCTCTTTTGCAAAAGTAACCAAAAAATCGCTGATTGCTTTTGTGTTTCCGGAGCCGTGAGGTATGGCGCACAGCTGTTCAAAATAGTTAAATACCGATTCCGGCGCAAGACCGGCAAGCTTTGAAGTGTTCATAAAAACCACCTTATTTAAGAATATAGTTTAGTATACCATAGTCATGAAAGAAAGTCTATTGAAAGAAAAATGACCACAGGGTGTTTCCCTGTGGTCAAATCATTTTTCTGTTAGGGCAGCAAGCTCAGAACCAGTGTCAGAACCAACCAAACCAAAGCAACCCACTTGGTTGCACTGGCCAAAGTCTTGTCAAGGCTCTTGCCGCTCTTGCTCAGATAGGAATCAGAATTGCCGGACAGTGCGCTGGACAGGCCTGCCTCTTTACCGGACTGGAACATAACAACCAGCACCAAAGCAACACTGGCAATGACTTCCAAAACAGTCAAAATAATCTTAACAACTTCCATTGTGTAACCTCCCTCCGACTGTGTTAAACCGCACACAGCGGATGATATTTTTCATTTTGCCAATACCTTGGCACATAATAGCCTGCACATTATAGCACAGCATTTTCCAAAATGCAAGCCTTATTCTATGATTTTTCTATTATTTTGTGACCCAGGTACCGGTTGCAGCACAGGTCAGATAGGCATTGATAAAGGGGTCCAGCGCACCATCCATAACCGCATTAACATTGGATGTTTCACAACCGGTACGGGTGTCCTTCACCAGTGTATAGGGCATAAAGACATAGTTACGGATCTGACTGCCCCATTCGATCTTCTTTTGCACACCTTTGATATCGGAGATCTTATCCAGATGCTCACGCTCTTTGATCTCCACTAGTTTGCTCCGCAACATACGCAAGCAGTTTTCCTTGTTCTGGAACTGGCTTCTCTCTGTCTGGCAGGCAACAACGATACCGGTAGCTTTATGAATCAGACGCACCGCAGAGGATGTCTTATTGATATGCTGACCACCGGCGCCAGAGGAACGGAACACCTGCATTTCGTAATCTTCTGCTTTGATCTCCACATCCTGACTGTCATCCTGGATATCGGGAATTACCTCGATGGCAGCAAAGGAGGTTTGTCGGCGGGCATTGGAATCAAAGGGAGAGACTCGCACAAGCCGATGGACACCATTTTCTCCTTTGAGGAATCCGTATGCATTCTCGCCCTCAATCAAGATATCGGCAGATTTCAAACCTGCTTCGTCGCCTTCTTGATAGTCCATAATCTTATAGGTATAGCCGTGCGCCTCCGCCCAACGGGTATACATGCGGTATAGCATCTGGCACCAGTCCTGCGCCTCAGTGCCGCCGGCACCAGCTTGGAATGACACCATTGCATTATTGGCATCATAGGTGCCGGTGAGCAATGTCTGCAAACGGCAACGCTCCATATCCGCAGAAAGAGTCTCAAACCCTTCTTTCAGCTCGTCCAGCATGGAATCGTCGTCTTCCTCCGCTGCCATCTCACAAATGGTCATCAAATCCTCCCAAGAAGAGATCATGCCCTCATAGGTAGATATTTTATTTTCGGTGGTCTTTGTCTTCATCACCACTTGCTGACTTTTCTCTGCGTTGTCCCAAAAACCGGGAGCCTCCTGCATAGCGTGCAAGCGCTCCAGTTCATTGCGCAAACCCTCAATATTCAGTGAATCTGCCAATCCCTCCAGGGTAGGACGAATTTCATTCAGCTTCTGCTTGTATGAATCAAATTCAATATTCATGGGTCGTTACCCTCATTTCTGCAAAATAATTCAGTTTATTATAGCCGAATTTTCCCTCTGTGTAAAGGGAAATTTTTGACAACAAACAGGCTTATTTATAGCAAAAGCACGCAGGTTATTCCTACGTGCTTTTGCAGTCTGTCAAAAAACAAAGTTTTTGACAGACTGTCAGAGGTCAATAAAGGTCCAAAGACAAGCAAACCGGACTCGTCGGCGTACATAGGTACGGTAGAGTCCGGTTTGCGCAGTAAGTCAAAACCCTTGCGTAGCAAGTATTTTGCTATTTTGGTTGTTTTGAGGCATTCCCTGTTTGAATAAATTATCATAGAAACGAAAAACCCAAACCGCCAAATATGGTTTTGACGGTTTGGGCCTTT
>JAZRUM010000043.1:0-11100 GCA_045652545.1 Faecousia sp. | reverse complement strand
CTGAATTGATCGAAGTGCACGAAGGCGCAACGCTTAACCTGTATGGCGGCACATTTGCGCCTACGGCTACGAACACGAACGGTGCGGTTTACTTTGTAAAAGCTTCGACTGAAACCGGTGGTCGTACGTTGAACATCTATGGCGATGCGGTCATCGGACCTGAAAAGCAGGGCACCACTGCGTGCATGAATGTGAATTATGGACCTGACACGAGTACTAGTTCTAAATGCATAGAGACTGGTACGATCAACATGTACGGCGGTACCATCCGCAACGGTGTTTCAGCTGGTATAAGAACATCCGCCAATGTACACGTGCCTGCAAGTGCTACCTTCAACATGTACGGCGGTACCATTTCCGGTGGCGGATATACTTCAACCGGTGCTGCTGCCCGTGGCGCAAACCTCTCCGTGGCAGGCAGGGCGAACATCTATGGCGGCACCATCACCGGCGGTAGTTGTGTGGATGGTGGCAACATTGTCGTGACAGCCAACGGTAAGTTTAAAATGCAGGGCGGCACGGTTAAGCTGGGTGTCGCAACAGGAAACGGCGGCAACATTTGGTCCGCTAACAACGACACCACCATTGGTCAGTATGCACTGATCGAAGGCGGTAAGGCAGCCAATGGCGGTAACATTTACGTCTATGTAAACTCGGTTACCACCTCCGGTACCATCCGTGACGGTGAAGCTACAGCCAACGGCGGTAACATTTACATTAATGCAACCAGCACTATCGCGGGTAGTGTTACAACCTCTGGTACCGTCACTGGCGGTAAGGCAGAGAATCGCGGCGGTAATATCTATGTAAAGGCCGGCACAACGCTGACTGTTAACGGTGGTGTGATCGCCAACGGCCAGATCACCAATGAGGACGGCGAGAACTCCGGCTGGGGCGGCAACATCGGCGCCGCTGACAGTGAGGTTACCATTAATGGCGGTACCATCTACGGCGGCTCCGGTTCCGCGGGTGAGTATAACAACAACGTCGCTGTCAGAACCGACATGAAGACCGCAACCACTGCAGAGAATGCTCCCAAGCTGACTATCACCGGCGGTACCATTGTTGGTAACATCGGTTTGAGTGCTACGGAAACATACACAAACGAAGAGGAGACGGAGCAGACAATCACCGGCACACAGGTTGCTATCTCCGGCAAACCACAGATCATCACTTCTACAACCATCGAAAACAAGCCTGTGACTGCGGAATACGGCATTCATATCGGCGCAGGCAACGAAATCGACGTTACCGGCTTGACTGCCGATGCGATGATCTATGTTTCTCCCAGTAAGGCAGGCATCGCTCTGACAAAGGCGGGCGTTGACGCAACTAATCTCTTTGATTGCTTCACGCTGACCGACACTTCTAAGTATAAGGAGATCAAGGAAGGCGTAATCTATGTTTACGGCTACAACATTTACGTGGTGGACGGAAATGATGAGGCTAACTACTTCGAATCCAATGCTGCTGCACTGAATGCCTACAAGCACGGCACTGACAAATACGTGGTTCTGGAGGGCGAAGCACACCTCGACAAGAATGTTGTTATCAACACCAACGGCAAGGATCTGGAGCTGTCCGGTTCTGGCGAGGTCACTTTGATCGACACCAAGAACAAGAACTTCAAGAGCTACGGTGAAGTTACCATTACTGAAGACTCCAACATCACCTTCGCTAGGGAACACTTCCTGGGCAACGATCACTACGTTACCATTCAGGTCGGCGACAAGTTCAGCGCACACTATGTCAAGATGACTGTTACCAACGTTACATTGCGTACAGATGATCCTAGTGTTGATGATGACGGTGTCGGCCTGTACTACAAGGTTCGCTACCAGTGTGACGAGACCTTGAAGGGCAGAGTAAAGGCCTATGGCGTAGCACTGAGCACTGCAAACATGCCCGGTGTCGACTTCTATATCGACAACAACGTGGAGTATACTTGGTTGGAGAACTTTGATAGCATCTGGAATGAAAATGAGGCATCTACTACTTCCTGCCTGCTCGAAAATATTCTGAAGCCGGAAACCACTGGTCGTACTGAGGATGAGAATAAAACCTATGCCGGTATGCATGTCTATGCCAACCCCTATCTGGCAGTCAGCTTCGACGGCGGAATCACTGATATTACCTATCATGTAGGCGATCTGGTCAACGCCGGCACCGAATATACTGAGAACTACACCGGTGTTGCGTACAGCCTGAACAGCGTGCTGGATAAGATCAATGAAAATTGGGATAAGTACGAGGGCAACGAAGTACTGAATGGATTCTGGACTAGATGGAGTCCATATCTCAATACAAAATTGGCAGAACGGTTTCCTGCCTGATTATTACAGTGAGGTGAGATGAATATGAAAGATTTGTATATTGCTCCCGAGCTGGAGATTTTGGGTTTCATCGCTGAGGAAAAGCTGGCACGCCAAATTGACTTCGAGGAAATGCCTACGGCAACGGCAGAAAGTGCTGTAACACCGAACGACTTATTCGATATCGATGTTGATCTGTAATTTGTTGCTTGCAACAGGAAAAGTCCTGGGCTGCTTAGCTGCCTGAATGAAAACAAAAAGAGCACATCCACCACCCGGTGGATGTGCTTTTTGTTTTAAATTGAGAACTGATAATTGAGAATTGTCAATGAACAATGGACAATGGACAATTTTCCTTTGTCATCTTGAGCGGAGTGCTGAAAGCGCGGAGTCGAAAGATCCGTACTCTTAGGTAACGGATTTCTCCGCTCGCTGCGCTCGGTCGAAATGACAGTGGGGGAATTATGAATTGCGAATTGAGAATGAAATTCTAATTTATCGTGCTGTCGCTGGAAATGGACAATTGACAATTGAGGTTTTTTCCTGCGAAAAATGATTTAAATAGTCGCCTTTGGCGACACCTTCATTGTCCATTGTACATTGTCCATTGTCAATGATTTATCGATCGATAGATCGATAAATCGAAATTTGACGGGTGTGGTACAATAATGACGAAAGGATGTGGGTCTGTGCGGGGAGACTGTCATATACATATGCTTTTGGACGGGCGGGACTGGAAAGCCGCCATTGCACGGCACAGCTGCGGCGCGGATATTTTCTTTATCCGCAGGGCGCTGGAGCGCTACCGTGACTTAGGGTATACCTATCTGCGGGACGGCGGCGACCGGTGGGGCGTGGGCGCTGCTGCCCGGGCGTTGGCATCGGAATACGGCATTCGGTATGTCACGCCTATGGCGCCTATCTGCAAAGAGGGGCATTACGGCGCTTTTATCGGGCAGACCTTCCGGGACATGAGGGACTTTGCCTGTCTGGTTGCGGAACGAAAGACCCAGGGGGCAGATTTTATTAAAATCATGATCTCCGGACTGATGGATTTTAACCGGTACGGCTGCCTGACTGAGGATGGACTGTCCCCGGAGGAGATCCGGGAAATGGTCCACATTGCCCACAGCGAGGGGTTTGCGGTGATGGCCCATGCCAACGGGGCGAGGACGCTGGAGGCTGCGGCAGATGCTGGGGTGGACAGTGTTGAGCACGGAGCGTATCCGGATAGCGATGCGTTGCAGGCGATGGCCGAGAGGAATGTGGTGTGGGTGCCTACCTTGAGCACTGTGGGAAATCTCCGGGGCAAGGGACGTTATGATGAAAAAGCCGTCCGGGCAATCTTTGACCGGACGGTGGAGGATATTGGGTTGTTTCTGCAGTTGGGGGGCGTGGTGGCTCCCGGCACCGATGCCGGCGCATGGGCGGTGGAGCACGGCTGCTGCACCGAGGAGGCGCATCTGGCGCTGGCAGGGGTGGATGAAGCGGCTTGCCACAAAGGACTGCAGGCGATTATGGAGAAGTTTTGAATAATTGCGAATTATATTCTAATTTATCGAGCTGTCTATCGATAGAATTTGTAGGGGCGGCTATTAGCCGCCCGGCGGCACAATGTTACGTATGCGCCGAAATTGCGGGCGAATTCGTAATGTTTCTCTGCAGGGGCGACCAATGGTCGCCCCTACATCCAATAACGAAACAGCTCGATAAACCGGAATTTATCGAGCTGTTTCCATTCTCAATTATCAATTCTCAATTTATAACTGTTTCACGCCTTCCCCTGAGGGAAGGCGTGAAACAGTTATTCGTCGGCGGTCAACAGACCGTCTTGGTACAGGGCAACAGGGGTGACGGTTTTTACAGTGTTGTGCAGGTCTGTGCCCCGGTGGTAGATTTTCAGATAGTTGGGGGAGTGACCGGTAAAATATCCGTCCTCCTCCTGCTCGAAAAGCACCTGAAGTGGTTTGCCGAGAAATTCCCGGCGGTAGTGCTCGGTCATTTCCTGCGCCACCGCAATGGCGCGGCGGCTGCGCTGTTCTTTCACAGCGTTGGGGAGCTGCTCCGGTAGCTTGTCAGCCGGTGTGCCCGGGCGTCGGGAATAGGGGAAAATGTGCATATCCGCAAAGGCGCATTTTTTGATAAATTCCAGACTTTGCGCAAATTCTTCCTCAGTTTCGCCGGGAAATGCCACGATCATATCCGTGGTAACGGCGCAGCCGGGGAAGTATTTTTTCAGCAGCTGTACGCTTTGGAAATACCGGGCGGTATCGTATTTGCGGCGCATTCTCAGAAGCACGCTGTCGCATCCGGACTGCATGGACAGGTGGAAATGGGGGCACAGGTTTTGTAACTTTGCCAGCCGGGCGCAGAATTCTTCTGTGATGATTCTCGGCTCTAAAGATCCCAGGCGCACCCGCATATCCCCGGCAGCGGCGCACACCGCTTCCAGCAGGGTGATAAGACCCGGTTTTCCCGGCAGGTCTGCACCCCAGGATGCCACCTCGATGCCGGTGACGGTCAGCTCCCGATAGCCCTGGGCGGCAAGGGTTTTTGTTTGCTCCACCGCCAGCTCCACAGGGGCGGAGCGGATGGGTCCGCGGGTGTAGGGGATGATGCAGTAGGAACAAAAATTGCAGCAGCCGTCCTGCACCTTCAGCATTGCCCGGGTGCGTCCTTCCAGTCCGCCGGCAGGCAGAACTTCAAAGCTCCGCCTTTTCAGTGCTTCGTCCACGGAGCGGCTTTTTTGCCGGCTTTGTGCGCAGGCCAGCAGCCGTTGGATAAAATCCTCCCGCTGGGCGCTGCCGCCGATCACGTCCGCGCCTAATTTTTCTGCTGCGGCAGGATCGTGCTGGGTGTAGCAGCCGCATACACCGATCACCGCCTGGGGATTCTCCCGGCGGCAGCGGCGCAGCACCGCTCGGTTCTTCTTGTCCGCTACGGCGGTGACAGAGCAGGTGTTGATAATATAGACGTCACAGCTTTGGGAAAAATCCCCCACCGTATGCCCCAAAGCGCACAAAAGCTGTTCCATGGCCTGGGTCTCATATTGGTTTACCTTGCAGCCAAGGGTGTAAAATCCAAATTTCATAGTCAAATTCACCAAAATCCCATATGCTTTTTTGTGTAAATCGTCATTACCCATAATTGCGTTTTGTGGATTCTTTGGTATAATGACGTAAGATGCAGGATTGCTGCTATTATAATACAAGAAACTTATTTTGTACAGTATCGGAGATTTTTTCATGAAACAATTTGAAATTCATGTCCGAACATTCCGTCAGGTGCAGGATTTTGTGGCCCTTGCTATGGTGCAGCCCTTTGAGGTGCTGGTTGGCAACGAAAAACAGATGGTCAACGGCAAGAGCTTTATGGGTATGTTCACGTTGGATTATAAGCGCCCTTTGCGGGTCTGCGTTACGTGCACCGACGAGCAATTCGGAAAATTTCAGAAAGAAACTGCCAGCGTTTTGGCTTGAACTCGGATGTTATTAAGTGAATACCTTTGCCGTTCCCACGCCAGTGCTTACACCGGCGTGGGATTTTATTGGCAGGACTTGGAGGGAATGGAGAATTGGGGAACGGATTTCTCGACTCCCTCCGGTCGCTCGAAATGACAGAGGAGTATCGTACTTCTTCTGTCATCTTGAGCAAGCGGAGCAAGGCGGAGCGCGTCGAAAGATCCGCGCCTTTTCGGGGCGGTTTCTTTTTCGCTAATTCTGTATAAAACAGTTGAAATATCCAGCGGAATGTGTTATGATACACCAGTAACGATATGGGGGGAGTATGCCCTTTTCACGAAATTACAAAAAGGAGATTCCTTATGCACACCATTGCAGTCGCCGGTAAGGGCGGCGTCGGAAAAACCACCATCAGCGGTATGCTCATCGATTACCTGTGCACCAGCGGCAAAGGTCCGGTGCTGGTAGTGGATGCGGATGCCAACAGCAACTTAAACGAAGTGCTGGGCGTGAGCGCTGATGTGACCCTCGGTACTATCCGGGAGGAGATGGCCCACGCAGAGCTGAAGGGGACGATTCCTGCCGGCATGACCAAGGCGGACTACGCTGAATTTAAATTCAACTCCGCCCTCATTGAAGAGGACGATTTTGATATGCTCATTATGGGCAGGACACAGGGCAAGGGCTGCTATTGCTATGTCAACGGCGTTCTGAAAACCCTTGTGGACAAGTACGCAAAAAACTATAACTACATTGTCATGGACAATGAGGCAGGTCTGGAGCACGTGGCCCGGGGTACGCTGCCCCATGTGGATACCATGCTGCTGATCTCCGATTGCTCCCGCCGGGGCATTCAGGCGGCGGCAAGAGTGGCCGAGACCATTGCAGAAATGGAGCTGAAGCCGGGGCGGCTGGGTTTGATCGTCAACCGGGCGCCAAACGGCCAGTTGGACCCGGGCACCCAGGCAGAGATCGAAAAACAGGGACTGACCCTGTTTGGCGTGCTGCCTCAGGACGAGGAGATCTACCGCTGCGACTGCGACGGCGAACCTTCCGCTAAGCTGCCTACCACCAATCCGGTCAAGACGGCACTGGCTCAGATCGTTAAGTCTTTGGGGCTGTAAATAATTGATAATTGAGAATTGATAATTGATAATTATGGATAATGCCGTAAAAGAGAAGAGTTTTCGCTTTGCTGTGCGGATCGTAAGGCTGTGTAGATTTTTGCATGATACAAAGCATGAGTACGTTATGTCTAAGCAATTGCTGCGTTGTGGAACCAGCATTGGGGCAAACACGGCAGAGTCACAACAGGCGCAAAGCCGACCGGATTTTATATCCAAACTCAATATTGCCTTGAAAGAAGCGGTGGAAACAGATTATTGGCTTCGGTTGTTATACGAAACAGAATATCTGACAAAAAAACAATTTAACTCCATAATTGCTGATTGTGATGAATTGGAAAAACTTTTGGTTTCAATCGTAAAGGCTACCAAAGAGTAATTCTCAATTCTCAATTATCCATTCTCAATTCATTCATCTCGTTAATAAATTAAATTTATTATATAAACAAACCAAGGGAGGAAAACATTATGTCTTTTACACCTAAGACAGGCGCCTTCAGCGGCAAGATCAATGCCGTGACTCTGGGCACCGGTGACAAGGCTATTGTCATCGGCGGTCAGAATGTGCTGCCTTTCTACACCTTTGATGCTGCCATCGAGCACGCACCGAAGATCGGTATCGAGGTCTGCGACCTGACTGACGGCTACGATCTGCCCGGTCTGCAGGAGCTCTATGCCGGCTGCAACACCCTGGCTGAGCGCGCCGCAAAGGCTGCTGAAGTTCCGGGCGTTGACTTCATCTGCCTGCACTTTGCATCCGCAGATCCTAACGGCAATGATCGCTCTGTGGAGGAGTGCGTTGCTGACGCTAAGGCTGTTGCCGAAGCTACCGAGCTGCCCATCGTTGTGGTTGGCTGCAAGAACCTGGAAAAGGACGAGAAGCTGCTGGGCGCCATCGCTGACGCGCTCCGGGGCAAGAACATCCTGTGCATGTCCGCCAAGCAGGAAAACTGCAAGACCGTGGGCGCATCCGTCGTTCTGGCATCTTCCCAGAAGGTTGGCGCTGAGACCGCTGACGACATCAACCTGGCTAAGCAGCTGAACATCATGCTGAAGAAGGACGCCAATGTGGCTGCCGACAACATCGTGATGGACATCGGTACTGCTGCTGTTGGTTACGGCTACGAGTACGCCGCTTCCACCTTCGACCGCATCCGTCTGGCCGCTCTGGCCCAGTCCGATGAGGACCTGCAGATGCCCATTCTGGCAACTGTCTCCCTGGACACCTACGGTGTTAAGGAATCCACCGCTTCCGAGGCTGACGAGCCCGCATGGGGCAGCCGCGAGGAGCGCGCCATCGGCATGGAAGTTTCCACTGCCGCTGCTGACCTGACCGGCGGCGCTGACGCTGTTGTTCTGCGTCACCCCGCTTCCATCGCCACCATCAAGCAGTTCATCACTGCTTTGGTCTAATCGGAAAAGGAGGTACATAGATATGGCTTTGAAAGGTCTTGACATCTTTAAGATGTCCCCCAAGAAAAACTGTAAGGAATGTGGCTCTCCCACCTGTATGGCTTTCTGTATGAAGGTCGCTCAGGGTGCTGTGGAGATCGACAAGTGCCCCTACTTCTCCGACGAGGCTAAGGCAATGCTCAACGAGCAGACTGCGCCTCCCATGAAGACCGTTGCTGTTGGCGAGCACAAGCTGGGCGGCGAGACTGTCCTGTTCCGTCACGAGAAGACCCTGGTCAACAAGAACCTGTTCGCCGCTTCCGTCTGCACCTGCATGGACGAGGCTACTGTGGACGCTAAGCTGGCAGCTGCTGCCGCTATCGACTACGAGCGTATCGGCGAGCGTATGTATGTGGAAATGATCCAGGTTGCCAACACCCAGGCTGACCCCGCTGTTTATGCCGCTCTGGTCAAGAAGGCTGCTGCTCTGGGCCGCCCTCTGGTCCTGGAGTGCTGGGATGTCGAGTGCGCTAAGGCTGCTCTGGAAGTAGCTGGCACCGATGTGATCCTGGACGGCGCTACTCCCGAGAACTGGGAGGCTATGAACGAGCTGGCTACCGCCAAGGGCATCGTTCTGGGCGTTTGGGCTGAGAATATTTCCGACCTGTACGACACTGTGAAGAATCTGGAAAACAAGGGCAACAAGAACCTGGTTCTGGATGTCACCGGCAAGACCGCCAAGGAGACCCTGGCCAACGCCGTTCTGGTTCGTCGTACCGCTATCAAGGACGGCGACCGTACCTTCGGTTACCCCTCCATCGTGAACCTGGCTAAGCTTACTAAGGGCGACGCTCGTCTGGAGACCGCTCTGGCTTCCATGTTCGTGGAGAAGTACGCATCTATCATCGTGATGTCCGGCATGAGCTACGCACAGGCACTGCCTCTGTACGGCCTGCGTCAGAACATCTTCACTGATCCTCAGAAGCCCATGAAGGTGGAGGCTAAGGTGTATCCTCTCAACGGCGCTGACGAGAATGCTCCCGTTGCTCTGACCGTTGACTTCGCTCTGACCTACTTCCTGGTCTCCGGCGAAATGGAGCGCGCCGGCGCACCTGTGAACCTGGTGATCTCCGACGCTTCCGGTATGTCCGTTCTGACTGCATGGGCAGCCGGTAAGTTCTCCTCCTCCTCCATCAAGAAGACCTTCGACGAGCTGGATCTGGAGAACAAGATCAAGAACCGCACCCTGATCATCCCCGGCAAGGTTGCCGTTATGAAGGGCGAGATTCAGGAGAAGCTGCCCAACTGGAATGTGGTCGTTGGTCCTCTGGAGGCTGTTCAGCTGCCCAAGTACCTGAAGGACAAGGAGTACGAAGGCGCTGCTAAGGCTGCTGAGGCTGAGCGCGCTGCTAAGGCAGGCACTGTGCAGGAAGAGGTCAAGGAGCTGTCCTTCGACGAGCTGCTGGCTACCCGCGTACCCAAGATCGAGATCGTGGATATGGGCGTGCACTACAAGGGCTACAACCCCGAGTCTCCCAAGTTCGTCACCATCGGCGAGCGTATCCACTGCATCGCACCTGCCATCCGTAAGGCTATGGACGAGCGTGATCCTGCTCCCATTCTGGAGCGTGCCGCTGCCCAGATCAAGGCCGGCGCTACTTATCTGGACGTGAACATCGGACCTGCTGAGAAGGACGGTCCCGAGCGTATGATGTGGGCAGTCAAGCTGCTGCAGGAGAACTTCGACAATGTTCCTCTGGCACTGGACACCGCCAACATGAAGGCAATCGAGGCCGGTATCAAGGTCTACAACCGTACCAACGGTAAGCCCATCGTCAACTCTGCTGACGCTGGCTCCCGTATCGGCTACATCGACCTGGCTGCTGCCAACGATGCAATCTGTATCGCTCTGTGCTCCGCTGACGGTATCGCCAAGGACAACGCTGAGCGTGAGATGCACTGTGACAACATGCTGGAGCGTGGCTTACAGCTGGGCATGACCTCCGACGACCTGTGGTTCGACCCCCTGTTCCTGGTTGTCAAGGGTATGCAGGATAAGCAGATGGAAGTCCTGGAGGCTATCAAGATGTTCTCCGACAAGGGTCTGAAGTCCACCGGCGGTCTGTCCAACAACTCTAACGGCGCTCCCAAGAACGTGCGTCCCATCATGGACTCCGCTCTGGTTGCAATGTGCATGATGCAGGGTCTGACCTCCGCGATCGTCAACCCCAACGACCTGCGTCTGATGGAGACCATCAAGTCCTGCGACATCTTCAAGAACCACGTGCTGTACTCCGACAGCTATCTGGAGGACTGATTTAATGCGTGCACGGTTCAGTACGAATCGTGACTGCCTTGCGCCGCTCGGTATCGTTTCTGCTGTGCATGACGAACCAAAATAATTCCCCGCAATCAAAGCTGGGAGGGAGAAACCTCCCTTCCAGCTTTTTGCTATTTTGAGAGGTTTATCCTGTTGCGGTGCCCGATATCTTCCTTGCCGGTGGCACGGCTGCGTCAGCTATCGACCGCTGCCACTTGCTCAGCTCCCTTTTTCCGCCACTGGCGGCGGTCGCATCGCTCCCCATTCCGGTACTTTGTTTTTAATTGACAATGGACAATGGACAATTATCTTATATCGTTCAAATTCTAATTTAGCGAGCTGTTTTGTTATTGGATGTAGGGGCGACCATTGTTTAATTTAGGTATGATTGCCCCCGGCAATCATTAATATTTTAGATTCGCTGCGCGGAGCACCACGCCCGTGCAGAGAAACATTACGAATTCGCCCGCACTTTCGGCACATACGCAACA
>JAZRUM010000042.1:0-19169 GCA_045652545.1 Faecousia sp. | reverse complement strand
CGTTATTGGATGTAGGGGCGACCATTGTTTAATTTAGGTATGATTGCCCCCGGCAATCATTAATATTTTAGATTCGCTGCGCGGAGCACCACGCCCGTGCAGAGAAATATTACGAATTCGCCTGCAATTTCGGCGCATACGTAACATTGTGCCGCCGGGCGAGCAATGCTCGCCCCTACGAGCTCTATCGATAGACAACTCCATAAACTGGAAGTTATTTCTTTCTTTTATTTTCTGTAAACATATAATAGTCGCACTTGATCTTGCCGTTGTAGAATTTGCGCTTTTTGTCCGCCCGTCTGCCGAACCAGTGCTCAAACTCCGGCTCGGAGGTGATGACAAACTTTTTCCAGCCGTCGGCAAATTTCAGATGTCTGCCTAAGGCGCTATACAGCCGCTGGGCGCTTTGCTGCTCCATCATCCGTTCGCCGTAAGGAGGATTGCACACCAAAATGCCGCTGTCACAGGGCAGGCTCAGCTTGGTGGCATCGCCATCTTTGAAGGTGACGCAGTCGGCAACACCGGCTTTTCTGGCGTTGGCAAAGCTTAAGGAAACGCACTGGGGATCGCTGTCAGAGCCTAAAATGCGATACTCGCCCTTAAATTCTTTGTCTCTTGCCTCGTCCTTTACCTGCTGCCAGGCATCCTTGGGCATCCAGGGGTATTCCTCTGATGCAAAGTGACGGGAAAGTCCCGGCGCCCGGTTCTTGGCGATCAGCGCCGCCTCGATGGGGATGGTGCCGGAGCCGCAGAAGGGATCCCAGAAAAACTCTCTGCCCCGGTAGCGGGTCAGCTGGATCATGCCGGCGGCGAGGGTCTCGTGTAAAGGTGCATCGTTGCCGATGGCCCGGTAGCCACGCTTGTGCAGTCCCGGTCCGGAGGTGTCCAGAGATAAGGTGACCTTGTCGTTTAGAATGGTAAAATGCAGCTGGAATTTTATGCCGGTTTCCGGCAGCCAATTAATGCCGTACTTTTCGCCCAAACGGCGGGAAGCGGCTTTTTTGATAATTGCCTGACAGTCGGAAACGCTCATCAGCTGACTGTTCAGGCAGTGACCCTTTACGGGGAACTGTCCGTCTTTGGGAATGAAATCCTCCAGATTGGTGTGATAGACACCCTGGAACAGCTCTTCAAAGGTCTTGGCGGTAAAGCTGGCCAGCTCCACCATCACCCGTTCGCCGGTACGCAGGCAGATGTTTGCTTTGGCAAGGGCGGTGGTGTCACCGGTAAAGCGCACAAGGCGGTCCTCTACCCGGACATTTTCCATGCCCAGGCGACATAGTTCGTCACCGGCAATGCCCTCCAAACCGAACAGGCAGGGTACTACAAAGTTCATATTCTGCATATAACACCTCAAGGGATAATTTTATTGGCTTTCAGATAGCGTTCTTCTTCGGAAAATACGCAGCCGCAGTATTTCTGCATATAAAAGTCGTGCTCCCGGGCAAATTCTTGACCGGCTTTGAAGTAGGGGCGGAAGTCCCGGTAGAGAAATTCCACGCCATATTCGCTGGCGGCCCGCTCCGCGGTTTCGCGCATCAGTTCGTGGTTTTGGTAGGGACTGATAAAAAGGCTGGAGGTAAAGCTGTCAAAGCCACCCTCAGCGGCTTGCTTTGCGGTCTCAAACAGGCGCATTTCATAGCATTTGCCGCAACGGCCCGAGATATCCTCGGCTACCGTGCGCACAAAGGGGCGCAGGGCATAGTCGTTCTTTTCAATCAGGGGCAGGTCGATGGTGGGAGCAAAGTCCCGGAGGCAGTTGCGCCGGGCGCGGTACTCCGTAAAGGGGTGGATGTTGGGGTTGTACCAAAAGCCGGTCACCTCAACTTTGTCACCGCGCAGCACGTCGATGCACTGGTTGGCGCAAGGGGCGCAGCAGATATGCAAAAGGGTTTTCATAGCGTTCTCCAGAAAAAATATTTTGTTCATTATAGCATTAAATATTTTTCATTGCAAGGAAAATGCCTAACAGATTTCCCTAGGGTTTTCCGCAGGTTTGTGATAAGGTATGCAGGAAAGAGTTGTGCTTTTTGGACAGGGTGTGTATAATATAGAAAAAGAGAGGGGAGACTTGCTATGGATGATCAGGTATATATGGCTGCAGCGCTGGAACTGGCCCGGCAAGCATTCCAAGAGGGGGAAGTACCGGTAGGCTGCGTGATCGTTCGGGACGGTCAGATCGTAGGCAGAGGGCGCAATCGCCGGGAGACTGCAAAGACTGCGCTGGGGCATGCGGAAATTGAGGCCATCAGCGACGCCTGTAAAAACTTAGGCGGCTGGCGGCTGTGGGACTGCACCCTGTATGTAACGCTAGAGCCCTGCCCCATGTGCGCCGGCGCCATCATAAATGCCCGGATCCCCCGGGTGGTCTACGGCGCGGCAGATGGGAAAAATGGCGCTTGCGGAAGTGTATGCGATTTGTTTTCTATGGATTTCAACCACCGCCCGCAGGTAGAAAAGGGCGTGCTGGAGGAAGCCTGCGGGGAACTGCTCACAGAATTTTTTCAACAGCTGCGTGTTACCCTGCAAACACGACCAAAGTGGCGGAAACAACCGAAATAAAAAGAGAAACCTGCGGTGCTCCGGCACGGCAGGTTTTTTATCGCGGTTAGGAGGCTACAATGGATATTGAAAAATGGAGCGTACGGATAGGCGCAGCGGCGCTTTTGTTTGCGGTGCTGTTTCGGTTAGGAAATGACGGGGCGTTTAAAACTGCGGCACAGGCACTGGTCACACCGAAGAGCGTGGCGGTAATGATGTTCCTGGAGTCCGGGCGTGTGGTACGTACTCCGTCGGTGGAAGCCACGCAAGCCACAGAACCTGTGGAAACTTCACCGATGCCGGAAGAGGAGACACCTGTGCAGGCTGTGTTTGCACCGGCAGATGCCCAGTTGGTGGAAGTGAACAGCTACTGCGGCTATGAAGCAGACGTGCCGACTTTGCTGCAGCAGCCCCTTAGCTGGCAGCTGCAGAAGAAAGAACCTACCGTACTGATCGTTCACAGCCACGGCAGTGAAAGCTATGAAAAGACGGACAAGTATGAAGAATCTTCTGCGTATCGGACGCTGAATACGGATTACAATATGATCTCCATTGGCGCAGAACTGAAGCGGATTTTGGAAGCCGGGGGCGTGCAGGTCATTCACGACACACAAATGCACGATCAGCCTTCTTACAACGCGTCTTATAACCAGGCCCGTAAAAGCATCAAAAAGTATCTGGAAGAATACCCTTCTATTTGCCTTGTGTTGGATTTGCACCGGGATGCGGTGGAAAACGCAAAAGGAAAACAAATGAAATTTACGGCAAAACAAAATGGACAGACAGCTGCCCAGTTGATGCTGGTGGTGGGTACCGATGTACGGTTAAGTCATCCGGACTGGCCGGAAAATATGTCCTTAGCAGTGAAAATGCATGCCCTTTTGGAAAAGAATTTCCCCGGCATTTGTCGGCCGATCAGTTTTCGATCCCAGCGTTTTAATCAAGACTTATCTCCCGGCGCATTGTTGGTGGAGGTGGGCTCTGCAGGCAACACCCATGAAGAAGCCATGGCGGCGGTGCAGGTGCTGGGAGAAACCGTTTTGGAGCTTGCTGCCGGTGCGGCTGTGCAATAATCGTCTTGTTTTTTAAAGATA
This sequence comes from Faecousia sp., assembly GCA_045652545.1. Classification (GTDB taxonomy): domain Bacteria; phylum Bacillota; class Clostridia; order Oscillospirales; family Oscillospiraceae; genus Faecousia. The sequence goes on along the minus strand of JAZRUM010000042.1, from coordinate 15,534 downwards.
TTGTAAGAAAAATCCTCCAAATGTCTGTTATCGCCACGTAAAATCGTCAAAATTGGGTTCATTCATAAAAAATTTATTAAAAAACGCAATTAGTGCTTGATTTTTCCAGCAAGTTATATTATGATAGTGCCGTTAGCACTCAGAAAGAAAGAGTGCTAACAAGTCTGTAGATATAGGCAGCTTCCCTGCTGTCGTCTAAATAATCGCATTATTGGAGGAAACATTATGAAACTGAAACCCACAGCAGACAACATTCTGCTTAAGCAGTCCGAGGCTGCGGAATCCACCGCTTCCGGCATTATTTTGGCTACCACCAAGGAAAAGCCTGCTATTTATGAAGTGATGGCAGCCGGTCCTGATGTCAAGGCTGTTAAGGTTGGCGACAAAGTCGTGGTTGGCAACTTTATCGGCAACGATATCAAGCTGGACGGCGTTGACTACAAATTCGTGAAGCTGGAAGAGGTTCTGGCTGTTGTGACTGAGTAATTTGGGAGGATTTTAACTATGGCAAAAATGATCGTTTACGGCGAAGACGCCCGTAAGAAGCTGCAGGCCGGTATCGACCATCTGGCAGATACCGTTAAGGTAACTCTGGGCCCCAAGGGCCGCAACGTTGTGCTGGGCAGAAAGTTCGGCGCACCCCTGGTCACCAATGACGGCGTGACCATCGCTAAGGATATTGAGCTGGAAGACGCTTTTGAAAACATGGGCGCACAGCTGATCCGTGAGGTAGCAACCAAGACCAACGACATTGCCGGTGACGGCACTACCACCGCTACCGTGCTGGCGCAGGCCATCACCCGTGAGGGTCTGAAGAACCTGTCCGCAGGCGCAAACCCCATGGTCATGCGCAAGGGCATCGAGAAGGCTGTAGAGGCCGCTGTTGCTGCGATCAAGGAGCACTCCGTTCCCGTTAACGGCACTGAGGACATTGCCCGTGTTGGCACCGTTTCCTCCGGTGACGAGTCCATCGGCGCACTGATCGCTGAGGCTATGGAAAAGGTGGGCACCGAGGGTGTTATCACCATCGAGGAGAGCAAGACTGCTGAGACCGGTCTGGATGTTGTGGAAGGCATGCAGTTCGACCGGGGCTACATCTCCCCCTACATGGTCACCGATACCGACAAGATGGAGGCTGTTCTGGACGACGCCCTCATCCTGATCACCGATAAGAAGATCTCTGCCATTCAGGAGATCCTGCCTGTGCTGGAGCCTGTGGTTAAAACCGGCAAGAAGTTTATGATCATCGCTGAGGATGTGGAAGGCGACGCACTGGCTACATTGCTTGTCAACCGTCTGCGTGGCAACTTCAACTGCGTCTGCGTTAAGGCTCCCGGCTTTGGCGATCGCCGCAAGGAAATGCTGCAGGACATCGCTGTTCTCACTGGCGGTACTGTCATCTCCGGTCAGCTGAATATGGAACTGACCGATGCTACCATGGCAGATCTGGGCCGTGCCCGTCAGGTTGTGGTCACCAAGGACAACACCACCATTGTTGACGGCGCTGGCGATGCCGAGGCGATCAAGGGTCGCGCACAGCAGATCCGCGCTGCCATTGCTACCACCACCTCTGACTGCGACCGGGAAAAGCTGCAGGAGCGTCTGGCTAAGCTGGCAGGCGGCGTTGCGGTTATCAAGGTCGGCGCACAGACCGAGGTTGCTATGAAGGAGCAGAAGCTCCGCGTTGAGGATGCACTGAACGCTACTCGCGCCGCTGTGGAAGAAGGCATCGTGGCTGGCGGCGGCACTGCCCAGGTCAACGCAATCGCTGCTGTTGAAAAGCTGATCGCTAAGCTGTCCGGTGACGAAAAGACCGGCGCTAAGATCATCGCTACCGCTTTGCAGGCTCCCATCCGCCAGATTGCAGAGAATGCCGGTGTGGATGGCAGCGTGGTTTATGAGAAGATCAAGAATTCCAAGAAGATCGGTTACGGCTACAATGCTTACTCTGAGCAGTATGTGGACATGATCGCCGCCGGCATCGTTGACCCCACCAAGGTTACCCGTTCCTCTTTGGAAAATGCCGCTTCTATCGCATCTTCCGTGCTGACCACCGAATCTCTGGTGGTAGATAAGCCCAACCCCGAGGCAGATGTTGCTGCTATGGCAGCAGCTGCTCAGCAGGGTATGTACTAAGATACAACAACGAAAAAAAGCCGCCCGGTTGGGCGGCTTTTTTGCACACAATCTTCAAATTCTGATTTATTGAGCTGTCTATCGATAGAACTCGTAGGGGCGAGCATTGCTCGTCCGGCGGCACAATGTTGCGTATGCGCCGAAATTGCGGGCGAATTCGTAATGTTTCTCTGCACGGGCGTGGTGCTCCGCGCAGCGAATCTAAAATATTAATGATTGCCGGGGGCAATCATACCTAAATTAAACAATGGTCGCCCCTACATCAATAATGAAACAGATCGATAAACTGGAATTTACACAAACAGGACGCGTTGCAACATTTTTGCAACACGTCCTGTTGATCTTTATTGGGAAACGGTTTCGTCAGTGATGCTTGACAAGGCTTCTTCCTGGCTCATGCCCTTTGCGATGGCCTGCTTTCGGGCAGCGTTCACTGCTTGAATGGTTTTTACACGCTGGCCGTCCAGCTCGTAACCGCGCATGGCGATCAAGGTCAGCGCCCATGCCGCCATAGGAACAATGCAGAACAAGGCGATGACCACCCAGTTCATACCCAAGACGTATTCGGTGGCTTTGGTGGGCAGGTCGTTGACACCGATAAACAACAGGGCAATGGAAACCACAGTAGCGGAAAGGCTGGATACCAGTTTGTCCACAAGGCTGAACAATGTGCCCATAATACCTGGGATGAATTTGCCGGAACGGTAGGTCTCATAGTCGGCGCAGTCGGCAACCATGGGAATGGGCATATCCGCAGTGGAGTAATAAGCGCCGTAGCCAATGCCGAAGAACAGGACAAACAAGAGGGTATACAGATTGATATTCACAGCAAAGCCGTCGCCAAACAGCTTGCCGGAGTAGACGGTCAGATTCCAGGCCGGGTCACCTTGTTTCCACAGCAAAAGCATTACCAGCACACCGATATAGCACACCAATGCCACAGCCACGTATGTCATCAAGGACTTTTTCTGACCGTGTTTTTGAGAGGTGCGAACGGTCAACAGGAAGAAAGGCACGGAAAATACGTAACCTACGATCATCATGGGCAGGTAAAGATTATCGTAATTGCCCATCATACAGGAATATAGCATAATCAGCACCGTCATGTTGGTGGCGATAGACAGCGCCAGCTTGCAGCCGCCGCCGGCGATCATCAGCCGCTGCAGCGGCTTGTTTCCTTTGATGATGCCCAAATACTCACGGACTTTTACCTGTTCCTGTTTGCCGCCCAGTCCAAAATATTTTGTCTGGTCCTTTTCCCAGATACCGATTACTGCCAGTATAGTCAGAGCAATGGAAACGGCGATGCCAATGGGGGCCATGATCGCAAACCAAGTGGCGTTGTAGTCGCCGGCAAAGCTGTCACCGGCGACGATGGGGCCAATAAACTGCATAGCGCCCATGCCGGCAAGGCTGCCGATGGTGTTGAAAATTGTAAACAGAGGACGCTGTTTTGGGTCGTTGGTCAGCACCGATTGGGCGCTGCGGGTAACAGAGGTCTGGAAGGTGTAGCCAATGACCCATACTGCATACAGAAGGATAAACAGCGTATAGCGCAGCCACATCCTGGTTGCAGGCACTAAGGGAGTCAGAATATACAGGGCGATCACCGATACCGCCATCACAGCGTTGCCTATGACCATAAAAGGACGGAATTTGCCGAATTTACCGTCGGTTTTGTCCATGATGGCACCGATGATCGGGTCAGTAATGGCATCAAACACACGCATGCCGGTGACCATAAAAGAGGCAAACACCATGGCAAGACCCAGCACCTTGTTGCCAAAGGTAGCAATGTAGGAAAGGATCAGCACAAAGTAGACATTGGTAGCGCCGTTGTTCATGGGAAACAGCGCCAGCTGATAAAATTTGGCACGGTTCATGCCGTTGGTTTCGTTCATTTTTATACTCCTTTTGATAGAGTTTTGATAGCAGTTACGTTACCGAGCTGTTAGAACGGGTAATAAATATTGCTGCACTGTGCACGCATTGTCAGCGGTGAGGCGCCGCTTAGGTCCAGTTGCCGCCGCCGGCAACTTTTTTGTTCAGCTTGTAGGAGCGGATGGGGTTGGGCGTAAAGCATAAAGTGGCTTCGTCCCGGATGTTGCCGGCAACTGCCTCAATTTTTGTGTTTTTGCCCAGAGCGACCCGGAAGGTCAGCACATTCTTGCCGGATTTGGTGCCAATTTTCTTGCCGTTTGCATAAAGGGTCACGCTTTCGCAGTTGGTGTAGACCTTTACGGTGGTCACTTTTTCCGGGCGGTACTGATACCGCTTAGCGGTTATGTGCACCATAGGTTCTTTGTTCCAGTAGGCCTTGTACAGATAAAAGCTGTCCTTTTTGGTCTGCCGGTCAAAGGTCACGAGACCTTTGTGGTTCATGCCCGGCTCACCGCCCTGATTCCGGGCGTCCGCGGCAAAGTCAAACATATTCCACACGTAATTTGCCCACATAAAGGGACGTTTTTTAAAGCATTCCAGCATATATTCGTGGTAGATGGCCTGATATTCCTCGGTGTGGTCGCCCCGACGGGGGTGGGAGGAATGGAGGTTGGGCATACCCTCACAGCCGTACTCGGAGAAACCGAGGCAGCGATTGGGGTACTTCCAGTGGAAGAAATCAATCCACAGATCATTCAGGAACAGACCCGGAACATACCAACCCAGATACAAATTCCAACCAACCAGATCGGTGATGTGCGCCACCTTGTTAAAAGGTCCGCACACCGCATAACAGGCAAGGGTGGTGGGACGGGAGGGGTCTAACCGGTGCACCAGATCGTTGAGCATATGGTGGTTATCCAGCATATCCTTGGTGTTTTTGGTAGAAATGGTGATCTCGTTGGAGATGCCCCAAGTGACGATGCAGGGGTGATTGTAATTCTGAACCACCAGCTCTTTCATCTGGGAAACCGTATTCTCTCTGCCATGGGGCATATGCTCGGAAATATAGGGTATCTCCGCCCAGACCACCATGCCGTATTTGTCGCAAAGATCATAAAAATACTGGTCGTGCTGATAGTGGGCAAGGCGGATGGTATTTACACCCATTTCCCGGATCAGCGCCATATCCTCGTCGTGGTGGGCTTTTGTCAGGGCGTTGCCAATCCCTTTGCGGTCCTGATGACGGGAAACACCCTGAAGCGGGTAAGATCTGTTGTTCAGAAAAAATCCTTTCTGTGGGTCAAAACGGAAAGAACGGATGCCGAACGGACACTCCACAGCATCCACAGCCTGTCCGTCTACCAAAAGCGTTGCCTTGCAGCGGTACAGGTAGGGGTCGTCCACACCGTCCCAAAGGTGGGGGTTTTCAACGGTCAAGTGGGCATCTGTGCCCTCCCCTGCTGCAACCACAGCTCCGTCAGCGTCCAACAGACTCACGGATACGGTGGCGTTTTGCCCGTTGTGCCATGTGCGCACCTGCACCTTGCCGGTTGTGCCTTCCACTGTGGGGGTCACCGCAATGCCCGGACCGCCATAATAGTCCATATCAAAATGGAATTTGTTCAAAACCACCAGTTTTACATCCCGGTAAATGCCGCCGTAAAATGTAAAGTCTGCTTTCTGGGGGTACACCCGGTCGTTGACGGAATTGTCTACTGTTACGGTAAGTGTGTTTTCTTCTTGCAGCAGTCCGGTAACGTCACCGCGGAAGGTGGAATAACCGCCGTCATGCGCCATACATTCGGTGCCGTTGAGGGTTACTTTGGCAGAGGCGTTGACACCGGCAAATTCCAGATAGACCCGCTGGGTTTCAGGGTCAAATTCCGGGGCAGAGAATTTCTTTTCGTAGGTGCAAGCGCCCCGATGGTAGTCGTTGCCGCCGTCCTGTCCGTCAAGGGCATTCCAGGTGTGGGGAATGTCCACCTGCTGAAAAGATCCTTCCGGACCGTTAAATGTCCAACCTTTATTCAAAAAATGAGCAATTCTCATAAAAGTTTCTCCTTTTGGAAAAAATGCGCAAAAAACACGGAAAACGTATCTATAGTATAGCAAAAACACGGTCTTATTACAAGATACATTTCCTGTGAAAATGTGTCTTTTTCCAAAGTATAAAATCCCAAATTATTAAGAAATTTCCGGCAGCCATTGCGGCTGCCGGAAAGGCGTTGCGTTATAGATCGCACAGCAAAATGTCGTCCAGGGTTTCTCTTCTGACTGCGGTGTACGGACCGTCGGGGCCCAACAGCACAACAGGGGGTCTGGGAACCCGGTTGTAGTTGGATGCCATAGAGTAGTTATACGCGCCGGTGGTCAGCACTGCCAGAACATCCCCTTTTTGGGGCGTGGGCAGTGGCACATCCTCTTGCAGAAGATCGCCGCTTTCACAGCAGCAGCCTGCAACGGTCCACAAAAGCTCTGCGGGCGCATTGGTACGGCTGGCGTTGTGTACTGTGTACCTGGCTTCGTAAAGGGTGTAACGGGGATTGTCCGTCATACCGCCATCCACTGCCACGTAATTTTTAAAACCGGGGATCTGCTTAATGCCGGCAACACTGTAGAGGGTGATGCCTGCGTCGGCAACGATGCTGCGACCCGGCTCCATGAGAATTGCCGGAGGGGTAATATCCAGCCGCTGGCAGGTGCTGTGGATCAGCTGTCCGATGCGGGCGATGTTTTGTGCATAATCGATGCTTCCGTCGGCAGCAACGTAAGGCACACCCATACCGCCGCCCAGGTTTACATAACGCGGGAAATATCCGTGCTTTTGTTTCATTTGCGCGGCAAATTCCAGCATCAGCACAGCAGCGTCGCAGAAAGGCGTGTGGTCAAAGATCTGAGAGCCAATATGGCAGTGATAGCCCAGCAGCTCTATATTTTTCAAAGAAAGGGCCAGAACCACCAGCTCTTCTGCCTGTCCGGTCTCCACCGCCGCGCCGAATTTAGAGTCGATGCGACCGGTGTTGATCTTTTCGTGGGTGTGAGGATCAATGCCCGGGGTCAGACGCAGCAGTACCTTTTGCCGCAGCTGTCGGCGACCCGCCTCCCGGTCAATGGATTCCAGCTCCTGGGCGTTGTCGCAAACAAAGCAGCCGATGCCCTGCTCCATAGCAAAGCAGATATCCTTATCTGTCTTGCTGTTGCCGTGGAAATAGGCATTTTCCATGGAAAAACCTGCCCGGGCAGCGGTGTACAGCTCTCCTACGGATACCACATCCACACCCATGTTCTCTTCGCTCATGATCTGGTAGATCCGTCGGATGCTCAGCGCTTTGCTGGCATACAAGGGGTGAGAACCGGCAGGGAGATACTGTTCCATTGCCTGTCGATACGCCCGGCAGCGGCTGCGGATCTTTGCTTCGTCCATGACCATGACCGGTGTTCCGTATTGCTGGGCCAGCTCCACGGTATCATAGCCGGAAAAAGTCAGGTGACCTGCAGCGTTTACTGCAAGATTTTCATATAACATAGCGGTTCCTCTTTATTTATAGCATGTGCGCCAGCATTTCCTCCCGGGAGAGATTGCACAGATCTGCCGGAGGAATGTCAAAAACGCTCTGGCAGCCGGTAATGCCCCGCTGGTGCATTTTCATGGCAGCTCTGGCACAGGCTACCAGAACGCTGGAGGTAAACTGGGGATTGGAATCCAGCGTCAGCTTGTATTCGATGGTTTGGCGGCTTTCTCCGTTCCAGCCGGTGACGCCGCTGCGAATCACACTGCCGCCGTGGGGCAGACCTGCGTGCTGGGTATCCATTTGTTCCTGGGTGATAAATTCCACAGTGGTATCGTAATCTGCAAAGTAATTGGGCATGGTTTTGATCTGCCGGGTGATCTGATCCCGGTCAGCGCCTTCTTCTGCCACGACGTAGCAGTAACGGGTGTGCTTTTCCCGGGTGGAAAGCTGCGGATTTTCACCCTTGCGTACCCGCTCCAATGCAGCTTCCACCGGAATGGTGTACTGGCGGCAGTCTGCCACACCGGGTATCCGACGCACGGCATCGGAATGTCCCTGGCTGACGCCCTTGCCCCAGAACGTATAGGTTTCACCTTGGGGCAAAAATGCGCTGGCGTATAGCCGGTTCAAAGAGAACAGGCCCGGATCCCAACCGGTGGAGATAATGGCGATATGCTGGGATTTTTTTGCGGCAGCGTCTACCCGGGCAAAGTGTGCCGGAATATCCGCATGGGTATCAAAGCTGTCGATCACATGGAAATCCCGGGCAAATTCCGGGGTCATCTGAGGAAGATCCTTAGCGCTGCCGCCACACAGCAGCAGAACGTCGATCTTATTTTTCCAATTGGGCGCTTCGCTGATGGGCAGCACAGGCACATCCGGGGTCAGGATCTTTACGGTTTCCGGTGCTCTGCGGGTAAATACCGCCGCCAAAGTCATATCCGGATTCTGCCGGATGGAACACTCCACGCCCCGGGCAAGATTTCCGTAGCCAACGATTCCAAGACGAATCATACCTTCACCTCCACGCCAACTTCCTGCATACATGCCAGCAGATGCTCTGCGTGCGCAGGCTCCATAGGCACCAGCGGCAGCCGCAGATAATTCTCACAGAAACCCATAGCAGCCATAGCGGCCTTTGCGGGGATGGGATTTACCTCGCTGAACAGCGCATTGGTTAAAGGCAGATACTTCTTTTGCAGCTGCATAGCGCCGGCAAAATCTCCGGACAGCGCTTTGTGGCAAAGGTCAGAGGTTTCAGCAGGCACCACATTGGACAGCACAGAGATCACACCCTTGCCGCCGCAAGCGATAATGGGCACGATCTGGTCGTCGTTGCCGGCGTAAATATCCAGCTTGTCCCCTACCAATGCAGCGGTTTCCACCACCTGAGAGATATCGCCGCCGGCTTCTTTAATGGCGCAGATCTGAGGGTGGTCAGCCAGCTTGGCATAGGTTGCAGGGGTAATGTTCACACCGGTCCGGGAAGGTACGTTGTACAGGATCACCGGCTTGGTGGAAGCATCAGCAATGGCTGTAAACATAGCCACCAGTCCGTTCTGGGTAGTCTTATTATAGTAAGGAGAGACCAGAAGCACTGCGTCATAGCCGATTTCACAGGCAAAACGGGTCAGATCAATGGCATAAGCGGCATCGTTAGAGCCGGTACCGGCAATCATGGGAACTCTGCCCTTTACCACGTCCAAAGCAAACTGCAAAACCTGACGGTGTTCCTCGTCGGTCAGAGTAGAGCTCTCACCGGTGGTGCCGCAAATCACCAATGCGTCGATCCCTTTTTCCAACTGCCAGTTAATAAGCCGTTCCAGCGCAGGATAGTCTACGCCGTTGGCGGTCAGGGGTGTGATCAGCGCACTGGCCGCACCTTCAAAAATCGTTTGTGTTTTCATTATTTTATTTCCTTTCTGCAATAAAAACAGCCGATGTAAGCATCGGCCATCCATAACGGCAGAAAAAGCACAGATCGCAGTTTTCTCCCGTATGATTGATAGCACTCCGCAAAAGCGACAGTCAGACAAATCTTATTTGCCTGCCCAGAAAAGCTTTTCGCCTCAGCTCTCTTCGGCGACGGTCCCTTTCCCTGCGAACACAACCCTGCGAAGGTCTCCCGAACGCGGTACTGATGATACGACGCACCTCTATCAAACAGCTATTTAATTTAAGGAAAGTTTATCACAGCAGAGCGTGACTGTCAATAAAAACTTGCACCCGGGAAAGGGTCCTTGCATGAGGAAATAATGGGAATATCCACAGAAGCTATTCACAAAAAAGTCTATTATTTTTTATCAAACTGTGATATAATGGTCAAAACTATACGCAAGGAGACCGTATGCAATGGGATTGCTCACAAAACTCTTCGGAACCCGTTCTGGGCGGGAGCTGAAAAAGATCCAACCCACAGTGGACAAGATATTGTCCCTGGAGGAAGAATATAAGGCGATGTCTGAGGAAACCCTCCGGGGAAAGACCGCAGAATTTAAAGCGCGGCTGGCACAGGGCGAAACGTTGGATGAGCTGTTGCCGGAGGCGTTTGCTGCCATCCGTGAGGCGGCGGACCGGGTGCTGGGCATGCGTCCTTACCCGGTGCAGTTGATCGGCGGCATTATATTGCATCAGGGCCGTATTGCGGAAATGAAGACCGGCGAAGGTAAGACGCTGGTGGCGATCCTCCCCTGCTATCTCAACGCATTGGCAGGCAGAGGTGTCCATGTGGTTACTGTCAACGATTATCTGGCGAAATACCAGTCTGAGTGGATGGGCAAGGTTTATCGATACATGGGCCTTAGCATCGGTCTGATCATTCCCGGAATGCAGCCTGCGCAGCGTCGGGAGGCCTATGGGGCAGATATTACCTACTGCACCAACAATGAATTGGGCTTTGATTATCTGAGAGATAACATGGCCACCTACAAGCAAGAGCTTGTTCAGCGTGGACATGCCTTTGCCATCGTGGACGAGGTGGACTCCATTTTGATCGACGAGGCAAGAACACCGCTGATCATCTCCGGCAAAGGCGAGGATTCTTCCAAACTGTACGAAATGGCGGACTACTTTGTGTCCGGTCTGCGCAAGCAGGTATTTGCCAAGACCGAGGACAAAGAGGTTCACGACGATTACGACTGTGATTACTTTGTGGATGAAAAATCCCGGACCGTTTCTCTCACAGCCGAGGGTATCGCTAAGGCAGAAAAATACTTTGGCGTGGAAAACCTGGCGGATCCGGAAAATGCCACCCTTTCTCATCATCTGAACCAGGCCATGAAGGCCCGGGGTCTGATGAAAAAGGACATTGACTATGTGGTGAAAGACGGCGAGATCATCATCGTTGACGAATTCACCGGACGACTGATGTACGGCAGACGCTACAATGAGGGTTTGCACCAAGCCATCGAGGCCAAAGAGCGTGTTACCGTTGCCGGCGAGAGCAAAACCCTTGCCACCATCACCTTCCAAAACTTCTTCCGTTTGTACGACAAGCTGTCCGGCATGACCGGTACTGCCTTGACCGAGGAGGAAGAATTTGCCGCTATTTATATGCTGGATGTGGTGGAGATCCCCACCAACAAGCCGGTGGCGCGATTGGACCACAGCGATGTGGTGTATAAGACCGAGGCGGGCAAGTTCCGGGCGATCATAGAACAGGTGCGTCAGTGCCACGAAAAGGGTCAGCCGGTGCTGGTGGGTACGGTTTCCATTGAGAAAAGTGAAATTCTCAGCAAATTGCTGAAAAAAGCAGGCGTTCCCCATAATGTGCTCAACGCCAAGTACCATGAGCAGGAGGCACAGATCGTTGCCCAGGCCGGTAAGTTTGGCGCAGTGACCATTGCCACCAACATGGCTGGTCGTGGTACGGATATTATGCTGGGCGGCAACGCAGACTTCCTGGCAAAAGCAGAACTTTCCAAAATGGATCTGCCGGAGGAGCTGTTGGTGGAGGCAGACGCTTATTCCGAGACCGATGACCCCCAGATCCTGCAGGTTCGGGAAACATATAAGAAGCTGCTGAAAAAATACAAAGATGCCATTGTGGACGAGGCGCAGAAAGTCCGCGATGCAGGCGGTCTGTTTATTATCGGTACGGAGCGGCATGAATCCCGTCGTATTGACAACCAGCTGCGTGGTCGTGCCGGACGTCAGGGCGACCCGGGCGAAAGCCGGTTCTACCTGAGCTTGCAGGACGATCTGATGCGTCTGTTCTCCTCAGACCGCATTATGGCTATGATGGACACTTTGGGTCTGGACGAGGACACGCCCATTGACGCAAAGATTTTGTCCAATGCGGTGGAAAATGCCCAAAAGAGCGTGGAAAGCCGCAATTTCCGGGCAAGAAAGAGCGTGCTGGAATACGATAACGTGATGAATACCCAGCGTGAGGTCATCTATGCCCAGCGCCAGAAGGTGCTGGACGGAGAGGATTTGCGCGCCAGTGTGATGAACATGCTTGCCGGTTTGGTGGAGAGCACCGTTTCCGATGCCCTCAGCGAGTTTGGCGGCATCGTAGACGAAACCTCGCTGTCTGCTGTGCTGCAGAAATTTGAAGGATTGTTCTTTGCTAAGGGCGCATATGCTCCGGAAACCATGCCTTCTGCAGAAGAATTAACGGAAGATCTGCTGGCGTTGGCACAGGAGCATTACCATCAAAAGGAAATTGCCGTTGCCGGTATGAATTTGGTCAGAGGCAACGAGACCATCGATATGCGTGAGCTGGAGCGTGTGGTCATGCTCCGGGTGGTGGACGAGTACTGGATGGACAACATCGATGCCATGGACGATTTGAAGCAAGGCATCGGTCTGCGTGCCTACGGTCAGCACGACCCGGTGATCGCCTATAAAGAAGAAGGCTATCAGATGTTTGAGGCTATGGTCACCGCCATTCGGGAGGAAACGGTGCGCAGATTGTTTGCTATGCAGGTGCGTCCTGCCCAGCAGGTGCAGCGTACCCGGGTGGCTAAGGAGATCTCAGCTTCCGGCACTGCCGACGCTGTTGTGAAGAAGCAGCCGGTAAAGTCCGACAAGAAGGCAGGTCCTAACGATCCCTGCCCTTGCGGCAGCGGCAAGAAGTATAAAAAGTGCTGCATGCAAAAAGACAAGGCAGAAACTATGTAAAGGCCAATTTATCGAACTGCCTTTTCAATTAAGAATTAATAATTATGAATTAAGAATTATTTTCGGACATGGTTAAAATTCATAATTCTTAATTCTAAATTCTTAATTTGAGCAACCGCCTGACACACTGGAATTTGAATAGGAGACATTATGGCAATAACCACCGTTTCTATTGGTACACTTGAATATTTAGTTGCCGATGGAATCGGTGTGCCCCACTGTTTCACCACCCGGCTGGGCGGTGTCAGTACCGGTGTTTTTTCCTCTTTGAATTTAGGCTGGAACCGGGGAGACACTGCGGAAAATGTGACGCAGAATTTCTGTATTCTTGGAAGGGCACTGGACTTTGCTCCGGAAAAGCTGGTGCTTACCCGGCAGACCCATTCGGACATCGTACGGCAGGTCACAAGGGCAGATGCCCGGGGGTTTGACAACCATAACTACCCCGAGTGCGATGCGCTGATCACCAAGGAACCGGGAACGGCATTGGCAATTTTCACCGCCGACTGCACGCCTGTTTTGCTGTGGGATCCGGTCACCGGCGCAGTGGGCGCAGCCCACGCAGGCTGGCGGGGCACGGCTGCGAAAATCGCAGGAAAAACCGCACAGGCTATGATAGATGCCTACGGTTGCCGCCCTGAAAACATCTACGCAGCCATTGGTCCCAACATTGCCCAGTGCTGTTTTGAAACCGATGCCGATGTGCCGGAGGCTTTGGAAAAAGCCTATGGCGCAGCTGCGAAAAACCATATCACCCAAAAGGGCGAAAAGTATTATGTAAACCTAAAAGAAATCAATGCACTGGCGCTGAAAGAAATCGGTGTGAAACACATTGATATCTGCGAAGATTGCACTGCTTGCCAGTGCCACCGGTTCTGGTCCCATCGGGTCACCGGCGGTAACCGGGGCAGTCAAGGCGCAATTATCGTATGCAAGGAGGCAGACGCATGAAAAAATTTATTTCCATATTGCTCATCAGTCTGCTGCTTGCAGGTATGCTCAGTGGCTGTAATACAGAAGACGAGCCCTACACCCCCACGGGAGCAGGTCTTACCTGGGATGAGGACTACACCGGTCCGGTAATTACACCGGATAAAGAGGAGTCCGCCCAAGCTCTTAAATTGACCTACTATCCGGACCGGTCCATGAACCCCTATACCTGCACGGACTTTACAAACCGGGCACTGTTTACACTGCTGTATCAGAGCTTATTTGCTGTGGACAGAAACTACAACATTGAGCCCCAGCTGTGCAAAAACTACCGGGTCTCTCAGGATATGAAAACCTATACTTTTTATATTGTGGGCGCAACCTTTGCCGACGGCATGGCGTTGACAGCGGCGGATGTGGTGGCAAGCTTGTTGGCGGCTAAGGAAAGTGTATACTACGGTGGGCGATTTAACCACATTACCGGCATCCGCGTGTCCGATGACGGGGGCATTACGGTGACTACAGACACCCCAATGGAGGAGCTGCCCCTGATTTTGGATATTCCCATTGTTAAGCAAACGGAGCTGCAAGCGCCTATGCCCATGGGAACAGGCCCTTATTATTTGGATGCCAGCACTCAAAATCCCATATTGCGGCGCAATGCCAAGTGGTGGTGTGATACAGAACTGGTCGTTACCGCACCGGCCATTACATTGGAGCCTGCCCAGTCTGCAGCGGGCATTCGGGATGCTTTTGAATTTGAAGGCCTAAGCCTTGTGTGTGCAGATCCCGGCTCCGACCGGTATGCAGATTACCGGTGTGACTACGAGCTGTGGGACTGCGAAAGCGGAATCTTTTTGTATCTGTCCTGCAATATGGACAGCGAGGTGTTTTCCAACGAAGAGGTTCGCTCAGCACTGACCTTTGCCATTGACCGGGACACCCTGGCAGACAGCTACTACCGGGGCTTTGCCCGGAGCGTAACCTTGCCGGCATCTCCCCAATCTCCCTATTACAGCAGCAATCTGGCGTCTAAGTATGTGTATGACGGCGGAGAAAAATTTAAACAAGCGGTAACAGATGCCCGCAAGGAAAAGGCAGAGATCGTACTGCTGGTGAATAAGGATGATACCTTGCGTTTGCGGGTGGCACGGGATATTGCCAAGATGCTGGAAGCCGGTGGCTTGAAGGTCACCCTTTCGGAAAAAAGCACCAGTAATTGTGAAAAAGCACTGAAGAGGAAAGAATTTGATTTATATTTGGGGCAGACGAAACTGTCGCCCAACATGGACTTGAGCGCATTTTTTGCCAGCAAGGGAGCATTGAACTTCGGCGCAATCAGCGATGTTGCCTTGAACACCCTTTGCACAGAGGCGCTGGCAAACCACGGTAACTACTATACCCTCCATAAGCGGGTAGCGGACGATGGACGTGTTTGCCCCATTTTGTTCCGCAGTTATGCGGTGTATGCGACCCGGGGACTGCTGACAGGTCTTACGCCTTCCCGGGACAGCGTATTTTACTACAGCTTAGGCAGAACTATGGAAAATGCGCTTATTAAGGAATAAGGGCAGATCCCGGTTTAGTGATCTGTTTTTAAATTTGCTGTCATTGCGAGGCGCGAAGCGACGTGGCAATCCCTATATTAAGAACAATTGCAATGTCACAGAAGATTGCCACACCAGTGTGCGCACTGGTTCGCAATGACAACCAAGAGGGGATTTCCCGACAAACTGAAATTTGAAAAATAATTCTCAATTATCAATTCTTAATTCTAAATTAAAAAATCACCCTGCACAAAAACTGTGCTGCACCTGTAAAATGAAAGTAGACACTCACAAAAGTGTGGGTGTCTACTTTTTTCGTAGTATAATGAATTTGGAAAGGATGTGAAATAATGGGCAAGAAAGGTACACCACATAGGAAATTCAGCAAGGAAGAGAAGATG
>JAZRUM010000041.1:0-13884 GCA_045652545.1 Faecousia sp. | reverse complement strand
AACGGCGAAGGTGAAATCTGCGCCGGTGACATCAAGGCGGACGGCGAGGTGGAGATCCTGAATCCGGATCTGCACATTGCCACTCTGGGTCCCGACGCCAGCCTGAACATGGAGATCACCATCAGCCATGGCCGCGGCTATGTTCCCGCTAACGAGAACAAGACCGCTCAGACTGTGATCGGTGTGATTCCCATTGACTCCATCTATATGCCTGTTAAGAAGGTCAACTATACGGTGGAGCCTACCCGTGTCGGCGACAAGACCGACTTCGACAAGCTGACCCTGGAGGTCTGGACCGATTCTACGATCTCTGCCAAGGACGCTGTGTCCTTGGGTGCTAAGATCCTTTCCGATCACATGACGGTGTTCACCAACCTGTCTGATACTGTCAGCGCACGCTCCACCGTTGTGGAGAAGACGCCCGATCGTCCCGACGCCAAGCTGTCCATGACCATCGATGAGCTGGATCTGTCCGTCCGTAGCTTCAACTGCCTGAAGCGAGCCAATATCAACACCGTTGCTGATCTGATCAGCAAGACCGATGAGGATATGATGAAGGTTCGTAACATGGGCAAGAAGTCCCTGGACGAAGTGCAGAAGAAGCTGGAAATGATGGGTCTGTCCCTGGCCAGGGAGGATTCTGGCAGCAACAACTGATTATTAGGAGGAAACGCTTATGTTCGGCACTCGTAAGCTGGGTAAGACCAGCGCACAGAGAAAAGCCCTGCTGCGTCAGCAGGTCACCGATCTGCTGGAAAACGGCAAGATGGAGACCACCTTCTACCGTGCTAAGGAAGTACAGCCCGTGGTGGAGAAGATGATCACCCTGGGCAAGAAGGGTAACCTGGCTGCTTACCGCAGAGCTATGGCTTTCGTGACCAAGGAAGATGTGGTCCAGAAGCTGTTCAAGGAGATCGCTCCCAAGTATGCTGACCGCAACGGCGGCTACACCAGAGTGACTCGTACCGGCCCCCGCCGCGGCGATGCTGCTGAAATGGCAGTGATCGAGCTGGTGTAATCCGGTTAATAACCAAATAAAAAGAGCGTATCGCAGTTGCGATACGCTCTTTTTGAGGCAAAAACAGGGGCCGTTCTATTTTTCTTGTCTTCCCGGTCAGCTGGGACGATACCTTCCACGACAAGACTCGGCTGCTGACTGAAAAATGTGAATGCGAGTGTTTTCCTTGCGGGGACAACTGTTTTTCGACAATTTACAAAACTTACTAAATTAACAAATTAAGCATTGAAATTTTACATTCTTTCGTGTATAATGTCTTTATTGCGATGCGATGCATCACAGATGACCAATGGAGGGCAGAAGCTTTCCCGAAAGGAGATTCACTACTTATGTACACTGCAAATTCTATTCGTAATATTTGTCTGCTGGGTCACAGCGGCAGCGGCAAGTCTGCGCTGGCTGAGAGCCTGCTTTATATGACTGGTGTCATTGACCGCATCGGTAAAAATGCAGACGGAAATACCGTCTGCGACTATGATCCGGAAGAGATCAAGCGCAATATTTCTATTTCTACAGCTGTTGTGCCGTTGGAGTACAAGGGTATCAAAATCAATTTGATGGACACTCCCGGCGGTTTCCACTTCTCCGGTGCTGTTGTGGAAGCGCTTCGTGCTGCTGACGCTGCAATTTTGGTCTGCTCTGCTAAGGACGGCATTACTGTTGGCTTTGAGAAAGCATGGAAATACTGCGAAGAGAGAAATATGCCTCGCTTTATCTATATCTCTAAGGTGGACGAGGACAACTCTGATTACAATGCTACCTTCAACGCTCTGCGTGAGAAGTACGGCAACAAGATCGCTCCTGTGGTGGTTCCTATTTGGGATGGAGACCACAAGGTTACCGGCATCATCGATGTACTGAATAAGCGTGCTTATGAGATGCAGAACCTGAAGCGTGTGGAGATTGAGGTTCCGGAGGGCAAGGAAGAGGTTATTACCGAGTTTAACGATGCGCTGAAGGAATCCGTTGCGGAGACCAGCGAGGAGTTCATGGATAAGTTCTTCGGTGGCGAGGATTTCACCTATGCGGAAATGATTAAGGGCATGCACAAGGGCGTCATCGACCATACCTTGTATCCTGTTCTGTGTGGCTCCGGCGTTTCCTGCTTGGGCAGCCTGATGCTGATGGACCATATTATTGACTTACTGCCTAACCCTGTGGAAGGCAACTATCACAAGGCGACAATGGCTGATGGTACTACCGAGGAATTCGTGGTTTCTCCCGGTGGCGTGCCCTCCGCTTTCGTATGGAAGACCGTTTCTGATCAGTACGGCAAGTACTCCTATATCAAGGTCCTGTCCGGCGTTATTACATCTGACACCCCCTTGGTAAACGCCCGTACCGGTGAAACGGAGAAACTGGGTCGTTTGTACGCCATGTGCGGCAAGAAGGCCACTGAGGTCAAGGAGCTTAGCTGCGGCGATATTGGCGCCATTGGCAAGATGGACAAGGTCAAGACCGGCGATACGCTTTGCGATCCCCGTAAGGTGGTTTCCCTGAAGGGTCTGCCTTATGCCCCCACTTGCTACTCCATGGCCATCGCGCCTAAGACGAAGGGTCAGGAAGAAAAGGTCACTGCAGGTTTGATCCGTCTGAACGAGGAAGATCCTTCCTTCAGCCTGGTGAACAATGCCGAGACCAAGCAACTGGTACTGTCCGGTACCGGTGACCAGCAGCTGGATGTGCTGGTTTCCAAGCTGAAGAGCCGCTTCGGTGTGGATGCTGTGCTGTCCCCGGCAAAGGTGGCTTACCGTGAGAAGATCAAGAAGACTGTGCAGGCCCATGGCCGTCATAAGAAGCAGACCGGCGGTTCCGGCCAGTTCGGTGACGTTTGGGTTCGTTTTGAGCCTCAGGAGGAGCAGGATGGCCTGATCTTTGCGGAAGAAGTGTTCGGCGGTTCCGTTCCTAAGAATTTTTATCCTGCAGTTGAAAAGGGTATTCAGGAAGCAGTCCAGAAGGGTCCTTTGGCAGGTTATCCCATGGTTGGCCTGAAGGCTGTTCTGTACGATGGATCCTATCACCCTGTTGACTCCAATGAAATGGCATTTAAGTTGGCTGCCATCCTTGCATTCAAGGAGGCTATGCCCAACGCAATGCCCACTTTGCTGGAGCCTATCGGCGCATTGGCAGTTTCTGTTCCCGAGGCATATGTTGGCGATGTGATGGGCGATTTGAGCAAGCGTCGCGGTCGTCCCATGGGCATGAACCCAGATGCTGACGGCAACACTGTCATCGAGGCGGAGGTTCCTATGGCGGAGATGAGCAGTTATGCCATTGATCTGCGTGCAATGACCCAGGCACGGGGTTCCTTTACACTGAGCTTTGTTCGCTACGAGGAAGTGCCCAAGGCAAATCAGCAGAAGATTATTGACGAGGCCCGTAAGGACGACGAATAAGAGTTTATCCAATCGGCACAGGTGTAATGCCTGTGCCGATTTTTTTGTGGAAAAAGAGGGAAGGTTGTGTTACAATAATAAATATTTCGTTAAGTACAGTGAGGAAATGCTATGCTTCCGGAAGCTTTTTTGAAACGAATGCAGAGGCAGCTGGGTGAGGACTATCCGGCTTTTTTGAAATCTCTGGAGAAACCGCGGGCGGTAGCGCTTCGGTTCAATCCTCTTAAGGGGGATTTGCCGGCGCTTTCATTTGTGACAGAGCCTGTACCATGGGAGCCTATGGGCTTTTATTATGACCCGGAGACAAGGCCCGGTCTGCACCCATATCACGAAGCTGGCGTATACTATTTACAGGAGGCCAGTGCCATGGCACCGGTGACGCTTCTGGATCCCCAACCGGGGGAGCGCGTCTGCGACCTATGTGCGGCCCCGGGAGGAAAGACAACCCAGATTGCCGGCAGAATGGCAGGTAAAGGCTTTCTTCTGTGCAATGAAATAAACCCAAAACGGGCAAAGATCCTCAGCCGCAATATTGAGAGGATGGGAGTTGCCAACGCGTTGGTGACCAATGAACATCCCAAACGGCTGGCGGAACGTTATCCCGGCTTTTTTGACAGGGTGCTGATCGATGCGCCGTGCAGTGGTGAGGGAATGTTCCGTAAGGAGGAAGCGGCGGTTACGGATTGGAGTGAAGAAACGGTACTGATGTGCGCCAATCGGCAGGCAGAGATCTTGCATTCCGGCGCGGCGTTGGTACGTCCCGGAGGACGGTTGGTGTACTCTACCTGTACCTTCGCACCGGAGGAGGATGAAATGGCAGTTGCATCCTTTTTGCGGCAGCATCCGGAATTTATACCGGAGGAGATGGACGCTCCGTGGTTTGAGCGGACAGAAAACGGCGCATTCCGTCTGTGGCCTCACAAGCTGCGGGGCGAGGGACATTTTGCTGCGGTACTGCGTAAGGCAGGAGAAGCGGACACAGACGGAGATATTGCCCGCAGCCAACCTCTGCCGAAGCAATGGACGGAGCTTGCAAAACAGCTGAATATCCATCTTCCCGCAGGCAAAGCAATCCTGTTTGGACAAAGCCTTTACTGGGCACCGGAAGATATGCCTGAGATCGGCAGGTTGAAGGTGTTGCGTCCCGGCTTGGAGTTGGGCGAGGTAAAAAAAGACCGGTTTGAACCTGCGCATGCTTTGGCGCTGTGGCTGAAGGATGCTGCAAATACAGTGGATTTTCCCTCAGATAGCCCCCAGTTGAAGGCATACCTTCACGGTGAAACAGTGCCGGCACAGATAAAAGGGTGGTGTCTTGTTACCACTGACGGCTATGCCATTGGCTGGGGAAAGGGTGACGGAAATGTTCTTAAAAATCACTATCCTAAAGGATTACGGCGATAAAGTAGATAAATTTATACTTTACATAACTAGCTGTGTATGTTATAATTTACAAGGTTAAATGAATAATTCGCAAGGAGAGGA
Organism: Faecousia sp.; assembly: GCA_045652545.1. Classification (GTDB taxonomy): domain Bacteria; phylum Bacillota; class Clostridia; order Oscillospirales; family Oscillospiraceae; genus Faecousia. The sequence goes on along the minus strand of JAZRUM010000041.1, from coordinate 8,988 downwards.
TCTTCCTTGGCTAGATATGAAATAATTGGCGGAAATCTGCTTTCCGGTGAGATTACCGTCAGCGGCGCAAAAAATGCTGCGTTGGCAATCTTGCCGGCGGCACTTTTGGTAGAAGGAAAATGCCGCGTGGAAAACGTTCCGGACATTTCGGATGTGCGAGTGCTGCTGGATATCCTGGCGGATATCGGTGCAGTTATCACCCATGAGGAACCGGGTGTGGTGGTGCTGGATTGCACTAACATTACAAAAACTACTCCCAACCCAGAGCTGGTGTGCAAAATGCGAGCCAGCTATTACTTGATGGGTGCGTTGATGAGCCGTTTTGGCAGAGCCAATGTGGCGCTGCCCGGTGGCTGTAATTTTGCGTCCCGTCCCATTGATCAGCATATTAAAGGCTTCCGTGCTTTAGGTGCTGATGTGGAAGAAACGGAAGATTACGTCAATATCCAACCCGGCCCCGGTGGACTGCAGGGCAATCGGATCAGCCTTGACGTAGTCAGCGTTGGCGCTACTGTTAATATTATGATGGCAGCTGTCTTGCTCCCCGGTCAGACGGTCATTGAAAATGCAGCGAAAGAACCCCATATCGTTGACCTGGCCAACTTCCTGAACACCATGGGTGCACGGATCTCCGGTGCCGGTACAGATACGGTGAAGATCCGGGGTGTGGAAAAGCTGAATAGTGGTACATATGCAATCATCCCTGACCAGATTGAGGCAGGCACATATCTTGCAGCTGTTACGGCTGTTGGTGGTAATGTGTTGGTGAAGAATGTGATCCCTAAGCACATGGACTGCATTACATCCAAGCTGCAGGAAATGGGCGCCCGGGTTATTAATTATGACGATGCTATCCGGATCCAGTCGGATGGTCAGCTACGGTATACTACGGTCAAGACTCGTCCGTATCCCGGCTTCCCCACGGATATGCAGGCACAGATCTGTGTGTGTATGGCTTTGGCGAGTGGCATCAGCCGACTCACAGAGAATGTGTACGAGACCCGTTTCTTTGGCTATTGTTCAGAGCTGATGAATATGGGGGCGGATATTGCAATCAATGGTAAGACAGCTGTTGTCAGTGGCGTGGAAAAACTCCGCGGTACAGTAGTGGAAGCAAAGGACTTGCGGGCAGGTGCGGCATTGATTATTGCCGGACTGGCAGCAGAGGGAACAACGGTTGTGCGCAATGCCCACTTTGTAGAGCGTGGTTATGAGAGCATCGTGCAGAAACTGACTGCCCTGGGCGCAAAAATTACAAGATGTGAAGATTGAGAAAAACACCAGCGAAGCGTTGCGCTTTGCTGGTGTTTTTTCCGGGCAGCAATTGGCTGTCAAGTGCCCGTTGCAAAATGAAAAAATCAGTTGTATAATATAAATAACAAAATTTGCACAAAGTATGCAAAAGGAGGCAACTATGAAAAAAGGAATTATCATTGCGATTGTTGTGGGCGTGATTGTGCTTTTGGGCATTGCGCTGATTTCAGCGAATAACAATTTGGTTTCTATGGAAGCCAAAGTAGATGCCGCACTTGCCAATATTGACACCAACCTCCAGCGCCGGGCGGACTTGATTCCTAATTTGGTCAGCACTGTAAAGGGATATGCTGCCCACGAGCAAGAAGCGATTGACAGCGTAACCCAGGCCCGGGCAAATTTGGCAGGGGCATCCACTGTAGAGGAAAAGGCTGCGGCAGACAGTGCGCTGACCACTGCCTTGAACAATTTGCTGGTGGTAGTGGAAAACTACCCGGATCTGAAGGCTTCTGCCAACTTTGCGCAGCTTGCCGATGAGCTGGCCGGCACAGAAAACCGGATCGCGGTGGCAAGACGGGATTATAACGATGCGGTGCAAAGCTACAATACCGCCATCCGCAAGTTCCCCACCAGTCTGGTGGCAGGCATTTTCGGCTTTACCCAGAAGGATTATTTCCGGGCATCCGACGGTGCTCAGGATGTGCCTGATGTAGCGTTCTAAATGCCTATGAAAACGGGGAAATGGCTGGCGCTTTTGGTGGCGTTATGCTGCATGGGGGCGTTATTGTGCCCGGTGTCGGCGGTGGTATCGCCAAATGAAACCTTCTATGTCTACGATGGCGCGCAGGTGCTGTCCGAGGATACCGAGCAGTATATTCTAAAGACAAATCAGGAACTGGAAAATAAAACCGGCGCTCAGATCGTGGTGGTAACCATCCCCTCCTTGGAGGGAGAATCACTGGAGGAATATGCCACACAGCTGTTCCGTCAGTGGGGCATTGGTGACGGGGAAAAGAATAACGGCGTGTTGCTGCTTTGCGCAGTGGAGGACCGACAGTTCCGTGTGGAAGTGGGCTACGGTTTGGAAGGGGATCTGCCGGACGGAAAAACCGGCAGGATGCAGGACACCTACATCATTCCCTTGCTGCGGGAGGATCAATTTGATGCGGGTATCAAAAACGGCTACAGCGCCTTTTTGCAGGCTGTGGCGGAGGTTTACGGTGTCAGCATCACCGGGGAAACAGCCGTTTCTTATGCCGACGAAGAAGTATCTTCCACCGTTACGATTTGTATCGTTGTCGGCATAATCTCCAGCTATCTGGCCAGCGCATTTTTGCTGAAAAAGAAAAAACCGCGCCTGACAGCAGTGTATTGGGCGGTTGAAGCGGTGCAGTTCGTGGTCATCGCTCTGGTGCTGAAAAGTCTGTTAACCGCTTTATATATTTCAGGCTTTTGTTTGCTGTTCGGCTTGGGAATTTCCAACGGGAAACGGCGGATCCGCTATTTTCCTACCGGTAGAGGCGGCTTTGGCGGCGGCTTCGGCGGTTTTAGTGGCGGAGGCGGCATCGGTGGAGGCGGCTTCAGCGGAGGTGGCGGTCGCTCAGGAGGCGGCGGCAGCAGCCGTGGTTTTTAACGTAAAAAACACCATAGATTCACATTTGTGAATCTATGGTGTTTTTGCATCTATCGTGATGCATTATGCCTGATACATGGGTGTGGACAGATATCGGTCACCGGAATCCGGCAACAGAACAACGATCTGCTTGCCTGCATTTTCCGGACGTTTTGCAACGGATATGGCGGCGTGCAGCGCCGCACCGGAGGAAATGCCAACCAGAATACCTTCTGTAATTCCCATCAGTCGTCCGGCAGCGTAAGCGTCGGATTCTGTGACGGTAATTACCTCGTCATACATGTCGGTATCCAGTACAGAAGGGATAAAATTGGCGCCGATTCCTTGAAGACCGTGAGAACCGGTCAGCCCCTTGGACAGAAGGGGAGAACCTGCAGGTTCCACTGCCACGATCTGAATGTTGGGGTTTTGCTGTTTCAGGTATTTTCCGACGCCCGTCAGTGTTCCACCTGTTCCCACACCTGCAACAAAGATATCTACCTTGCCCTGGGTATCATCCCAGATCTCCGGGCCTGTGGAAGCCGCATGAGCTGCAGGATTGGCGGGGTTGTCGAACTGTGCCGGAATAAAGCTATCCGGGATCTCTGCTGCTAATTGCTGTGCTTTTTTGATCGCACCGGTCATGCCTTCGGCACCGGGGGTCAATACCAGCTGCGCACCGTATGCGCCCATTAACAGTCTGCGTTCCATGCTCATGGAATCGGGCATGACGATGACGGTGCGGTAGCCTTTGCAGGCAGCGACACTGGCAAGTCCGATGCCGGTGTTGCCGGAGGTAGGCTCAATGATGGTGCTGCCGGGTTTTAGGAGACCCTTGCCTTCCGCATCCTCGATCATAGCAAGAGCCACTCGATCCTTTACAGATCCGGCAGGATTCCAACCTTCCAGCTTGCCCAGCAGTGTGGCGGACAGTTGTTTCTGCTCAGCAAGATTATTCAGCATCAACAGGGGCGTGTTGCCGATCAACTGTTGTGCAGATGTATATAAGGACATAACAGCACCTCCGGTGACAATATACTGAAATTATAAGGCAGTGCGCCTGCCTTGTCAATGTTGACAACTGAAAAACATTATGGTATAAAACAAGAAAGTAAAGGGGGAGAAGCCATGTATTCCATTGAACAGCAGATTGAAGCAGTGGTGGATACCATTTTGGAGGATTATTCCGGCGGCCGCGATATTGACAAATTGGAGCAGGCGGCGCAGCCGGATAAGGATACAATTATTGACCTTATCGAAAAGCTGCGCCGTATTGTATTTCCCGGCTATTTCCGGGAAAAGAATTACCGGACGTACAATGCAAAGCACAATCTTTCTATGCTTATTGAGGATGTGATGTACAACCTCAGTCAGCAAATCGGTTTGGTGTTCCGGGCAAATGAGCGAAATGAAGCAGATGCCCGTCAGGTGTGTCTGGAATTCCTGGGACGGATTCCTTATGTGCGCGCCATGGTGCAGACGGATCTGCAGGCTGCCTATGACGGAGACCCGGCAGCCACCGGTATGGCGGAAGTGATCTTCTCCTATCCCGGTTTGTTTGCCATTACCGTCTATCGGCTGGCTCATGAGCTCTATACCCTTAATGTACCCATGATTCCCAGAATTATGACGGAATATGCACATAGCATTACCGGTATCGATATCCACCCGGGCGCGACTGTGGGAAAATATTTTTTCATTGATCACGGAACTGGCATTGTTGTGGGTGAGACCACGGTAATCGGTGAAAATGTAAAGATCTATCAGGGCGTAACCTTGGGCGGCCTTTCCACCCGGGGCGGACAGAGCTTGCGTGGCAAGCGTCGTCACCCCACTATCGAGGACAACGTGACCATTTATGCCAACGCTTCCATTCTGGGCGGTGAAACGGTCATTGGACAGGGTTGTGTTATTGGCGCATCTGCATTTATTACCAAGTCTGTGCCCCCTTGCACGACCGTCAGCATCAAAAGCCAGGAGCTGCAGATGAAAGCACATGGCAACTGCAAGAATTGCGAAACCTGCAAGGAGAATTTCTAAGTTTGCGCAAAAAAAGGAGAGGTCATAAAACCTCTCCTTTTTATTTAGTCTTCAAATGTGAGGATATCCTTAAAACGGTCCTTGAAGATGGCGTAAACAGCATCTAAGATCTGCTCATCCTCTACAGCCAGATAGTTTTCGTTTTCTTCGTCGACGGGCTCGATTTCCAGAATAACAACTTCGTTGTTGTTCTCATCCTCGGGCAGCAGGCACAGATATTCTTTGCCCTCGTATTCGATGCAATCCAGATATTCAAAGCGTACTTCTGCGCCGTCTTCGTCCACAAAGGTAATGATAGAATCCTCTTCTTCGGGGATAAGATCCTTGTTCTCTTCCATTAGCTTCTTGCCTCCTTAATAATTTCAACAGACTTGCGGCACAGGTCGGTGATTTCCTCCCATTTGCCGTTATCGATCAGATCAGCGGTGACCATGTAGCTGCCGCCGCAGGCGCAGATTACCGGGTTGGCTGCGTAGGTAGCCAGATTCTTCAGGCTGATGCCGCCGGTAGGCATGACCTTGAACATGGGGAAGGGGGCGGACATTGCCTTGATTTTGTCCAGACCGCCGGACTGCTCAGCGGGGAAAAACTTGAGGACCTCAAGACCCAGCCGGTAGGCGGCGTGGTAATCAGTGGGAGTTGTGCAGCCGGGGAAAACGGTAATGCCCTTTTTCTGACAGTACTTGACAATGTCAATGTCCAGACCGGGGGTGACGATGTATTTTGCACCGGCAGCAACGGCTTCATCTACCTGTTGCTCAGTCAGGACAGTGCCGGCGCCTACCAGCATCTCCGGGTGCGCCTGGCACATGATGGCGATGGCTTCGGCAGCGCCTGCGGCCCGGAAGGTGACCTCTGCAACCGGCACACCGCCTGCGCACAGAGCGTCAGCCAAGGGCTTGGCGTCCCGGCTGGGGTTATTCAGCTTGATTACAGGAACAATACCGATTTGGCTGATTTGTTTCTGCAATTCGTTCATAGTAAGCTCCTTTCGGCTGTAAACACAGCCTGTAATGTGTTAGTTTTTACGCATTCTATTATAGTAAAACCTGTCCACGCTGTCAATCTGGAAAATATTTTCCAATTTGCGCAAATACGAAAAAATCAACACACACCTGCAAGGGCTGGTGTGTGTTGATTGATTTAAAATTGTGCTACTTGTGTGCCTTTTAGTTGAAGCTGCAGCTTGTCTGCAATGAGGGCAATGAACTCCGAATTGGTGGGTTTTCCCTTGGTATTGCTGACTGTATAGCCAAAAAATCTTTGCAGGGTATCCAGATCACCACGATCCCAGGCTACTTCGATGGCGTGGCGGATGGCTCTCTCCACCCGGGAAGGTGTGGTTTGGAACGTCTTTGCCACTTGTGGATACAGTACTTTGGTAATGGCATTGATCACATCCATATCTCCTACAGCAATAATAATTGCCTCTCGCAGATATTGATACCCTTTGATGTGTGCAGGAACACCAATTTCGTGGATGATGCTGGTGACCATAGATTCAATGCTGTTAGACATATTGCGTTTTGCGGAACTGCGAATTTGTTTTCCTTCGTTGCGGATCTCTTCCAAACGCTCCACCAAAGCGCTCATATCACATGGCTTGAGCATCAGATAGCGAACGCCCAGGTTAGCAGCTGCGGATGCAACATAATCAGTAACAAATCTGGATGTAGCAAGTGTCACCGGTTTGCGTTCCATGTTTGCGATTGCTTTGAGCACACTCAAGCCATCTTGCTTAGCGAGCATCAGATCCAAAACCAGCACATCCGGCGTTCGTTCATTTACCAAACGAATGGCCTGCTCTCCATCGTTTGCGGTAGCCACTACCTGAAAACCATCGGCACGTTTCAGGGCGCTGGTAAGATTGGTGCAAAATTCCTCTGCGTTGTCTGCGATGATAACTGTTGTATGATTGTCCATAAGCTCCTCTCCTGACATAAAAAGAATCGATCCCCCTTTTTGAGGCAACTGCTGACAAAATCGTCTGCGATTATTGACGGATATTTTGTCCCGCCTCTGTAGTTTATAAAGCTTAAAATACACAAAGTATTCCTGCGCTTTCCAAACTTTGATCCGGGCCAAAACCTCGCGCCGCTAATTCTTGTCGATTTTATCAGCAGTTACCAAAACAGCTTGTAGCTGATTTCTTGCGACACCTATAATCTAGCATAATACGAAGGAATTTGCAAGGGAGAAAACGCAACAATCGCTCGACTTAAAACGACAAAAACGGTATAAAAAACGAAAAACTAAGAACAAATTACGCAAAAAACGACAAGTTTCGTCAAAGCCTGTGCAGTTGACTGCCTTGGGTAAATGATGTAAAATATCCAAAATCCCAGACGGAGGTATTTTTATGGAAAAACTGAGAGGTTTTCTGGATGCCGCACACAGTGTTTACCACGCAGTAAGTGCACTGGTTGACCGGTTGGAACAGCAAGGTTATACCCGAATTTGTGAACAAGCGTGTTGGGACTTGGTCCCCGGCGGCAAATATTATTTGACACGAGGTGGCAGCGCGCTGATTGCTTTCCGCATGCCTGCGGTTGCCCCCAAAGGCTTTTTGTTTAGTGCCAGCCATTCTGACCGCCCTACTTTTAAGCTGAAGGAAAACGGAGAGCTTACCGGAAAATACACCCGCCTTTTTACGGAAAAGTATGGTGGAATGCTGATCACGCCTTGGTTGGACAGGCCTCTGTCCGTTGCAGGCAGAGTATTGGTAGAAACTCAAAAGGGGATCGAAAGCCGTCTCGTGGACATTGACCGGGATCTGCTGTTGATACCCAATGTGGCTATCCACATGAACCGCAAAGCCAATGAAGGCTACAGCTGGAATCCTGCAGTGGATACGCTGCCCCTTGTAGGCGGCGAAAACGCCAAAGGAAAGCTGGATATCCTTTTGCAAGATCTTGCCGGGGGCAAGATCCTCGGACACGACCTGTATCTGTATGTGCGCCAGAAGGCAAGCATTTGGGGCGTAGAGGAGGAATATATCTCCGCCGCTGCACTGGACGATCTTATGTGTGCATGGTGCTGCACGCAAGGTTTCCTTCAGGCGCAGGAAAGTGCGATGATCCCCGTTCTGTGCGTCTTTGACAGCGAGGAGGTAGGATCTTCTTCGGTACAGGGCGCCGCATCCACACTGTTGCAGACTACGGTGGATGGTATTTGTGAGGCTATGCAGTTGGAAGCAAGAAGACTCTTGGCCAATTCCTTTATGCTGTCTGCGGATAATGCCCACGCAGTGCATCCCAACCATCCGGAATATGCCGATGCCAATAACGCACCGGTGGTAAATGGTGGCGTGGTACTAAAATTCAATGCCAATATGCGCTATACTACCGACGGCTTCTCAGCCGCAGTGCTGCGTAGCGTATGTAAAAAGGCAGGTGTGCCGGTGCAGACCTATTATAACCGTGCAGATATCCCCGGCGGTTCTACGTTGGGTTGCATTTCTCTTTCTCAAGTGTCGGTGCCCACAGCAGATATTGGACTTGCCCAACTGGCAATGCACTCGTGCTATGAAACCGCCGGCGTAAAGGATGTTGCCTATCTGGAAAAGGCAATGGAAACCTATTATTCTGCTACGCTGGAGAAAGAGGGAGCAGATTGCTGGAAATTGACGTAGTACCAGCAAAATATACAAAATCTAAACCAAAAAACTGTTAAAAACAACCATTGCAGGAAAAGGGTTTATATGGTATCATTATACCATCCGGGCATATGGCTATCTACTCCACTAAATAGAGGTCTTATGTCACAAAAGGAGGAAAAATAAACAACCGTTAGACTCACGGTGCGGCAGTGTGGAGACCTGTCGTAATACCCCGGCTGTTTTACTCGGCCGTCGGTGAGAGCATATGCGAGGAGTCGGTATGCTTAGAGTCGGAAAGTATGGCAAGTGTTACCCTAAAAAACATCAAGAAGATCTACCCCTTCAGCGGCGACGACATCAAGCGCAATAAGAAGAAGGAACAGCAGTTGAAGAAGCTGCAGAAGAAGGATCCTGACGCTTATGCTGCTTATTTGGAGCGCCAGGAGGAGAAGGCAAAGCTGCAGGTCACTGAGCAGGGCGTTGT
>JAZRUM010000040.1:0-2995 GCA_045652545.1 Faecousia sp. | reverse complement strand
CTATGGCGTGAACACCCCGTCTCGTTGGGGCACACAGGCACCCTTTAGCAACATCACCTTGGACTGGGTCGTGCCTGCTGACCTGGCAGACCAGGCAGCCATCGTAGGCGGCAAGGAGATGGACTTCACCTACGGCGACTGTAAGAAGGAAATGGACATGGTCAACAAGGCCTTCATCGAGATCATGATCGAGGGCGACGCCAACGGCCGTGGCTTCCAGTATCCCATCCCCACCTACTCCATTACCCGCAACTTTGACTGGAGCGAGACCGAGAACAACAAGCTCCTGTTTGAGATGACTGCCAAGTACGGCACGCCCTACTTCTCCAACTACATCAACTCCGATATGGAACCCTCCGACGTGCGCTCCATGTGCTGCCGTCTGCGTCTGGACCTTCGTGAGCTGCGGAAAAAGTCCGGCGGCTTCTTCGGCTCCGGTGAGTCCACCGGTTCTATCGGTGTTGTCACCATTAACCTGCCCCGGATCGCTTACCTTGCCGAGAACGAGCAGGACTTCTACACCCGCCTGAACAAGCTGATGGACATCTCCGCCCGTAGCCTGAAGATCAAGCGTCAGGTCATCACCCAGCTGATGGAAAACGGCCTGTACCCCTACACCAAGCGTTACCTGGGCACCTTCTCCAACCACTTCTCCACCATCGGCCTCATCGGCATGAACGAGGTGGGTCTCAACGCCAAGTGGCTGAAGAAGGACCTGACCCATGAAGAAACCCAGAAGTTTGCAAGAGAAGTGCTGGATCATATGCGTGAGCGCCTCTCCGACTATCAGGAGCAGTATGGCGACCTGTATAACCTGGAGGCTACCCCCGCAGAGTCCACCACCTACCGCTTTGCAAAGCACGACAAGGCGCAGTTCCCGGACATCATCACTGCCAACGAGAACGGCACTCCTTACTACACCAACTCCTCCCACCTGCCTGTGGGCTACACCGAGGACATCTTCTCCGCTCTTGAGGTGCAGGACGAGCTGCAGACCCGCTACACCTCCGGTACTGTTTTCCACGCCTTCCTGGGCGAAAAGCTACCGGATTGGAAGGCTGCTGCAAATCTGGTCAAGAAGATCGCTGAGAACTTTAAGCTGCCCTACTACACCATGAGCCCCACCTACTCCGTCTGCGCAGAGCACGGCTATATCACCGGTGAGCAGTACACCTGCCCCCACTGTGGCAGAACCACAGAGGTCTACAGCCGTATCACCGGCTACTACCGCCCGGTGCAGAACTGGAACGACGGTAAGAGCCAGGAGTACAAGGACCGCAAGGTTTATAACATCGGCGAGTCTAAGCTGAACATCAAGGAAGTAAAGGAAGAGGTTTGCGCTTGCGAGGCAACGGAAGCAGCACCTACTCCGGCTGTGACCGGCAAGGCGATTTTGTTCAGCCGTGTTACCTGCCCCAACTGCCGGGTTGCCGAGCAGCTGCTGGGCAAGGCGGGCGTTGCCTACGAAAAGCTCATCGCTGACGAGCATGTGGACCTGTGCAAGCAGTACGGCGTCAAGGGTGCGCCCACGCTGGTAATCACCGACGGTGAAAACCACGTGAACTACTACAGCGTTCCCGAGATCAAGAAGTATCTGGCAAGCCTGTAAACAATCAAAATCAGACGGGCATCGCCCGGCTGATTTCCCATAAATAAATAATTGAGAATTGATAATGGAGAATTGAGAATTAAATTCCAGTTTATCGAGCTGTTTCCTTTCCTCCTCTGTCATTTCGACCGAGCCGCAGGCGAGTGGAGAAATCCGCTGCCCTGCAATGGAAATTACGGATTTCTCGACTTCCCCTTCGACTACGCTCAGGGTCCGCTCGAAATGACATATGTAGTTCGCAACACCTCGATGAATCGGAATTTGAACAATTCTCAATTCTTAATTCTCAATTCCAACGGAGGCTGATTTTTATGTATGATATTATGGTCATTGGCGGTGGTCCTGCAGGATTGACAGCCGCTATCTACGGTCTGCGGGCAGGCAAAAGCGTGCTGGTCATTGAAAAGGGCGGCTTTGGCGGACAGATCGCATTTTCTCCTAAGGTGGAGAACATCCCCGGCTTTTCCGTGATCTCCGGTGCAGAGTTTGCCGATAAGCTGACGGAGCAGGCTATGGGTCTGGGCGCAGATGTGGAGCTGGAGCGGGTGATTTCCTTGGAAAAGACCCCGGAAGGCTTTGTGGCCAAGACGGAAGAGGGCAGCGGATTTGCCGGTAAGACCGCCATTTTGGCGGTAGGAGTCAAGCACCGCACCTTGGGTCTGCCCGGTGAGGAAGCGCTCATCGGCAACGGCATTTCTTTCTGCGCCGTGTGCGACGGCGCATTCTACGCCGGACAGGAAGTGGCAATGATCGGTGGCGGCAACTCTGCATTGCAGGAGGCGCTGCTGCTGAGCGAGGTGTGCAAAAAGGTCACTGTGGTGCAGAACCTTGCAGACTTCACCGGCGAGAAAAAGCTAAGTGACGCTCTGCTGGAAAAGGAAAATGTAACCGCCATTTTTAGCACCGTGGTATCTGCCTATGAGCAGACCGACGGCGCACTGACCGGACTGCAGCTGAAAAATGAGCAGACCGGGGAACTGTCAAAAATCACTGTGGACGGCGCGTTTTTGGCAGTGGGCCTGCAGCCGGAAAACGAGCCCTTTGCAGATCTTGCAGGGCTGAACGACTGGGGCTATTTTGACACAGCAGAGGACTGCTGCACCAAAACCCCCGGCCTGTTTGTGGCAGGCGACTGCCGCAGCAAGCGGATCCGCCAGGTGGTCACCGCCGCCGGCGACGGCGCAATCGCCGCCATGGCAGCTTGCAGATACTTAGACTAAGAAAAAAGACGAGTCGAAAGACTCGTCTTTTTTAATTGGTTGACCAAAGTTAACCCCCGGCTCTGCCGGGGGCATAAAAAAGCTTTAGCGGAGAACAAAGAAATCAAAAAGAATCCCCCAATAGAGCAGAAGTGGTTTGCCGACCACACGTCTACAATAGAGAGGG
>JAZRUM010000039.1:0-46195 GCA_045652545.1 Faecousia sp. | reverse complement strand
AGAATAGAAAGATACATTGCCCCTTTAGGGGCGGCGTGCAGTTAATGCAGACGTCAGAAACTCAGTGCATCTTTAGATGCCGCCAGTAAAAAGCCCTTCTAGGGCTTAATCAAGCCTCCGGCTTAGCCGGAGGTTTTGACTATAGGTTGATTTATAGCTATTATTGTGTATAATAGTACTAGGAGGATGATACTATGAGAATTGATACCAATGCGATTGTTTCTGTAACAGAAGCCAATCAGAATTTTTCCCGGGTGACCCGCATTGCGGAAAAGAGCGGTCAGGCGGTGATCTTTAAGAACAACCGCCCCAAGTTTATGCTGATCGATCTTGAGAATTCTCCCATTCTTGATATGACGGACGACGAGAAAATCGATGTGGTGGCTGCGCGAATTCTGAGACGGTTCAAGCCTGCGTTTGAGGAGCTTGCTAAATGATAAAATTTTCGAAAGACAAGGTGCTTCTGCTGCATCAGCTGATTGCGCAAGAGACCGGCGGCAGCGTCGGTGTTCGGGATGAGGGCCTTTTGGAATCCGCCTTAGAGACCGCCTTTTCCAGTTTTGACGGCCAGGAGTTCTATCCTACAAAAGAAGAAAAGGGTGCGCGGATCGGCCACAGTCTGATCTCCAACCATGCCTTTGTGGATGGAAATAAGCGCATCGGCGTATATGTGATGCTGACATTCCTGGAGGTCAACGGCATCCGTTTGGATTGCACCAACGAAGAGGTCGTGCATATCGGACTTTCTGTTGCTGACGGCAGTATGGATTACGATGCACTTCTGTCATGGATCAAAGAACACCGGGTTTAATCATCGCCACCAGCCGGTGCTTTTTATGGTTGCGGAGGCAAGATTCGAACCTACGACCTCCGGGTTATGAGCTGCCGTCAGCGCAAAAAACCTTGCTATCCGGTGCTTTCTGGCACTTTCATGTCTACTTTTCAGGCAATTCCGAAGGACAAAAGTCCATTTGGCACTACCATGCCCACTGACTGATATCCTCGTATGGGTCAAAACGTGGGTCAGTACTCTTTTTGAGTTTGCAATCTATAACTTAGTAGGCACTCCCCCTTACAGTCCATGAACAAACCGCTCTCCAACTTCATAAAGATAGTTTGAACCTATAGGCACTTTCCTCCATTAGCTACAGCGTATAACAAGAATATATTTTCTGCTCCTTTACTAGAAAAATGCAAAAAATTGTTTGCATTTAGGAGAATTCTGTAGTAAGATATACGAAATGTAGCATTTTGTGGAGATTCATATGGAAAAAAACTTCGCACAACTCTCGCGTTTTCTTGAACGAACACGCCAAAAAGAAAGCACCTCCTCACCACCACCAAAAAGACTTTCTCGTCCGATCAGAAAACTTGGGCGGTCTGTTTTTGCTTTTCTTGCTGGTCCTGCATTAACCATAGCCATTCTATGGATCTTGGAACTTGCCCGAATCGAGGTAAGCGATGCAGCTAGTTGGAATGCTTTTAAAAGCGTCCTTGCTAGCCCAGACCTTATTTTTCTCGTTTTTTCCCTTGCATTTACTGTTATACTAGAATGGTTAATATCCAGTGATGAAAATTTAGAGACGCCTTTTTTGCTCATCACAGAAATCATTCTCGGAATGCTTTCCTTGATTCTATACTCAGCTGAGGATACGGTATCGACTACTTCCACACCCGACTCTCAGCCGTATGTATCAAAAGCTCTAATGGCATATAAAGCCGAATTCCACATTATTTTGCTCCTAACTGTTATAGGTGTTGCCATTTTAGGATATTTCCGGCGATGCCTCGCATCTAAAAATTCAAATTTGAAGAGGAATTAATCCTATGGTTGATCAGATTTTAAAAATAATTATTCTCGTACTTGGTTGTCTGATTGGTGTGGCCGCATTAAGAACACTTTTCCTTTGTTTCGAAGACAGGTTTGTTTTATTGAGAACAACCCAATCGAATAAGCATCTATCGGCTGACATAAAAGAACAGGCAAAAGCCCTTTTCGCTCGATTAGAAAATGGTGAAGTAAAGAAAGAATCGCTTGGTAATGAAGCTCTCCCAGACGACGGAAAAAACACATGCCAGGCATATCAGGTTATGTTGGCATCGCCAGCCCGCGTGGAGATGATCACAACGATAAAGGAAAAAGCATATCATGAAGAATATTGAGGCAGTTTATGATTCCTATGAGTCTGTTGTTAATTACTTTGGAAAAGAAAAAATTGCAACACGAATTGCAGAGTTATTAACTGAAGTCTCGAGTTTTTTGAGCACCATAAAAGTTGATTCATCAAAGGTTAAGGTAAATGACCTCCTTCTCATATATGTCGTCATGGATTATTTTACCGACATTATGCGACTGAAAGAATTCCATCCTGTCAGTTTGGCAAACAAATACAAGATTATTGCTTATGAAATTTTCTGGTGGTTACGTCGAAAGCCCATACAACTTTTAGATGAGGGCACCCCAGAAAACGCTTTCATTAATGAAAAATTTGCAGTCTCATTAGTTCTAGGTTTGTTTGACTCAGATCTGCGTATAGATCGTGAAGATGCCCAAGAATGCATTGACTCGTTTTATGATAGTCTATATTATTATTTCAAGTATCGTCATTTTACCGCCCAGGACATTGAAATGATACTGCTTTCCTTTAAAGCTGGTAGTTATTCTCAATGCTAATAAGTTGTATTTTTTCCAAAATATGCTCGCAGCTGCGTGCTATTTCTGGGCTTCATACGCATTCTTAATGCTGTAAGAACCATCCCATACAATTTAGGAAAAAGCACAAACATGTATTAATCATTAGTATATAAAACTGCATTTTTTGTTTGGACAAATTATTTTAAGAAAACCATCTTTGGGGAACAACCAGAGGTTTTCTCTTACAACAAAATCTCCTCTGTTTGCACAAACAGAGGAGATTTTTGCGGAAACAAGCAGAAATTAAGTAACTATTATGAATTTTTTGCGAACTTTTGGGCGAATATGTTGACAATAGAATCGTTGACCGTTATACTAAAATTAAGTAAATATAAATGTGGAGCCGGGGTATTATGGTGTGTGTTTCTAATATACCCGGGATGTGACGGACCTGGATCACTCCTTTATAGGAGCAGGGAGATCCAGTTGGAGATGATGGTTTTGATTGATGCAGTTGTCCGGATTATCTTATTCCGTGCAGCTGCATTTTTTATTTTATAATTAATTCTGAAAGGATGATTTTATATGATTGTAGAAGCGATTGATAAGCGAACCGGAAAGACCGTAAAAATCGAGGAGGCATATTCCGGGCAGCGCCTTACCTGTCCCCACTGTGGTGTGGATGTGCATCCTGTTCTGGAGGTTGCTACACCGTTCTTCCGTTGTTATGAAGGCGGAAAGCACAGCCATTACCTCTGTGAACAGCTGGAGAGAACGAACAGAGCATACGATCCCCTAATAACGGATATAGCGGAGCTGTTTGTGAATCTGTTTAACCCGGTTCGCGAAAAGGAAGAGCCGTCTTGGGAACCTGAAAATGACGAGGATCCTGACATGCTTGACCCGGAGAATGAGACCTTGGATGAAGACGAGCCCACACAGATGCCCGAAAGCGGTACGGATGACGATGACGATGATGAAAACGAAGCTGCCTCCGGCCCAGTGATCCTTCCCTGCAGAACACTTAGTCAGCTCTGGAAGGCCGGCATTTACAAGCTCGGGTCGTCTGAACGCATTGGTTCTTTTTTGAGATCGGATATTTTCTTGTGGTTCAAGGATTTTAACAGGTTCTTTGCCCGCTATGAGGACTTGGGAGAGCGCGTGCTTGCGGTGCGTCCGCTGTGGCCCGTCAACAGAGCCAGCGCCATTCTGTTTGCATCTTTTAGCAGCATTCGCGGAAGCAAAGAGTATAAAAAGAAGTATTTCGTGCTTGAGTTCCAGGAACGCAGAGAATACAACAAGGCCTGTAAAAAGTTGTTCATCCGCAATACGGAAAACAGCGGCACAAGTCGCACCGTCTCAAAGTATGATATGGTGTTGGTGGCTGGTGACTGGGCAGAGTTGGACGAAGAGGAATATGCAGTATTTGTAAAACCCAGTGAGAATGTTTACGGCGTACAGAGTTCCCCCTTCTATTCCAAGAATCAGATTTATCCGATTCCGCAACACAAAAAGAAAGCATAACGGTTTTATAACGAAGGCGGCCGAGTGATTTGCACTCGGCTGCCATTTCTTATGCTTTGGTATACACTTTACGGTATTGCTGCTGCGTATCCACAAAGCGATCGTATTCAGATGCCATCACTGTGTAATGCCGGCAATTTAATTGGATGCGCATATTCTGTGGGTGGGAAGATAGGGAGACTTTAATATTGTCCGTGGGTTCATTGGCGGTAATGTGCATTTCGGTTTCTGCGGAATCTGCCGGTATTTGCACACAGGCGGTATGCTGCAGCTGCACCCGTTCTCCTACATCGATGCGCTCAATCTGAGTGAAGTCACTGTTGACCAACGGCCTGCGGTCCATCTTTTGTTTAATGGCAAACAGCTTTTCTTCGTTGACAAATTCATTACGGGTTTCGTAAGGGTCATCAATATCGTGCCCAATCACATATTCGATTTCCGGTTCACTCAAACCGAGAATGTGTAAATGCGTACCAAAATTACGGCGAAACAGGTAGGCAGTTGGATCCTTCCGATCCTCAAAGGGCAGGCTGTCCTTCTGGGATACCGGTTCGTCCTGAAGGTCCTCACTGATGGACACCATCTGAGAAGCTTTTATTTTAATGCTTTGGAACAGAATGCGGGCAGCATTCGTCAACGCCCGGGCGGAGCATCGAACATCCCACTGGTCATTGTTGCACACAATGGGATAATCGTCGATTGACTTATTGAGTTGCGACTCTATGTGCTGACGCCGCTCATGAATCAGCGCAGCAACCTTGTCAGGCACCGGGATAATGCGATCTGCATTCCTGGTCTTTCCGCCCAGCTTGCCTGCGCTGGTGTCATAACCGGTGGTTTTGTAGATCCATATTACCGGGCAGTCAGGATGGGTTTGCATAGGCTTGATGTCGCCGTAATCCACCGCACAGGCTTCCGCATTGCGCAGCCCCAGCGAATACATCAAGAGCAATCCCGTATTCTGACCGGATTGCAGCGGGTCTGAAAGGAGTGCTTTGGCAACAGCCTGTTCCTGCGGAATGGTCAGCGACTTGCTGAGAAGCGCCTGGTTGGCTTTGACTTCCTCGCTTTCCGTTGTTGCTTCGGGGTTTAGGCCGCTTTCCCAGAGCACATTATCGCATTCGCCATGCCTAGCAGCTGTTTCCACGACGTAGTAGATCAAACGGCGAAAATCCTGCAGAGTGCTTTCCTTGTAGGGCATGTATTGCTTGCTCTTTGTATCCTGACCCCGTTTGATCAATGCCTGAATAACAGCGTCGTAATCTTCCTGGGTATAGGCGCTTATCGGGGTTTCATCGTGCCTACGAAGCAGCGGAATGATTTGATTGCAATAACGCAGGTGGTTGCTTCTTTGGGTGGAATCTGCCTTCCAGTGTTCCTCAAAATCCTCGTAGTAATCGTGATAGATACCGTAAAAAGTGTGCTCTTCACCAACAAAACATTTCCACTCAGTCATTGGAATCCTCCTTTCCAGCTGTGCCATATACGGCAATGCTACCGGTTACGCCGTGATCACATTCGACCAAAACATCAATATAGCTTCCACTCACTTCCTTGAGAGAGGACACCGTGATAGAGACGGCGTTATAATGATTCTTTTTGCGGTCTGAATGGACGGTAGTGTTGCGGGTAAATGTTGAGATCTCAGAGGTGCTTTGCGCAGCATTTCGCACATTGGCTTCGTGCATATGCGTCCACCGATTCAGCTTTTGCACCATCCCGTACTGGACCAAATCGTTTGTGTAGTCACAGTAATGCTGAGAAAACGTATCCGGAGCCTTATTACCTACAACATAGGATAGCTCTCCTCGGTTAAAGGAGCAGCTGTGGTTTGCACGATGCTTGAAATTACTGTAGAAAATATCACCCTGATATTTGTTCATATCTACAACGAGTGCTTCACCGTCACCGGGAAGGACCAGTTCCTGTGTGGGAATGTTTGCTTTTTCAACCAGAGATCGGCAAACCCGAATGGCAACATCGTACTTGCAGAAGGATGGCTTAGAAAGCGCTGCAGCGGTCTTTTTGTTATCGGGCATGATAATGGGCAAATGCTGCAACTCCGCTTCTGTAAAGCCATGCATAGCCTGCAGATAGGTTTTTCGACTGTTCAGCATATCTGCCAATAGCTGGGCTACCGGTACTTTTCTGCAGGCAGTGCCTTCTGAGTGGTAGATCACTGCACCTTCATCCGATAGGAATTTGTATACCAAAAGGCGGTATGCCTTCAGACCGGGGATAGTCTCGAAATCATCCCAGGTTAGTGCGCAGGCTTCTCGGGTGCTCATACCGGTAAACAGATGGATCGGGCCAAGCAGCAAGGTGCTATCTTTCTCAAACCGCAAGGCCTTTCTTGGACCAAAGTCCGCATCACCTTCTTCACGAACATAGGCAAGGATACGAGCCTCTTCCTCAAAGGTAAGAGTTTTCTTTGTGAGCATATTTCGCAAATTGCGCAGCTCTTTGGATGCCCGGTTGCTGATTTCCTGAAGAAGTGCAGGGATGGGATTTGCGTCGATAAATCCGCTTTCCTCGGCAGCCCTCATAATGATGTTTAACTGCTGCCAGTACTTAACAACGGCGATGCTGTCTTCCGGGATGACTGCCTGCATTGCGTTGCGGTAATCTTCATCGCTGGCATCCGATGGACAAAGTGCAGACAGTGCATTTTCTCCGAAACAGAACAGGGCGTTCCGGGCAATTTCGTCACGGTAGTCCCGCCGTGCCAGCAAGCGGCTGCGGCAGCAAAACCAGATGGTCTTGAGAGAGCAATGGCTGATACTCTCACCGTAATAATCCAGCATATCTCCTACGATATACGGGTAAATGGCATCAGAATAGGTTATGCTCTCCATCTTGCTAATTACGGATTCCCGATCCTTACAGCGCAAGCCTCTTTGTGTTTCGGGAGAATTCCATGCTTGCCCATCGTTCGTGTTTTCAGGAGCCGTTTTTCCTCGGTAGTAGGCTTCACCAACATAAACGTTGTGCTTGTCCCGATGAACAGTATAAAAGAGTGAGATTTCATTGGAGAACTGATAGACGGAGGGTTGCTTGCGGTGTTTGACGCTGTCCGGGTCAATTTTTGCTTTTTCAAATGCCTTCCGGAGCTTGACCAGGGTTGTCGGCTTATTTAGCTGTTTATGAGATACCTGGATATACTCTTTTTCAACAATAATGTTGGTTGCGCTTTCGTCACACTGGGTAAAGAAAACAGGGATTGTCGCATTGGGATCAGCATTGCGGCCAGCGAACAAAAGCATTTTCTTTCCCGGTTTAGTGACCGTAGCACCGGGTGCAATTGCAATAATTTTATTGAGGAGGAAACCGTGATCCCGTAAGACTGTGCAAACATTATCCTCAGGTGCGGATATGAAGGTCTGAGGAAGTAATGCTATGAAATTTGCATTATCTTTGCCCGCGGAAAGCGTTGTGCCAATACTGAATTCTTCCGCTGTGAACGCCGATACAATTGCAATAAGGTCGAACCTTTTTGCGTAGCCTGCAATGTCAGAAAAAACACAGAACTGCAAATTTTTGAATTCCATACGATAGGCGGCGGCTACATATATGCTCGGTACGGCAACGCAGCATTTACATGCATACTTTTTTGCTTTTTGAGACCACGCAAGGAGAAAGTCGGGACCCGGATTAACAATCAGAATCTGAGATGCGTTCCGGGCTAATGACTCAAACTGCTGCATGAAAAAGGAGCATTCGAATTTGCCGTCGTAATTACTTCTGACTCTTAGATCCGATCTCCGTCCAAAAAGCGCCGGGAAGGGGTAGAGGGCGGCACGGATAACATCGCTGGGTCTTTCGTTCCGGATGCTTTCAACCAGATTAAAAGCTGATTCGGCAATACTGACACCTTCCGCAGCATTCTGCTTTCCTCTGATCGCTTGCTGGAATTCGAGCCAGGGATTAAACGCACTATCAAGCAGTGTTCTGTGCTTGTTAAATTGGCAGTAGTTTGCAACAAGCTGAAGACCGGAAACCTTGTGCTGGCGGTAGAACCGAATGGTATTCACCAGCTTGGGACTGACCGTTCCCTTTAGCGCATGCATAGGGATGTGATACACCGCTTGCCAACAATGGACGAAAGTTTCCTTGGAAATTTCAAGGGAATGATAGAGTTCTTTGTTTTCCTCATAGAAGCTTCCAATCGTGGGTTCATCAATATCAGCAAACGACAGCTGGGATTCCTTTGTAGACTTGAGGATCAGGTAAAGAACATGGGCCAATCTCTGGTAATGCCCTTTAGGGAAATTGGACACAAGCCGATCCCAGTCTGCAACCAGAAAGGGGGCGAAGGCTTCAAAAAACAGCCGACAATTTTTATCTATACCTGTCGAGACAAGCTCACTGCAAAGAGAGAAAAAAGCTGCGCTGTCATAGTACGGTTTCACATCAGGGAGCAGTAATTGATACTGGGAGACCTCCGTATCAAATTCTGCCGTATGAATTCCGTCTGTATAATCAGGCTTTTGGGAGCGCTCTATATTGAGCTTTGCCAGAGCGTAACAGCGAACAATATCCTCGTAATGAAAGATATCTATATTGAGCGCGTCAAGCTTTTCTAAGATAGAAGGGTAGATATTGCTCATTATAAAACACCTCCATAACTAAAGTAATGAGCTAGGTGATTTTGCAGATAATTTGTGTCTCTACCACAATCTTACCACTTAAAATAAATCTTTGCAAGTATATACAAAAATAATCAAGTGGGAAACTGTTGGTCAAAAGTTGGTCAAATATAAAATAGCAGTTTTAGAATTGTGTAAATTAAGAATAAAAAACACCGTATTTTGCGGCTTAACTCGCAAAATACGGTGTTTTTCTAACTATTTGAAGAACCTAACAGCCACGTGGGATCATTCCCACTCGATGGTGCCCACGGGCTTGGGAGTCAGGTCCATGAGAACACGGTTGATGCCCTCCACCTCGGTGGTGATACGGTTTACGATCTTGTGCAGCACAGCATAGGGGATCTCTTCAATGGTTGCGGTCATAGCGTCAGTGGTGTTCACTGCGCGGATGATAGCGGGCCAGCCTTCATAGCGCATTTCGTTGCGCACACCGACGCTCTTCAGATCAGGGATGGCAACAAAGTACTGCCACACCTTTTCTGCAAGACCGCACTTATCAAACTCGTCACGCAGAATGGCATCTGCTTCCCGCAGAGCGTGGAGACGATCCCGGGTGATAGCGCCCAGACACCGCACACCCAGTCCGGGACCGGGGAAGGGCTGACGGTAGACCATAGCGTGGGGCAGACCCAGTGCTTCGCCTACAACACGAACCTCGTCTTTAAAGAGGAGCTTTACCGGCTCTACCAGCTCCATCTTCATATCCTCAGGCAGACCGCCCACGTTATGATGGGACTTAACAGGCTTGCCGCTCTCGGCTGCCTTGATGGACTCCAGAATATCCGGGTAGATAGTTCCCTGCGCCAAGAAGTCGATGCCCTCCAGCTTGGAGGCTTCCTCGTCAAATACGTTGATAAATTCTGCGCCAATGATCTTGCGCTTTTTCTCCGGATCGGAAACCCCAGCCAGCAGGTTCAGGAAACGGTCAGTGGCATCTACATAGATCAAGTTGGCATCCAGCTCCTGACCAAATACCTTAACCACGTCCTCGCTTTCACCCTTACGCATGAGACCGTGGTTCACATGAACGCACACCAACTGCTTGCCGATGGCTTTGATCAGCAATGCGGCCACCACAGAAGAGTCTACACCGCCGGAAAGTGCCAAAAGGACTTTTTTGTTGCCTACCTGCGCCCGGACGGCAGCAACCTGTTTTTCGATGAAAGCATCAGCCAGTTCTTTGGTAGTGATGCGGGCCATAGATTCGGGACGAATGTTTTCTGTCATAGCGTTTCCCTCCGTCAATATATGATAAAAGATAGCATTATTATACATGGATTTTTTTCACTGTGCAAGAAAAAAGTGATACAGTGATGAAGAAAATATATAAAAATTTGCATTGCTACATCGTTTTGTTTTTGTGAAAATTGCAAATTTCGTTTTTTAGTAAATTGCTAAGAACACACGGTAGTAGATACGGCGAAGCAGGTTGTGCTGTCGCAAACGGGAAATAGCAGCCTCAGCGTAAGACTCAAATTGCTGCAGCTGGGATTCTGTGAGGGTATGGTGACTGAACCTTGCCATTTCCGCTAAAGTATACAAAGACTTGTCCGGAACTTCCTGCAGCAACTGTGCGTACAGCACGGTGTCCTGCCAGTACAGCAACGCTTTTTCGTTGGTAGTGGTGGCGGCAATCAGCTTTTTCTTCCGTAGAAGCCTGCGTACACTGCGTTGCCCTTGTGCAGCAGCAATGATTGCGCACAGCAAAGCAAAACCGAATAGCACCCATGTCATTGTGCTCTTGTTTGTTTCCGGTGTCTCCTGCTGTTCCGGTTCAGTAGGTGCAGGGGAGCTGGGGGCAGGAACAGGATTGCTGGATTGCGTGGGCTGTGCCTCGGTGGTAGCATTTTGTGTGGTTTCTTCCGGCTCCGCGGAAAAATCCGGAGGGGTAGATTCCAGCACAGTCCAACCATAACCCGGGAGCCAGAATTCTGCCCACGCATGGGCTTGATCGGAGTATACGGTAACGGGTTCTCCCTCTGTCACCTGCGTATAGTAGCCGGTGACGTAGCGGGCGGGAATCCCTGCTGCCTGCAGTAAAACAGTTGTGGCAGTGGCAAAATGCACGCAATAGCCGGTGTTGCTTTCTTCTAAAAACCACTGGGCAAAGTTTTGCTCTCCTGCGGGCATTCTGGAAGTGCGCGTGTCGTAGGCGGCGGAATTGCGCACATAAGAGGCAATGGCCAGCGCAGTCTGGTAAGTGGTGTTTTGAGAGGCAATCAGCTTATTTACCAGTGGCTTTGCCCATGCCATTATTTTCTCATCTGCAGGGATATACTGTTTCAGAGAATCGCTGACCTGCCCGCTGACCCAGCTGGAGGGGTCGGCGGCTTTCCGGTAGGCAAAAGAGTATTCTGTGAGATTTTTCTCGTTAATGATGCCGGTAGAAATATCCCGCGTATCGGAAAGGTCGGCATAATAGGGCATATACAGCATCCGGTGGGCAAAGCGGGTGGTGATTGTAATTTCTCCAGCCACTTGCAGCTGATTACTTGGCCAGTACAGCGTGTCGTAATTAATATCACTTTGCTGCCAGCTCGTGCCGTCAAAGGTGTCCATTGCCCTGCCCCGCAGATAGACAGAGCCAGTGTAAGGTGCAGTGATTTGCAGCACTTGCGCATGGGTTTCCAGCCGATAACCAACACTTTTTAAATCTACGCCATTGGCGTCGGTAGCGCCACCGATGGCAGCGCCTTCGTCTATACGACCAAGAAATAGCTGCATGGAATCAGAGTTCAGGACAGCATCACAAAGACGTTTGGCGGTTTCCTGCCCATCATAACTGTCTCGGGGATAAACAAGAAATAGACATAAAAGCGCCAAAGCTAACAGCGGTGTCAGGTACAGGCACAGGCGGTTACCTTGCTTCGCATCTTGCTTCCGCACATGGCTCGTCATGATCAGCAGGGTACATCCCAATAACAGTAGATACAGCCAAGATGTGTCGGGTACGGTATCGTTGACAACAAAGCAGCAGGCAAAGGGGAGGAAAATGCTGATTAGGGACGGAAACACTGTTTTTCCTCGGCAGATGGACCAGGCAGTTACCATAGCGATGATTGCGCCCAGAATACACAGGATGAACACAATATCCGGTTCCATTTCGTCAGCGGTCCGGAAGCTCCACCGGACAATTCCCCACCCGTAGGCTTGGTCATACTGGCGGCTAAGGCGGTTCAAAAATGCCTCTGCAGAGGCCTCCAAAACACCTTTTTGCCACAGATTTCCTAAAACCGCCGCGCCAACACCAAGTGGCGCCAGTCCTAAGGGCAAGCTGTAGCACACACTGCTGACTAAGGAAGCCAAAACACAGGTGCGCAGCAAAAGACCTGTATCGACGCGTAACTGAAAAGCTGTGACCAGACAGAATGTTGTGGCGGCGCTGACCGCAAAACTTACGCCGAAGGCCCACGCAGCGGAAACGGATTTTTCCTTATAGTTATGCTTCATGGCGGTCTCCTCCAATGTGGTACTGCCAGAGAACGTTTTGTTTTGGATCTTCCATTTCAGCCTTAACCGGGGCGCAACGCAGCAATGTTTGCAAACCGTTCTGCGCGGTTGCGCTGTCATCTACATGGTAACGATACAGACCGCTGGCTGTTTGGCACTGCACTTCATGGTCATGGTGTCGCTGTAAAAGGGCGTGGTTCAGCCATAAAAGCTGACCAAGCTTTTGATCCAGCGTATGGGCATCACCGCAGAGGGTCATGGTAAGAAGATATCCCTTTTGCGCAGGCTCAATAGCTTCTCTGTAGATCAGCTTTCCGGTCTTGGCAGATAGCTTCCAGTGGATGTTTCGCAAATCATCTCCGGGGCGGTAAAGTCTTAGATCGTGATTTTCAGAGAATCCGCCTCCCGGCTTAGGTTTCCAAAGACTGACCGTGCGGTTTTGCAGGCGCTCCGGAAGTGGACATGCTACAGGCTTTGGCTCGATATACATATGTGTGGAATCTCCTTTGCGCAGGCGACGGCAGAAAAGACCCAGATAGTCATAGACAAACAATCTGTCATAGGTGATGGTCATACGGCCGCAATGCTCTGTTGGAATCCGCTCGCCGGGTTTTCCTACATAACGACGGTCGCTGAGATTGTTATGCAGCCGGAGACGGCATAATACCGGCGGAGTAGGGAAACGGCAGCTGATCTGCAACGCGGTTCTTGCGGGAACACCCATACGAACCGTTTCGGGACAACGCAAACCGGCCTGCACCGTCAAAATGGCGGGCAGGCTGATAAGCAAAGAAAACCACGGCAGCAGGAACACTGCCATAAGCACGAGCCAGGAAAACCATTCCCGGTAAAATCCGTAGAACACCAGGCAAGCCAGCAGACCCACCAGGTATAAACATCTGCGCCACCACATATCAGCGCAGTTTCGGTGCGCGCACCTTGCTCATGAGGC
Organism: Faecousia sp.; assembly: GCA_045652545.1. Taxonomy (GTDB): domain Bacteria; phylum Bacillota; class Clostridia; order Oscillospirales; family Oscillospiraceae; genus Faecousia. The sequence goes on along the minus strand of JAZRUM010000039.1, from coordinate 32,985 downwards.
CTGACAAAAGCTGTTTAGCAGATGCAGTTTGTCCCGGAGCAGGCTGCACACGGTGAGCAAGGGTATGGACAAATACTTCCTGTACGTCCTTGGGAACCACATAATCTCTGCCGCTTAACTGCGCTACCGCTTTGGCAAGTGCGATCACAGCCAATGTGGCGCGGGGCGAGCCGCCCCGTAAAAATGCATCGCTGTGCCGGGTGGCGTTGATCAGCCGGACGACGTATTCCGCAATCTGCTCAGAGACGTGGGTCTTGGCAACTTGCTGCTGCATAGATACCAACGTGGCAATATCTGCGACCGTCTCTACTTGCTGAAGCGGATCACCGTTTTGCCGGGACAACAGCATGGTTATTTCGTCTGTTGGCTGGGGATAGCCAAGATGCAGCCGGATCATAAAGCGATCGATCTGGCTGTCCGGTAACAGCTGCGTACCGGCAGCACCGGTAGGATTCTGGGTAGCGATAACTGTAAAAGGCTGGGGCAGGCGGTGGCTGGTGCCATCGACCGTTACCTGCCCTTCCTCCATTGCTTCCAAAAGGGCAGATTGGGTTCGGGAGGTGGCACGGTTCAATTCATCTGCCAGAAACAGATTACATAGAACAGCACCGGGTTTATATACCAACTGACCGCTCTGCTGGTCCGGTACGCAATAGCCGGTGATATCGGAGGGGAGGACATCCGGATTAAACTGCATGCGGTTATAAGAAAGACCCAGCGCACGGGAAAAAGCCAGAGCCATGGTGGTCTTACCCACGCCGGGGATATCCTCCAGCAGGATGTGACCCTTTGCCAAAATCGTTGCAAGTACCCACAGAAGCACTTCGTCTTTGCCCACTACAGCTTTGCGAACCTGTGCCAAAATATTTTGACAGTGGGTAATTACAGCGGATTGAGGATTCTCCATGGCTGTTCCTCCTTCGTAAAAATGCAAGTAAAGTATAACCGGGAAATTAAGACTTAAAAACTATTTTTGAAGCAGATAGTTGGTGGGTTCTACCGGCTTGCCGTTGCGGTAGTGGACTTTGCTGACCCGACGACTGATATCACAGACCTGCTCGTAATTAAAGCTGTGGGCAGCAGCGGCAAGGGATTCGGCGGAAATGGTTTCCTGTCCGTCCGCACCCATGAGAACCACCTTGTCACCGGCCTGCACATCGGGGATATCGGTTACGTCCACCATAAATTGATCCATGCACACTCTGCCAAGAATCGGTGCCCGCTTACCCCGGATGAGAACGTAAAAATGATTGGAAAGAATTCTGCGGTAGCCGTCGGCATAACCGGCAGGAATGGTAGCAACGAATGTAGGCTTTTGGGTCACATAGGTGCCGCCGTAGCTGATGGGACAGCCTGCTTCCAGAAGCTTCACATAGCTTACGGTTGTTTCCCATTGCATAGCGGGTTTCAGAGGGAGCAGGGATTGATCCACTGCTTCGCTGGGGTACAGGCCGTAAAGCACGATGCCTGCCCGGACCATATCATAATGGCAGCCGAAGTTCATGATTCCTGCAGAATTATCCAGATGCCGGATTGGGATCTGAACATCTCGCTCACACAGCATGGTGTGGAAGCGTTCAAACAATGCAGCCTGTTCTTGCGTTTTTGTTAAATCAGCTTCATCAGCGGTAGCGAAATGGCTGTAAAGACCTTCGACGCAGATTCCGGGCAGTTTTGCAATCAAAGCACACTGATCTGCTGCCTCCTGCGTAGGTTGAAAGCCGATACGGTGCATACCGGTATCCACTGCAATGTGTATGTATGCGGTTTTCTTTTGCCGCAGGGCTTCCTGGGAAAGCTTTTTTGCGTCTTCCAGATCAAAAATGGCGCACCGCAGTTGCTTTTCAACTACTGTTGGGAATACAGAGCAAGGGGTATGCCCCAGCAGCAGAATAGGGGTCCCAATGCCTGCGTTGCACAGCTCCAATGCTTCTGCCACGGATGATACGCCAAAAAAGGCACACTGACCGTCTAAAAGCTTTGATACAGCTACAGCACCGTGACCGTAGGCATCCGCCTTAACAACTGCGCATACGGGTTTGCGGGCTTTTTCACAAATGGCACGGAAGTTTTCTGCAATAGCGTCCAAATCAATATTGACCCATGTATTTGCATATTCCATGTTGTACACCTCTTCAAAATTTCAGTGACATTTGTTATATTATAACAAAACCACAGGCTGTTGTAAACATAGGACGAAAAAAATCACCGGCACACTTGTGCCGGTGATGCTATTTTGCAGCAAAGTTATTTTTTGATCGTGCCGTCGGGATTAAACAGGGGGAGTTTTTCCAGATAGGTAATATCTTTTCGTACCTGCGCATCGCCCTCAGCCAGCACCGCCATACGACCTGCGATGATGCCGCCTGCTTTTTCCACCAGCATTTCCAATGCGGTCAGACTTTCGCCGGTGGAGATCACATCGTCTACGATCAGAATTTTTTTACCCTTCATCAGTTCTGCGTCAGCAGTGTCCAGATACAGGGTTTGTTCCTTAGCGGTGGTGATGGATTTGACAGTGGATTCAAACACACCGGTCATGTACAGCTTTGGTGCTTTTCGTGCCAAGAAATATTTTGCGGCATTAGTCTGCCGTGCCATTTCATGTGCCAGGGGAATGCCTTTTGCCTCAGCGGTAATGATATAGTCGTACTCCGGTGCTTTTTTCAGCAGCTCCCGGGCGCAGGCTACAGTCAACTCTTGATCGCCGAAGATCACAAAACCGGCAATGTACAGAGAATCGGTAACCTTACAAATGGGCAACTCCCGCCACAGACCTGCTACTTGCATACGATGAACCATAATCAATCTCCTTAGATTTTATAGAAGCATTATACCGCGCTTATCCGGAAAAAGTCAAGGGCTTACCGCTCCTCTCGGAAGTAAGAAAGGCCCAGACTTTGCGGGGGCTGATGCTCCCGCTTTTTCCGCATGCTGGTAATGATCAGGACCAGCAGGGTGACCACATAGGGCAGCATTTTGAAAAGCTCTTGGGTGGCTGTGCCCAGACCGCGGATATAGTTGTTGGCATTGCAAAGTGCGCCAAACAGGAAAGAGCCCAAAATCGCCATACTGGGTTTCCACAGGGCGAAGATAACCAGTGCGATTGCCATCCAGCCCCGGTCACCGAAACCGTTATTGGACCAGACACCGTTGGCAAAGGCTACAACATACTGCAGACCGCCCAGACCGGCAATGGCGCTGCCGATGCAGGTTGCCAGATACTTATACTTGGTCACGGGGATGCCTGCTGCATCTGCGGTAGCCGGATTTTCACCTACGGAGCGCAGGTTCAGACCCACACGGGTCCGGTTCAGCACAAAGGCTACGATCAGCGCAATGATAATAGAGCCGTAAGTAAGGAAATCGTGAGACAGGAAGATCTGTCCAAACCAACCCAGCTTATCGGCAAAGGGAATGGCTGTGCGGTAAATATTACTGGTACGGGTCAGGGCAACGATGGGCAGATCACTGTTTGCCAGCTTGGTCAGAGAACTACCGAAGAAGTTTCCGATGCCGATACCGAAGGTAGTCAGCGCAAGACCGGTAACATTCTGATTCGCCCGGAGGGTAACGGTCATAAAACTGTAAATAAGACCCATCAGCACTGAGCCAACAATGGAGCACAGCAACGGGATCAGAATTGCCAGAATCGGAACCAGAGGCACACCGGCTGCATCGCAGGCCATTTCATAGAAGAACGCGCCGATAACGCCGCTGATACTGCCCACGTACATAATGCCGGGAATACCCAGATTCAGGTGACCGGACTTTTCTGTGACGATTTCGCCTACAGAACCGTACAGAAGCGGCACGCCCAGAGGGATGGCGGAACTGATAAATGCAACAAACATATTCATTATACCGCGCCCCCTTTCTTGGTGTGACGGAACTTAACGGTGTATTGGATAAAGAACTCACAGCCTACCAGGAACAGGATCACAATGCCGGAAACAATGTCGGCATAGGCACTGTTGAGGAAGAAGCTGTCAGCCACCTTGGCAGCACCGGTCTGCAGGAAGGTGACCAGGCCGGACATCAGCGCCATAATAAAGGGATTGAACTGTCCCAGCCAGGAGATCATAATGGCGGTAAAACCCTGACCGCCCATGGTGCTGGTGTTGATAGAGTGATCCGTGCCGGCCACCATCAGCATGCCGGCAATGCCGCAGATAGCGCCGGAGATTGCCATGGTGCGAATAATGACCTTTTTCACGTCAATGCCCACATACCGGGCGGTGTTCTGGCTTTCGCCCACCACTGCGATCTCGTAACCGTGCTTGCTGTATTTCAGGTATACATACACACCAACCATCAGCACTGCTACGATGAGAATGTTCAACGCATATTTCTCTCCGAATATTTGGGGCAGATTACCGGTGCTAACAGGGTTGATCACGTTGGATCCGCCACCTTTAAGGTACACATAGTAAGCCACGATCTGCGTGGCCACATAGTTCATCATAAGAGTGAACAGGGTTTCATTGGTGCGATACTGCGCTTGGAACAAAGCAGGGATCAGACCCCAAATAGCGCCTGCTGCTACGCTGCATGCAAAAATGATTGCGATCAGCGCACCTTCCGGCACTTTGCCGCCCAGTTCGATCATACAGACCATCGCTGCCAGTCCACCGATCAGTGCCTGACCTTCCGCGCCGCAGTTCCAAAACCGCATCCGGAAAGCAGGGGTCACTGCCAGCGCAAGGCAAAGCAGGATCGCTGTCTGCTGCAGGAAGCGCCACAGAAGGGTGGTCTTACCCTCCAGCAGTCTGCCAAAGACACCCTTGAACATGATTTGATAGCTTTCGGTCACAGTAATGCCGGTAAGCATAGACGAAAGGATGCCCACTACCAGGAAGCCCAGCAAAATGGCGCCCAATCGGATCAGCCAAGCATTCCAACCGGGCATATGTCCCCGCTTGGAGATGTGTAACAGCGGCTCGTGATGCTTTTTCTGTTTTGTTGCCACCTTACTCGCCTCCTTCCTGGGACTGCATTGCCTCTGATTTGGTCATCAAAAGGCCGATTTGTTCTTTGGTTGCGGTACGGGCATCTACAAGTCCGGTGATCTTGCCGGAGCCGATGACCAAAATACGGTCACACAGCTCCAAAAGCACGTCCAGATCCTCGCCGACAAAAATCACCGCAGTGCCCTTTTCCTTCTGCTCATTGAGCAGATTGTAAATCGTATAAGAGGAGTTAATATCCAGACCCCGGACAGGGTAGGCGGTCATCAGCACCTTAGGTGCTGCGGCGATCTCACGGCCCACCAGCACCTTCTGCACATTACCTCCGGACAGACGACGCACCGGTGTAGAGGCACTGGGCGTCACCACTTCCAAATCATGGATAATTCGCTCTGCCAGGTCTTTTGGTTCTTTGCGTTGCAGGAAAGCGCCTTTGCCCTTGCGGTAGCTGCGCAGCATCATGTTATCCACGATGTCCATATTGCCTACCAGACCCATACCCAGCCGATCCTCCGGCACGAAGGACAGCCGCACGCCCAGTTCTCGGATCTGCAAGGGTGTCTTGTTCCGCAGGTCATCTACCTGACCTGTCTTGGGGTTGTGGTAGAGGATGTCGCCTTGGGTCAGCTTCTGCAGACCGGCAATAGATTCCAGCAGCTCTCGCTGTCCGGAGCCGGCAATGCCGGCAATGCCCAGGATCTCACCGCTGCGGGCAGTAAAGGAAATATCATCAAGCACAGTGGTACCTTGGCGGTTGATGCAGGAAATGTGCTTGATTTCCAGCCGGTCCTGAGGATCCTTCGGCTGGGAACGGTCGATGTTTAATTCTACCTTTTTGCCCACCATCATCTCTGTCAGCTGACTCTCGTCGGTCTCGGTGGTGTTGACCGTGCCGATATACTCACCCTTGCGCAGCACCGATACCCGGTCGGAAAGGCTAAGTACTTCGTGCAGCTTGTGGGTAATGATGATCACACACTTGCCATCGTCACGCATCCGGCGCAGCACAGCAAAAAGCTTTTGTGTCTCCTGAGGCGTCAGCACCGCAGTGGGTTCATCCAGGATCAGAATGTCTGCGCCCCGATACAGTACCTTGATAATTTCTACTGTTTGCTTTTCGGAAACAGACATATCGTAGATCTTCTTGTCCGGATCGATTTCAAAGCCGTACTGGTTGCTGATTTCCCGGATACGCTGGGAGAATTTTTTCAGGTCATAAGGCTTTTCTTCCAGACCCAACACGATATTCTCTGTGGCAGTGAATACATCCACCAGCTTGAAGTGTTGATGGATCATGCCGATCCTGTAGTCAAAGGCGTCTGTGGGAGATGCAATGGTAACCTCCTCACCACCGATAAAGATCTGACCCTCGTCCGGATAGTAGATGCCGGCGATCATATTCATCAGGGTCGTCTTACCGCTTCCGTTTTCACCCAGAATGGCAAGGATCTCTCCCCGGTTGGCGGTGAGACAGACGTTTTTGTTGGCAATGACCTTCGCCCCGAAGGTTTTGGTGATATTTTTCAGTTCGATTGCAGCAGTCGTACTCAAAAATAACCCCTCCTCTTTCTAATTCTCAAAAACAGGCCGATCTTGTCGGCATGCTTTTCAAAACTAGGTAAGGCGGGGCGGGGGTTAACCCGCCTCGCCTTATGGTAATGTCAATATTTGTGCTTAGTAAGCCTCGTCCAGCAGAGTGATGCCGTCGATTCGCAGATCGAAGTAAGGAGCGCTGCGGAACTTGGACTCCTGGAAGATGCCGTTCTCAACGACCTCGGTGTCAGGAGTGAACTTGTCGTCGGTATCCACATCAGCCTTGTAGTTCTCTACGGCCTTGCCACCGACAGTGAAGTTAGCGGTGTCGAAGACGTTGATGGTGCCGTCCTTCAGACCTGCCAGAACTTCGTCCAGCTTAGCCTGAGTGCCTTCAGCAACGTTCTTGCCCATCTCGGTCAGAACGACGGAGCCGGTCTCGATGGTGCCGGTCCAGTCAGTTGCGATCTCTTCGCCCTTCTGAACCTGCTCGATCATATACTTGAAGTAGGGAACCCAGTTGATACGAGAGGAGATCAGGAAGGTCTCGGGGCAAGCAGCGGCGGTGGAGCCGTTGTAGGAAACGTTGGGAACGCCTGCGTTCTCACAAGCAGTGGGAGCGCCCATGGAGTCAGCGTGCTGGCTCAGCAGGACGCAGCCGCCGTTGATCAGAGCCTCAGCAGCAGCCTTTTCCTTAGCCTCGTCATACCAGGAACCGGTGAACTTAACATCCATAGTCACGCTGGGGCATACGGACTTAGCGCCCAGGTAGAAAGAGGTGTAACCGGACATAACTTCTGCGAAGGTGAATGCGCCAACGTAACCCATCTTAGCCTGCTCAGCAGTGATCTTGCCGGCAGTGATCATTTCGTTCAGCTTCAGACCGGCAACCACGCCTGCGGCGTAACGGCCCTGGTAGATGGAAGCGAACGCGTTGTGCAGGTTCTTTGCACCTGCGGTGTGAGCCTGCGTACCGGTAGCGTGGCAGAACTGCACATCGGGGTATTCCTGAGCAGCCTGAAGCAGGAAGGACTCGTGACCGAAGGAGTCAGCGAAGATGATGTCGCACTCTTCTACTTCGATCAGCTCAACGGCAGCGTCGTAGCAAGCGTTGGACTCGGGGATGTCGGTCTTCTGGACCATTTCCACGCCCATTTCCTTGCAAGCGGCAATCGCAGCATCGATAAAGTTCTTATCGTAGGTGGACTGCTCGGTGTGCAGGAAGATGAAGCCGACCTTCAGGTCAGACTTGGCAGCGGTGGTGCCGTTGCCACCGTCGGTTGCGGGAGCGCCGCAGGCTGCCATGCTCAAGATCATGACCACAGCCAGCAGCAAAGCAAAAAGCTTTTTCATGTGTACTTCCTCCAATATTGTTTTAATTAAACCGGGAATCCCGATTTTATACAAATAAAAACTATTATCAACATACCATAATCGACAAATAAAGTCAAGCAAAGGTCTGTAATTTTCTGATGTCCAGACATGAAATCGCAGATGTGTGTATGTTTCATTTGTTGAGCCTCAATTCCCAACGCTTTCTCATGTCCTACTTGCTTTTCAGTATAGAAATTGTTGGTTTTTTCCAAGCCCTCAGCAAGCACGGTTTCGGAACGTTTCAGGGATTTTTCTGCTTGGGACAGGGGGTTGACAGAAGGTAGGATTTTGCATATAATGTAAAAAACCGTTGAGAAAGAGTAAGTAGGTTTTCCTTAGTTTCTTTCAGAGAGCCGCGGATGGTGGGATCGCGGCAGATACCGGATCACCGAATGGACTTTCGAGGGCAACCAGAAATGCTTTGGCAAAGTATGCGCGCCGGAGTGACCCTCCGTTAACAAAGGTTGGCGTATGATTGTACGCATGAGAGGGCGCGTTGCGTCAAGCCGGGTGGCACCGCAGGAATCATTCCTGTCCCAGCGATTAGCACTGGGGCAGTTTTTTTGTCCCTTTAAACATGAAAGGAGATATCTATGGAAATTCCCTACAAAATTTATCTCAGTGAGAATGAGCTGCCTAAGGCCTGGTATAATCTCCGGGCGGACATGGTTAATAAGCCAGCCCCGCTTTTGCACCCCCAGACCCACAAGCCTATGACCCATGCAGACCTGGAGGGTGTGTTCTGTGAAGAACTGATCCGCCAGGAGCTGGATGAAACCACTGCGTATATTCCTATTCCAAAGGAAATCCGGGATTTTTACAAAATGTACCGGCCTGCACCGCTCATTCGTGCCTACTGCCTGGAAAAGAAGTTGGGTACGCCTGCAAAGATATACTATAAGTTTGAGGGCAATAACACCTCAGGTTCCCATAAGCTGAACTCTGCCATTGCCCAGGCTTACTATGCCAAGCAGCAGGGACTGAAGGGCGTCACCACCGAGACCGGCGCCGGTCAGTGGGGCACAGCCCTTTCTATGGCATGCTCCTACTTTGACTTGGACTGCAAGGTGTTCATGGTCAAATGCTCCTATGAGCAAAAGCCTTTCCGCAGAGAAGTGATGCGTACTTACGGTGCGTCCGTTACCCCATCTCCCTCTATGGAGACGGAAGTGGGCAAAAAGATCCTTGCTGCCCATCCCGGCACCACAGGAAGTCTCGGCTGCGCCATATCTGAAGCTGTGGAAACCGCCGGCAAGCTGGATGGCTATCGCTATGTGCTGGGCAGCGTCATGAATCAGGTAATGCTGCACCAGAGCGTGATTGGCCTTGAGACCAAGGCGGCGCTGGATAAGTATAATGTAAAGGCAGACATCATCATCGGCTGTGCCGGTGGCGGCTCTAACCTGGGCGGTCTCATTGCTCCTTTCATGGGCGAAAAGATTAAGGGTGAAGCTGACTACCGGATCATTGCCGTTGAGCCTTCTTCCTGCCCCAGCCTGACCCGTGGCGTTTATGCCTACGACTACTGCGATACCGGCATGGTCTGCCCCTTGCAGAAGATGTACACCCTTGGTTCCGGCTACATTCCTGCGGCAAACCACGCAGGCGGTTTGCGATATCACGGCATGAGCTCCACCCTTTCCCAGTTGTACCACGACGGCCTGATGGAAGCGGTGTCTGTCAAGCAGACGGAGGTGTTTGCCGCGGCTGAGTACTTTGCCCGGATCGAAGGCATCCTGCCTGCACCGGAAAGCAGCCACGCAATCAAGGTTGCCATGGACGAGGCCATTAAGTGCAAAGAAACCGGCGAGGAAAAGACCATTGTGTTCGGTCTTACCGGCACCGGCTATTTCGATATGTATGCCTACGAAAAGTTCCATGACGGCAAGATGGAAGATTACATTCCCACCGATGCAGAACTGGAAGTGCCCAGAGCCAACCTGCCGAAAGTTGAAGAATAAGCCGAACACCGTCCCGCCTTTCTGGGACGGTGTTCGTTTTAGCCTGTAAGCCGGCAGAAAGCCCACGTCAAAGCCGCTGTTTTAATGGCACATTGTGTCCACAACAGCGCACAATATGGATTGACTTTTCCTGTAAGGAATTCTATAATAAGAAAAAAGCTCGTGAAAAGAGAGCGGAAAAGGAGATGCAATATGGAAAAATTGTATTTGGGCAATGCCCGGGAAATAATCACTCCTGAGGTAGGCGGCAATCTGTACGGCTACTATCCGGATCTTTACTCAGATTCCGTGGCGGACGATCTGACGGTGGAGGCTTACTATTTGCGTCAGGGGGACACCAAAGCATTGATGGTCAGCGCTACCGTGTGTGCCATTGCAGAGGATATTTGCGATTCTCTTCGGGAGCAGATTCAGGAGCGCTTCGGTATCCCGGCGGGGAACTGTATGATCAGCGCGATACATACCCATTCCGGACCGTGCCTTACCGGCGCAGCTGCAGGCTGGAGCGGCAGAGATGTTCCTTATGTGGAAAATATCTTTGTGCCCGGTGTTCTGAAGGTAGTAGAAGCCGCAGTGGCAGATCCGGTAGCTGTGACTGTGGGCGTGGCCGAAGGAGACAGCTTTGTGGGTATGAACCGCCGGGAGTTGACACTGGAAAACAGAATTAAGCTGGGTCAAAATCCCTGGGGTCCTTTTAGCCCCCGGATGACCGTGATGGATTTTAAAGACGAGGCAGGTCAGTCTGTTGCCACTATGGTGCATTACGGCTGTCATCCTACCTCTGCAGGTCACAATACCCAGATCACCCGCGACTGGCCCGGTGTGATGATCGATCAGTTGGAAACAGAAACCGGTGGCATGGTATCCTTCTTCAACGGTCCTGAGGGTGACGTTGGTCCCCGCCTGAGCAACGGCAAGACCGTCGGCAACGACTCCATGGACTATGTTTATGAGCTGGGCGCTGTGGCGGCAGCAGATGCAAAGCGCATCTACAATCAGATTAACGAGTACACCACGCCGGAGCTGAAGGTTGTAGCCGGCCGATGGGAGATCCCGCTGCGTCCCCGCCTGACCAGAGCCGAGGCAGAGGCCATGTACGAAGAAAATAAGGATAAAACAAAGAACATGGCGGCGCTTATGAAAGCAACTGCACAGAAGATAATGGATGCATGGGATGCAGGTGTACCGGAGGATAAGAGCAAAGGCTTTGACCAGACTATCATTGCCATCGGCGACCGTGCGTTTGTCGCATTCCCTTATGAAATGTTCTCTGAGATCTGTATGCGCATCGATCGGGCCATGCCTGATTACCACGTGTTATCAGTAATCAATACCAATGGATCTCAGGCATACTTTGTTACAGAGGAAGCTATTCGCCGTGGCGGCTATGAAGTCAATCAGTTCCTTTACAGATACTTGCAGGCGTACTGCCAAGATGCAGACTTTGAGTTGGTAAAGGCAACGCTGGAGAATCTGAAAAAGCTATAAGACAAAAACTGTCATCCCACGAAACATGTGGGATGACAGTTTTTATAGTTGTAAATATTGTATAAGTGCTTGTGCAGCTGTCTGTTTCTCATGGGAGACGGCAGAAGTGGTTTGCAGTTCATGGACAGAGCGTTTTACACCGCCGCAAAACAGCAGCCGGAACCATCGCACCAAATGAAACACCGGTGTCAGCCATTTGTGTGTTTGCAGTACCGGAAAATAGTGCTTCATAATATCATAGGGCAAAAAGATTCGGGACAAGGCAAATTTTAATTTACCGCCTTTTTTCTCTTGCTGCAGGGTGACTCGGTTTTGCAAGGTTCCGTAGGTGCCGCCGGAGAGCACAAAATTCTGAAATACTTGGGAGTTTTCATCCATTTCAGCACCGGAGAACCAAATATCTGCCAAAGCTTCCGCAGCCTTTGCAAAGGCTAAGAGCGCACCTTCTTCCAGCAGCGCATAGCGGGCAGCTTTGTCAAACGTCATCCGGTGATTCATGACCCAAATATCCAAAAATGTCCGGATACCGCAACCACCGTTGATCAGATGCTTTGCCATGTGGGCCATATGGTAGAAATAGAACAGGGCATCAGAAAGGACCATATGAAAGGTCTTTTCGGGCAGGGGAGTTGCATCCTGCCAGATGTTGTCCATTATTTTTTTGCTGGATTCAGAAATGTAGTCCTCAATGGTGGAATGGTGCAATTCCAAATAAACCCCAGCGGGAGAAACAAACGACAAATCATGAGAGGATTTTCCTTGAAAGGTCCAGCCCTGTTGATTGAGGGCAGAGGCGGCGCGGTCCAGAGATTCCTCCTGCACAAGAATGTCAATATCGCAGCTGGTGCGCATCCAGGCTTCCGGATAAAAATTCTTTAGCACAGAGCCTTTTAAGGGAATGAACGGGATTTGTGCCTGTTCTAAAATGTTGCATATATCGTCTAAGACAAATGCCTGCCGTGCATGCCGCGCAAACGCCTGCATGGCAGAGCTTTTGCATTTTTTCAGCGCCTCGCTGTCCTGTAGCTGCAGTTTGCTTGCACCTTGACCTGCCAAATGCGCAAGGTCGTGGTGGGCAGCCAACACATATACCTGGTCCAGTGTTTCTGTAGTGCAGGCGTCTTCTAAGTTCTGATCGGGGGATTCACCGCATACGGCTACACGGATCAGCTGAAATAAAAGCTGCGCAGTATTCATGGCTTTTCTCCTTACAACATAGCGATCAGATAGAGTACGGCAAGGTGTGCCGGGTAATAATAGTAAAACAGCCGTTTTATATTGTGCCGGCCTCGTTGTCCGTTGTACAGGGCCAGCAACCCCAGAGATGGGAAAGCAAACCATTGCACACCGTTTATGACGGACATGACTGTCATTACCGTTGCGGCAGCCAGTAGCCGATAGCGTTTTCTGGGCATGATCCATACTGCCACCGGCAAAATCACGCCCCAAAAGCCGTAATCCACACCGTAATCTGTGCCGGGAAGCAGGGTGGGCAGCGTTTGCGTGAGAAACCATGCTGCTCCCAAAGCAGCTGCAAACAGTACCGCCCACAGCCAATGCCTGGTTTCTTTTGCTTTTCGCAGCAAGAAAATCAGGCCAATGGAAAGGGAAAAGGTGACAAGGATGCATTGGTATAAGGAGCCGGTTGCTGCATAGGAAACGCACTGGCATAAAAATGCCATTGCAGCAACAGAACCAAGATACCGGGGCATGCTGCGGGTATAGCGGCAACCTTCCCCAATAAACCAAGCGTAGATGGGAAAAGCAAGTCTGCCGATAAGCCGCAGCCATAAAACCTGAGGCAGCAGAATAAAACCGATATGATCCACGGTCATAGTGACCATGGCGATCAGCTTCAGTTGGTTTCCGGTCAAGCCTTTATGCATGAGAACACAGTTCTTTTGCCAATGCTTTGATCTGCTGGCGATTTGTATCATTTAGGGCAGAGAAGATCTTGACAGTGGTGTCGGTAAAGGTCAGGTCTTTGCTGCCCTCCAACATTTTTGTCATGACCTTTGCGGCAGTAGGTGCCCAGCTGCCGTTTTCTATCATACCAACGGTACGGTTGCGATAATTGCGTTCCGTCAAGTGATGAATGAATTCCTTCATAAATGGGAATACATCACCGTTGTAGGTGGTGGTAGCCAGTACCAGCCGGTCGTATCGGAACGCATCCTCCACAGCTTCTGCCATGTCACAACGGGCCAGATCTGCCACCTCTACCTTGGGGCAACCCAAAGCCTCCAGCTCCTGTGCCAGCAGCTCCACAGCTTCTTTGGTGTGTCCGTAAACAGAGGTGTACGCAATAAGCACGCCTTCGCTTTCGGGGCGGTAAGAGGACCAAATATCGTAAAGGTTTACATAATATCCTAAATTTTCTGTCAGCATCGGTCCGTGGAGGGGACAGATGATGGAAATGTCCAGCCCGGCAGCTTTTTTCAGCAGGGCCTGCACCTGTGCGCCGTATTTGCCCACAATGCCGATATAATAACGACGCGCCTCGCAGGCCCAGTCCTCCTGTGCGTCCAATGCGCCGAATTTGCCAAAGCCGTCAGCGGAGAAAAGCACTTTGTCATAGGAATCGTAAGTAACGATGACCTCGGGCCAGTGCACCATAGGCGCAGTCACAAAGGTCAGGGCGTGTTTGCCCAGATCCAAAGTATCACCTTCACCTACGATAATACGGCGGTCAGCGTAATCTGTGCCGAAGAACTGCCCAATCATGGCAAAAGCCTGACGGGAAGCAACCACTGTAGCTTCCGGGTAGGCGGCCATAAAATCAGCAATGTTGGCAGAATGGTCCGGCTCCATATGCTGCACGATGAGATAGTCCGGTTGACGACCGTTCAGTGCCGTGTGAAGGTTCCCAAGCCATTCTTCGCAGAAGTTCTGATCTACGGTATCCATAACGGCGATTTTTTCGTCCAGAATCACATAGGAGTTGTACGCCATGCCGTTGGGAACGGTATACTGTCCCTCAAACAGGTCGATGTTGTGGTCGTTAACGCCAATATAGCGAATATCATTGGTTATTTTCATATTGTTTGCTCCTGCTTTTTCGTTTTGTTTTATAAAATATATCATAATTGCCTGGATTTGTACAGAGAAAAATACGGATGTTCTTGTTGACATTTGGTGACAATAGAAAACGGGTCGCCTGCTGAAACAGGTGACCCGAATAGGATTATAAACGGTTAATATAGCGCTTTATGGCGTTAAAGGATTCGTCGCTGATGGCGTGCTCCAGTCGGCAGGCATCTTTGGAAGCGGTGTCTTCGCTAACCCCCAGAGCCACAAGCAGTCGGCTCAGTACAGTGTGTCGCTCATAGATTTTTTCGGCCAAATCAAGACCGCTTTCTGTAAGGGTAATATAACCGTCTTTGTCTACAAGAATATATCCCCCGCTTTTTAGCAGACCCACAGCTCGGCTGACGCTGGGCTTGCTGTAACCCATGTGCTCGCTGATATCAATGGAACGTACCGCACTGTTCTTTTTCAACAGAACGTGTATGGTTTCTAAGTACATTTCACCGGATTCATGAATGCTCATAAGCGGACTCCTTTTTAGTGATGATAAAATTTTAGCATATTTTAAAGCGGAATGCAAGAGCATACGGTCGGAGCGGCTTTTGGTGCGATATGATTATGAAATTCCCCTGATTCTCCCTTTTTCCCTTGCTTTTTGCTGTTTTTAGCGTATAATATATCTATCAATATTGTGGCTGTTGTAGGAAAACGCAAACTGCATGCCACTTGGAATTTGTAATAGTCGCAGGGACTGTTCAGACGCACATCATTAACATGGGAAAGTGAGTAATGCTATGAAAATTGCAGTCGCAGGAACCGGATACGTTGGTTTATCTATGGCTATTTTGTTGGCGCAACACAACGAGGTTACAGCTGTTGATATTGTTCCGGAAAAGGTGGAAATGATCAACAGTAAAAAATCTCCCATTGCGGACAAAGAAATTCAAAGCTATTTGGCGACAAAGCCACTACACCTGAGAGCAACTACCGACGGCGCATCTGCCTATGTTGATGCAGAGCTGGTTGTTGTTGCGACACCTACTAACTATGACCCCAGTAAAAATTATTTCGACACATCTTCTGTGGAGAGTGTGGTAAAACAGGTTATGCAGATCAACCCGGATGCTGTTATTGTGGTGAAATCTACAGTTCCGGTTGGATTTACGGAAAAACTGCGTCAAGAACTGAACTGTGAAAACCTACTCTTTAGTCCGGAGTTCCTTCGAGAGGGCAAGGCGCTTTATGACAATCTTTACCCCAGCCGGATCATCGTGGGTGTTCCTATGGAGAACGCAAGACTGTGTAAAGCAGCGCAGACTTTTGCAGGCTTGCTCCAACAGGGCGCGATTAAGGAAGACATAGCGGTTCGTTATATGAATCCTACAGAAGCAGAAGCAGTAAAGCTGTTTGCCAACACCTATCTGGCATTGCGGGTTTCCTTCTTTAATGAACTGGATACATATGCGGTAGTTCGAGGCTTGGATACCCGCTCCATTATCGAGGGTGTGGGCCTTGATCCCCGGATCGGTGGGCATTATAACAATCCATCTTTCGGTTACGGGGGCTATTGCCTGCCGAAGGACACCAAGCAGTTGCTTGCCAATTATAATGACGTTCCTCAGAATATCATTTCCGCCATCGTTTCTGCCAACGGAACCCGCAAGGATTTTATTGCTGAGCAAATTATTTCCAAGCACCCCAAAATCGTTGGCGTGTATCGCCTGACAATGAAAACAGGCAGTGATAATTTCCGCCAGTCCTCCGTTCAAGGTGTTATGAAGCGGATCAAGGCAAAGGGCATTGAAGTTGTGGTTTATGAACCGTCCATGAAGGAAGACAGCTTCTTCAACAGCCGGATCATTCGGGATCTGAAAGCGTTTAAAGAAATGTCCGATGTGATCATTGCCAACCGCTTTGATGCAGATATTGAAGATGTGCTGGATAAGGTTTACACCAGAGATCTGTACTTCAGAGATTGAGGAAAATTTGGGAAGAGGACAGAGAAAGCATTTGAATATTTTTTAAAAATTTCGCAAAAAGGGCCACTGTATGGTGGTCCTTTTTTGTGCACTTGAACACTTGTCTGCAGTGCCGTCCCCGATGTGGAACGCTGCCGAAAATTTGCGTGTTTTGCGCTGTTGTTTAGCGGCAACATAAATCCGGTTATATTGTTGGTTAAAAGACATAAAATGAGCATTTTCGCAAAAAATTGCCATATATTTATAAAAAATATGATTTTTTAGATTTGCAGAAGCAAGAAAAAACACTGGTACAACTGATGAATTGAA
The DNA here is from genome assembly GCA_045652545.1 of Faecousia sp. GTDB lineage: Bacteria > Bacillota > Clostridia > Oscillospirales > Oscillospiraceae > Faecousia. The sequence goes on along the minus strand of JAZRUM010000039.1, from coordinate 16,347 downwards.
AAAGACATCATTTACCATGACGCACGTTCTTATTTTTCTTGATTTTTTTACATAAAAGGAGTATAATTAAAATCGTATAGTTGTGCTCGTTTTGCGATATCAAAACCTAATCATTATGGGGAATCTAAAGAATGATATTTTTTGAAGAAATATAAACTATTTCGCTCGATGGATATAAAAGGATCAACAGGAGAAATGATGATGGATCATAAAACAACAACTGCAAATAATTCTGATATGCCCCACAAGAGAAAAGGAAAAATTTTAAAGCATTGGCAGTTGGTTTCGGTATTTTTGGTGCTTTACGATTTGGCGGCTGTTACCGGATCGTACTTTCTTGCCCTTTGGTTCCGGTTTGATTGCCGGTTCGGTGAAATTTCCGGTGAATATTTGCAGGCTTGGCTGAAATTTGCGCCGATTTATGCTGTTGTGAGTGTTGCAGTATTGTGGGTCATGCGCCTTTACCGAAGCATATGGAGATTCGCCAGCTTTATTGAGCTGGAAAGAATTACATTAGCTTCCGGAATTTTGGGTGTGTTCCATGCGATTTTTATCACATTGCTGTTTCAGCGCATGCCTACCACATATTACATTTTCGGCATTGCAATTCAGTTTATGCTGACCCTAAGCGTCCGCTTCGGTTATAGATTTGTTTTGCTGGAGCGGGGAAAAAGAGCCAAGGCGCTGCAAAAAGCAATGGCCACCCGTGTCATGCTGATCGGTGCGGGAGCTGCCGGTCAGTTAATACTGCGCGATCTGCATAATGCACAGGAGTGCAACGAGTGCATTTGCTGCATCATTGATGACAACAAAAACAAATGGGGCAGATTTATTGACGGTGTGCCCATTGTGGGCGGCAGGGACGATATTCTGCTGAACGCAGAAAAATATAAAATAGAAAAAATCGTGATGGCAATCCCCGGTGCAACCGCGGAACAGCGGCGGGATATTCTGAATATTTGCAAGGAAACAAAATGTCAGCTGAAAAACCTGCCCAGCGCATACAGCATGATTGGTGACGGAATCACCGCAAAATCTGTGGAAGACGTGAAGGTAGAAGACCTGTTGGGACGGGATGCGGTCAATGTTGACATGGATGAGATCTATCGGTTTATCACCGGAAAGGTGATTCTGGTAACCGGTGGTGGCGGTTCGATCGGCAGCGAACTGTGCAGACAGATCGCCAAACATAACCCCAAACTGCTGATCGTCTTTGATATTTATGAGAACAATGCCCACGCAATCGGTTTGGAACTCAAGGATCAGAATCCGGATCTGAATCTGGAAGTGCTGATCGGTTCTGTCCGTGACAGCAGACGGCTCAATCAGGTGTTCCGTAAGTACAAACCGGATGTTGTGTATCACGCTGCTGCCCATAAGCATGTCCCTCTGATGGAGGACAGCCCTTGCGAATCCATTAAGAATAACGCTATCGGCACGTATAAAACCGCATATGCAGCGGTGATGAACGGATGCAAGCGATTCGTGCTGATCTCTACAGACAAAGCAGTGAATCCCACAAATATCATGGGCGCATCCAAGCGGTTGTGCGAAATGATCATCCAATCCTTCGATAGGAAAATCCGGGATGGAAAAGCGCAGGATCTGCTGCCATTGCAACTGCATATGAATGACGTTGACGGAAGTGTGCCGGGCATGTCCCGTATCCCTGATGATGTAAAAACAGATTTTGTGGCGGTTCGCTTTGGAAATGTTCTTGGCAGCAACGGCTCTGTGATTCCTCGCTTCAAAGAACAGATCGCCAAGGGTGGTCCGGTGACGGTGACCCACCCGGATATTATCCGCTATTTTATGACGATCCCGGAAGCAGCTTCTTTGGTGTTGCAGGCCGGAACTTATGCCAATGGCGGAGAGATCTTTGTTTTGGATATGGGTTCTCCGGTGAAAATCGATACCCTCGCCAGAAACCTGATCCGCCTATCTGGATTGCAGCCGGATGTGGATATTAAAATCTCCTATACAGGCCTGCGCGCCGGTGAAAAGCTGTACGAGGAAAAGCTGATGTCCGAGGAAGGTCTCAGAACCACACCCAACCAACTTATCCATATTGGAAACCCGATTCCCTTTGACACGGATGAATTTATCACGCAGCTTAAACTGCTGATGAGCGCCGCTTACGACGGACAAGAAGATACAATACGTGACCTTGTGAAGGAAGTGGTTTCCACCTATCATCCTGCCGGCGAGCACGGCTCAGAGGAAAAAGGAGAGGCTTACCGGAAACAGATGGCGGGTGTCCCATCATAAGCGCCTGAGCATACGGGGTATGCTTGGGGCGTACCTATGTAAGAAAGGACTTGCTTGTATGAGTACAAATATTATGCGCATTCCCTTTTCCCCTCCGGATATTTCTGAATTGGAGGTCCAGGAGGTTGCGGAAGCATTGCGCTCCGGCTGGGTCACCACCGGTCCTCGAACCAAGCAATTAGAAAAAAATATTGCAGAATACATCGGCACTGAAAAATGTGTGTGCCTGAACTCTCAAACCGCATGTGCCGAAATGGCACTGCGGGTGATGGGTATCGGTCCCGGGGACGAGGTGATCGTCCCGGGGTATACATATACCGCATCGGCATCAGTGGTATGTCATGTGGGTGCCCATCCTGTGCTGATTGACTGCCAAAAAGATTCTCTGGAAATGGATTATGATGCGGTGGAAGCCGCCATTACGGAAAAAACCAAGGCCATTATCCCCGTAGATCTGGGCGGCATCCCCTGTGATTACGAAAGAATCTTTTCCATTGTGGAGAAAAAGCGGGATGTTTTTAAACCCGCCACCGATTTGCAGAAGGCTTTGGGTCGCATCGCTATCATGGCAGATACCGCCCATGCCTTTGGCGCAAAGCTGGGAGATCGGATGATCGGCTCCGTTGCGGATTTCTCCTCTTTCTCCTTCCATGCAGTGAAGAATCTGACCACCGCCGAGGGCGGCGCGCTGACCTGGCGCACCATCGAAGGGGTAGACAACGAGCTTATCTACAAGCAGCTGCAGCTTTTGAGCCTCCACGGTCAGAGCAAGGATGCTCTGACAAAGACCCAGCTGGGTGCGTGGGAATATGACATCGTAGGCACTTGGTACAAGTGCAATATGACCGACGTCACCGCTGCCATCGGCCTGAAGCAGCTGGAGCGCTATCCGGCGATGCTTGCCCGGCGCAAGGAGATCGTGGAAAAATACGATGCCGCCCTAAAGCCTTTGGGCGTTCAAACCTTGCCCCACTATACCGAAGCTTACGAAAGCTGCGGTCATTTGTATCTGACCCGGATCCCCGGTATTACTGCGCAACAGCGCAATGAGATTATTATCAAAATGGCGGAGCGGGGCATTGCCTGCAATGTGCACTATAAGCCGCTGCCAATGCATACCGCCTACAAGAATCTGGGCTATAACATTAAGGATTTCCCCAACGCTTACGCCCATTTTGAAAACGAGATCACCCTGCCACTGCATACCCGTCTGACCGACGAGCAGGTGGCATACATTATTGAAAATTACATTGCTATCGTAAAGGAATTTACAGCATGATGCTTTGCAACTGGGACAAGCTCCCACCTGAATTGCAGACCGATGCGGTCAGACCTTACTATGACCGCCTGCGCAAAAAGCAGTTTAGCCTGTTGGTGAAAAGAATATTTGACATCGTGGTGTCTGCGGTGATGCTGCTAATCCTGTCGCCGGTATTTCTGGTGTTGGCGATTGCTATTAAACTGGATTCTCCCGGTCCGGTGTTCTACCGACAGGTGCGGGTAACCCAATACGGCAAGCAGTTCCGAATCTTCAAATTCCGCTCTATGGTTCAAAATGCGGACAAAGGTTTGCTGGTCACCGTGGGCGGTGACAGCCGGATCACTCGGGTAGGTAAAGTGATCCGCAAATGTCGCCTAGACGAGTTATGTCAACTAATTGATATTTTACGGGGTACCATGACGTTTGTAGGAACCCGCCCGGAGGTCCCCAAATATGTTGCACAGTACACCCCGGAAATGATGGCGACGCTCCTGCTGCCTGCCGGTGTGACCAGCCTTGCCAGCATCTGCTACAAGGATGAGGACGAGCTGCTGGAGGGTGCGGAGGATGTGGACAGTGTCTACATAAACGATGTACTGCCCGGCAAGATGCGCTATAACCTGAAGGCCATCAACACCTTCAGCTTCTGGGGCGATATCCGCATCATGTTTATGACGGTCTTTGCCGTACTGGGCAAGGACTACACAGCAGAAGAAGAAAAGGAGACAGTAGGATAATGGGCGTAACAGTCTCAGTTATCATGCCGGTATACAATGAGGAAAAGTATCTGGAACGTTGTCTGGACTCCCTGGCGCAGCAGACATACCCTTTGGAAGATATGGAGTGGCTGCTGATCGATGGAGGTTCGACAGATCGGACGCATGAAATTATTCGAAGTTATGCAGAAAAATATCCAATCCAGCTGTTGCATAATCCGGAGCGCAAGGTGACCTATGCATTGAACATAGGCATTGATGCAGCCCGGGGTGCTTACGTTATCCGTATGGATGCGCATGCCAAATACGATTCCCGGTACATTGAAAAATGTGTGAACTATTTGCAGACTACGGATGCGGACAATGTGGGCGGTGTTGCATCCACGGTGGGAGAGGGCTTTATTGGTCGCATTAACGCAGAGATCCTGTCTTCAAAATTCGGTGTAGGAAATTCCGGTTTTCGTACCGGCGCAGAAAGCGGCTATGTTGATACAGTTCCTTTCGGCGCTTTTCGTGCAGAGGTTTTTGAAAGAGTTGGAAAGTTCGACCCGGAGCTGCCCCGCAGTGAGGATAATGATATGAACAGCCGGATCCGCAACAGTGGCGGCAAGGTCTATCTGGCTGCGGACATTGCGTTCACGTACTATTGCAGAACCACGGTTCGGGGACTTTTGGATCAGGGAATCAAAAACGGCAATGCGCTGTTTCTGACACGAAAGAAGAATCCCAAAGCAATGAGTCTGCGGCATTACATTCCTTTTACATTTGTAATGTCCCTGATCGTTATGCCTGTGTTGTGCGCGTTTGCTCCCTTGGTGGGATGGGCATTTGCTGCGGAGTTGCTGGCGTATCTGCTGTTGGACGCATATTTCTCTTTTGCCGGCAGTACGGTGGCATCCGGATTACTCAAGCTGGTACTGTACCCGTTGTTTCACATTACCTATGGTATCGGTTCTGTGCTCGGATTGATTGGAATCAAGTTATATTAAGTGATAAAAGGTGGCGAGTGTCTTGAAGCAAATCGGTATTATTGGTCATTTTGGCGGAAATAAGGAATTCTTTGACGGACAGACCATCAAGACGAAAAACCTGAAAGAAATTTTGTCAGACAGAAGGTCTGAAAGCATTTTTTGCGTGGATACTTATCTGAATAACGACCACAAAATGGAATTGCTGGGACAGACGATCAAGTGCCTGTTTCTGTGCGACAGAATCTTTATTTTACTCTCGGAAAACGGCATGAAGTTCTATCTTCCGTTTTTGTACTATGTCAACAAGTTATTCCGCAGGCGTATTTTCCACTATATTATTGGCAGCGAGCTGTTGACATTGGTGGAGCAGGATCCCAAACTGGTTAAGTACCTCAATGCGCTGGAGGTCAATTGGTTTGAATATGCCAGCGGAACAGAGTTCCTGCAGTCCAGAGGTGTTGACAATGTGGTTACGCTTCCCAACTGCAAAAAGCTTCGGGCAGTAGCGCCTGATATGGTGATGCCGTTCACAGAAACACCTTTGCGTTTTTGTACCTTTTCCCGCGTGATGCCGGAAAAGGGAATTACAAAGGCAATCCAAACCATTGTGGCGATCAATCAGAAGTATGGAAAAACAGTTGCTACAGTTGATATTTATGGCGTTGTAGAGGATTCTTATCAGGAAGCCTTCTCACTGTTGTTAAAGGAACATCCGGAGTCAGCTGCCTATCGGGGGATTGTAGACAGCAAAAAAAGCGTTGAAGTACTGAAGAATTATTATGCGCTGCTGTTTCCTACCAGTTGGCCCGGCGAGGGGTTTCCCGGAACAGTGCTGGACGCATTTGCGTCGGGCATCCCGGTCATTGCTTCGGACTGGAATGCCAATAAAGAACTGATCACCCACAAGCAAACGGGTCTGCTGTACCCCAGAGAGGGAATGGAGGATCTGGAGTCTGCGGTTCGGTGGGCAATGGAGCACACAGCGGAAATGAACACAATGCGCAAACTGTGCCGTGAGGAATTCGAGAAGTATACACCCGAACAAATCGGAACGGTTATTTGCTCGGCATTGGATTGAGAGGGTTCTATGGAAAGAAGCAAAAAAGAACTTTTTTGGCAGCTTTTATACTATATATTTGCGCGCAATCTTCCGCTATCTTATCACTTTGAACTTGCGAGAAAACTGCGTGTGTTTTTTGCCAGACGTATTTGTAAGCATGTAGGCAAGCATGCCAATGTGGAAAAAGGAGCGCAGTTTAATGCCAATGTGTCTGTGGGAGACTATTCTGACCTTGGCGTGCGATGTCAGATCAACGGACCAGTTACCATAGGAAATTATGTCATGATGGGTCCGGATTGCATTATTTACACCCAAAACCATAAAACGGATGACCTGTCACGGCCTATGCAGCAAAGTGGATTTTGCGATTTTGAACCGGTGCAGATCGGAAACGATATTTGGATCGGCAGCCGTGTTACAATTTTGCCCGGTGTGACCATCGGCGACGGCTGCATTATCGGAGCCGGTGCTGTGGTAACAAAAGATATCCCGCCCTACAGCGTAGCAGGCGGTGTGCCTGCCCGGGTACTTAAAAAAAGAAAGTAAACGCAACAGGCTGTTTGCCGGAGGAGTTATGGAATATAAACTGACGATCAGTGTGATCACTATGAATCGCGCTACCCAGCTCAAAGAAGCGTTGGAGAGTTGCCTTGCTTGCGATTTGCCGAAAGCAACCCAATTTGTGATTATCGACAACGCATCTACGGATAATACAGAGCAGGCGGTAACGGAGGTGTTGGGGAGCTGCGGCTATGATTACTACTATGAAAAACTCCCGGAAAATCTGGGTGTGGGCGGCGGCAGAAACTATGCCTTTACAAAATCCTGCGGTGATTACATCTATGTGCTGGATGACGACGCAGTAATCGACATGCAGAAAAACCCGGACTTCTTTCTGAAGGCTGTTAAAATCATGGACGAAAACCCAAAGATCGTGACCCTTACCAGCCAAATCTATGACATCGTATGGAAAGCAAACCGGGTGGAAAAATGCGGATCGGAAATTGCTCCCGGAGTTTTTATTTGCAAAATGTTTTGCGGCGGTTCCCACTTTTTACGCAAGGCATTCTTCAGCGATGTGCCATACCTGCCCAATAAATACGGCTACGAGGAGATCCCGCCGTCTCTGAGGGTCATGGATGCAGGGATGGTCAATGCATTCTGCCCCGATCTGCTGATCATTCATAAGCCTGCTATTAACAAATGGAATTGGGAGGACGAAAAGAATCAGGCTCTCCTGATCAATGGCATTGCCTCGCCGTATGCGATCATGAAAATGATGTACCCATTTATTTGCAGACCGCTTTTGTGGGCAGCGACCCAGATTCGTTTCTATCGTTCACTTCGGGGCATTCCCAATGCGAGGAAACGTTTCCGGACAGAAGTTAAAGAGATTTGCAGCCAATATAAAATCACGGACAAAATCAAGCTATCCACTGTTCTCAGGATGGTAAAGGCCTTCAAGTTGTCTGCGTTCTAACCAAAAGGTAAGGTAAGTTTGCTTATGAAAAATGTTCTATTTATTACAAATAGCCTTGGATTTGGCGGTGCAGAAAAAATGCTGACCTTCGTTGCCGGCGAACTGTCTGCGCGAGGACATTGTTGCGGCATCATAAACTTGAACGGCGTTTCTGATTATGTGAACGCACACCAACAGACCATCCGCGATGAGATATCTGTTTACTTACTAAAAAAAGCAAGTGGCGGGTTAAAGCGAAATATTCAAAGAATCGGTGAGATAAAGAAAATAGCCAAAGAATTCCACGCGGATATTTTAATTGGGTTTACAGAATTCCCCAATTTATATGCCAAGATCGTAGGTGCGTTGCTAGGTATTCCTTCTATTATGTCCGAACGGGGCGATCCTGTACAACAAGGCACCGGAAAAGGCTTTAAAAACAGAATTGTTTTGGAGATTATCAATCGCTCCAAAGGCGGTGTGTTCCAGACCGACGGCGCCAGAGCCTTTTACGGAAAGGGTCTGCAAAAACGGGGCGTTGTAATTCCCAACCCTATTTTTATCAAAGGGGAAATACTGGAGGTTGCTCAATCTGACCGCGAAAAGACAGTTGTCAGCGTTGGCAGACTGGACAATTTTCAAAAACGTTACGATGTAATGCTGGAATCATTTGCATTGTTCAGCGAAAAACACCCGGAATATACGCTGAAGCTTTACGGAAAGGGCACCGATACCGAAAAAATTGAAGCATGGGCAGAAGAACTTGGCATTTCCGAGAAGGTTCGTTTTATGGGTCTGACCACACAGCCTATGCAGGATATTGCCCGCGATGGTATGTTTCTGATCACCTCGGATTTCGAAGGCATTTCCAATTCTTTGCTGGAAGCTATGGCAGTAGGACTGCCTTGCGTTTCCACAGACCACACTCCCGGTGGCGCCCGCCTGCTGATCACGGATCACGAGAACGGACTTCTGGCACCTGTGGAGGATGCAGAGGCTTTGGCAGCTGCAATGTGCGAATTTGCCGAAAATCCGCAGCTTGCAGAAAAATGCGGCAATAACGCAAAAGCTGTTACCCAGCGTTTTGCACCGGAGCGGATCATTGATCTTTGGGAAACCTATATTCTAAAACTGACACAGTGAGGATTTACCGTGATTTCTAAATTAAAAAGAGTTGTTAAAAAACTGTTATATTTTCATCGGGCGGATGAAGAAACGTTTTTGCAATACCTCCGACAGAATGGTGCAGAGATCGGTCAGCGTGTGCGGATCTACGACCCGCAAAGCACAACGATTGATGTTACCCGTCCGTGGATGATAAAAATCGGAGACGATGTGCAGATCACAGGCGGTGTTACAATTTTGACCCACGGTTATGACTGGAGTGTACTAAAAGGTATGTACGGTCCGGTTTTGGGCTCTTGCGGAGAGGTTGTTATTGGCAATAATTGCTTTATTGGCATGCATACAACGATTTTAAAGGGTGTTCATATTGGCAACAACTGTATAATCGGCGCCAACAGTCTTGTGAACCGTGATATCGAAGACAGTTGGGTGGCTGCAGGTAATCCAGCAAAGCCCATCATGCGCATCGAGGATTACTATCAGAAGCGTCTGGATGCACAGATTGACGAAGCTGCAGAGCTGTACCGTTGTTATGTGCAGCGGATGCATAAAGAACCTCCGGTAGAAGTGTTCGATGAATTTTTCTGGTTGTTCCAACCACGGGACGAGAAAACTCTCACATCCGGTGCAGCACACAAGCTGCAGTTGGTGGGCAACCATGAAAAAGCTTCTGCGTTGTTTTTGAGCACAAAGCCGGTGTATGACGGATATGATGCGTTTTTAAGTGCGATGAAAGAAAAGTCAAGCAATGAACGCGATTTGACACAGAGTTAGTAGGGTGAGATCAAATATGAATAACAGTAATGGGCGGCCATCCATAATGCCCCAAACCACCAATAAACAACCCAGGGTCTGGAATCTTAGCATGATTTTGCTGGGACTTTATGTGCTATTCAATTACATTGCGCAGGAAACGCTGCTGCCTCCGGTGATCCACAGTGCGGTTATGTACGCATATATTGGGTACACAGCGTTTACCGTGCTTTTGTCAGGTAAGGTTAAATTGACCTACTATACCGTTTGGTACTTCGTGTTCCTTGCTTTTTCGGCATTGTCTATGCTTTGGGCAACAAAAGCCGAAACCGGTGCGCTGTTCAATATGGTGGTTGCACTTATCCTAACCTTTTGCGTTCTCAATACGGTAAACTCCCTTGAACGCTTGGAAGCAATTATGATGGTATTTGTGCTGGCAGCTGTTGTTATGGGCATTATGCTGGCGGCTACCGATCAGCTGATATTGGAAGAGGGTGAGCGACTCGGTCAGGAGATTACCGGAAATGCCAACAGCTTCTCTGTCATGTTGATGATCTCCGGCATTTTTTCCGGTTGGTTTGTTGTATATAGAAGGGGATTTCTGAAGTTCTTTAACCTGGCCGCTTTGATATTCTTGCTGTTCCTGATGGCATTGTCCGGTGGCAGAAAATACCTTTTGGTTGCTGTTATCTGCGTGGTTTGGTTTGTCATTTCAAAGGATACCAAAAGTTTTGTAAGAATCTTCTCCGGTATTGTAAAGGCTACAGCGGTTTTGTGGTTGCTTTATTTGGCGATCATGAACATTCCGCTGATTTATGACTCCATTGGTATGCGTTTTGAAGAAATGTTCAATATGTTTTCCGGTGGAGAAAGTGCGGTTGCCGGTGATGATATCCGTCAACGTCTGATTGAAATTGGTCTAAAACAGTGGAGCTATAGTCCCTTATGGGGATACGGAATGGATACCTTTAAGCATTACAATAAGATGGTTACAGGATACTTCTATTATGCCCATAACAACTATGTGGAGCTTTTGTATGATTTGGGTCTGTTGGGAACTGTGCTGTACTATTGGTTTTATGGACATGCGATCAAAAAACTGGCAACCTTACCCAGAACTGTGCGCGAATACAAAATTCTGGGAATTGGCATGCTGGTCGGTTTGCTGATATTTGAGTTTGGTGGTGTTTCTTACAACGCTGTGTTTGTTCAGCTGGCCTTAAGCATAATTTACAGTATTGTGCTGTGTGCAGCGAAAACCAAAAAAGAAAATTCCTGAAAGGATCATGTATTTCCTGTGCAGATTGTGAAAAGGAAGGGTGGATATTCTGTGAGTAAAATCAAAACATTCATACAGATTCTTAAGACAGACCGAAAGCTGATTCCGCAGCTGTGCATAAACAATCTGGTTTGCAGAAAAATGCTGAATTGGATGCCGGATGCAGCGTACTTGAAGCTGCGCTACCAAACGATTTTTCATAAGAAATTGGACCTGAGTAATCCGAAAACCTTCAATGAAAAGCTGCAGTGGATAAAGCTTTATGACCGCAAACCGGAATATACGACTATCGTGGACAAGTATGCGGTGCGGAGCTATATTGCAGAAACAATTGGTGAGCAGTACCTGGTTCCGCTGTTGGGGCGTTGGGAACGGGCAGAGGATATTGATTTTGATACATTGCCCAACCAATTTGTTTTGAAGTGCAATCATGATTCCGGTTGCGTGCTGATATGCAAAGACAAGGCAACCTTTGATAAACAAGCAGCATGTGCGAGATTGGCTGCTCAATTAAAAAAGAACTTATTTTGGTGGGGTAGAGAATGGCCCTACAAAGATGTAAAACCCTGTATTGTTGCAGAACAATATTTGGAAGATCCCAGCGGAGAACTGAAAGACTACAAATTTATGTGCTTTAATGGCGAGGTTAAATGCAGCTTCGTGTGCTCGGATCGCTTTACCGAAGAAGGACTGCATGTGACCTTCTTCGACCGGGATTGGAATGTGATGCCGTTCGAACGGCATTATCCCTCGGTGAAAGAGGGGTTACCTAAGCCGGAGAAATATGAAGAGATGGTCGCGCTTGCTGAAAAATTAGCAAAAAACATTCCGTTTGTTCGTGTGGATTTTTACGAAGTCGACGGGAAGATATATTTTGGAGAATTAACCTTGTTTCCGGGATGCGGATTTGAGGAATTCACTCCGGAACAATGGGACGAAACATTGGGAAGCTGGATCCAGCTTCCTGCAGCTAAATAATAAATAGAGGTTTTTATGAAAATTCTGATTGGCGCTGATTTGGTTCCTACACAATCAAATATAGAATTATTCCAAAAGGGTGATGCTGAACGGTTGGTCGGTGAACGGTTGCTGGCCTTGTTGCAAAGTGCAGATTATCGCATTTTCAATTTGGAGGTGCCGCTGACAGATGTGGCAACGCCCATAGAAAAATGCGGCCCGGCATTGATTGCGCCAACCGATACTGTGGCAGGCTATAAAGCGTTGGGTGTGGATCTTCTTACCATTGCCAATAATCACATAATGGATCAAGACGAGCAAGGTTTCTGGGAGACCTTAAAGACGCTCAGCACCAATGGTATCGCATACGTAGGTGGCGGTGCGTGTCTGAATGAGGCAAGTCAGCCCTATGTTTTGGAGCAGAATGGAAAACGAATCGGAATTTACGCATGTGCGGAGCATGAGTTCTCTATTGCCGGAGAAGCATCTCCCGGTGCAAATCCTTTTGATCCATTGGAGTCACCTGATCATGTGGCAGCCCTGAAAGCTCAGTGTGACTATGTAGTTGTACTTTACCATGGTGGCAAGGAGCATTACCGTTACCCATCTCCCAATTTGCAAAAGGTTTGCCGCAAGCTGGTGGAAAAAGGCGCGGACCTTGTGGTATGTCAGCATAGCCATTGCATTGGCTGTGAAGAAAAGCATCAGAACGGAACGATCGTCTACGGACAGGGGAATTTCCTGTTTGACCTTAGTACGAGTGAATACTGGCAAACTTCTTTGCTGATACAAATTGAGGATGATTTCTCTGTCAGCTACATACCTTTGGTCAAACATGGAAATTCTGTGCGTTTGGCTACAGATGAAAAGGCTGAAGAGATATTAGCAGCATTCCATAGTCGCAGTCAGGAAATTTTGGACGTAGATGCGCTGGAGCAGAGGTATACTGCATTTGCAAATGAAATGCAAGCGCAGTATTTGCTTGCTATGTGTGCGGTTAACAGACGCGGATTTTGGTGGCGGGTCGTAAACAAGCTTACAGGCCAAAGATGGACAAAATGGATGTTAGAACGTAAATATAAGAAAAATAAATTGATTACATTACAGAATTTCTTGGAATGTGAGGCGCATCTGGAATTGATCCTATATGGCTTGAAAAACAATGATATTAGGAGAAAACATGAGTAATACATCTGCCAAAAAAGTTGTGACAAACTCACTTATCTATACGATAAGTGGTATTTTAACAAAATGTTTCAGCTTCTTTTTGTTGCCGCTGTATACTGTGTATCTGACAACGGAAGACTACGGAATCACCAGCCTTTCAGCGAGCTTCGTTGGGACGATGAGCTTCGTGGCGGCATTCTCCCTGTTTTCTGCAGTTACACGGTTTTATATCGATTTAAAGGATGATCCCCAGAAACTGAAGCGTTTTTATGGCACTGTAGTTGTGTTTACACTTCTGAGCGCAACCGTATGGGGATTGTTACTCACACTGTTGAGAGTTCCGGTTTCCAAGCATCTATTTTCCGGAGTGGATTATTATCCGATTATTTTTCTGTCGTTGGCATCTTTGGTTTTCAATGTGCAGCATACCATCTATATCAATATCCTGAAGAGCCAGCAGCGGGCACTGCACGCATCTGTATTGAGTCTGACATTCTTCCTGGTTACAGTGGGGCTAAATATCCTGTTTGTGGTAGGATTTCAGATGGGGGCTGTCGGTGTGCTGATTGCCGGATTGGTTTCCGATGCGCTCTTCTTTATGATTTTTTTGATCGATATGCTTCGGACAAAATCAATTCAGTTTTGCTTTGACTGGTCGCTTTTGAAACCAGCGCTTACCTATTCAATACCAATCATGCCACACAATCTTTCTACGCAGATCAGTATGTTTGTATCCAAGATTTTGATTGGCGGTACTGCCTCTTTGGCATCTTTAGGTTTGTACTCAGTTGCATCCCAATTTGGAAATATTGCGGATACAATTCAGGGATATGTGGATAGCGCTTACGGCCCATGGTTGTATGAAAAACTTCACGCTAAAGAGAGCGAGTTTAAAAACTCTATACGAGCGACAAGCAAAATGTTGGGTGCGGTCATAGGGTTGTTTTTTCTGGGTATTTCATTATTTGCGCAGGACTATATTGTGTTGTTTTTAGATGCGGAATACAGCAATGCGTGGAAATATGTTCCGTTAATTGTTGTTGTGTTTGCCATCAAAACGATGTACTACTTCTATGTGGAGGTTCTGTTCTACTATAAAAAAGCATCAAGACTTTTGTTTACAGCAACGCTATCCAGCAGTTTGCTAAATATAATGTTATCATATTTTTTAATACCGATATGGGGCGTTGTAGGCTCCATTTGTGCGGATGCTGTATCGATGATTTTACGTGTGGGCATTATTGTGGCAATCAGCAAATCTTACGATGATATTGGACTGCGTGTTCGGGATTTTATCAAAAATTTCCTGACCATAACGGCATTTATTGCTGCAGGATTGATTCCTGCATACCTATATTATCCCACACACTTTAGTTGGTTGAATTTCGGCTATAAAATTTTGATTACTCTCGCTTATATAGGAATGCTGCTGATTGTATACGGTGCGCAATTGCGATCTATGGTAAGTGGTCTTTTACAGAAAAAGAAAAAAGAAGAAAGGTAGATTTGCGATATGAATAATGAAATCTTTTTTCAAGAAGTTTTAAATAGCGAGATATGTCCTAAAGGTTTTCCTGAGATTTATGCACAGTTCCAGCAATATCAGGAAGAGGCACTGCGGACACTTCGAGAATTCCATCGGATTTGCGAAAAGAATCATGTGGACTATCAGTTGGCCTACGGTTCTTTATTAGGTGCAGTTCGTGATGGAGGACAGATTCCTTGGGATTATGATGTGGATGTAATTGTGCCGTTCGAACAAAAGGACAAGCTTGTTGCTGCGTTAAAACAAGATCTGAATAAAGACTTCTATTTCTATTGTCCGGATGTTGATCCCAAATGCAGGCACTTTATGATGCGTGTAACGCCGAAGGAATACCGTTCTGAAGAATTGCATGTGGATGTTTTTTATTGCATTGGTCTTCCGGAGGAACAGGATCGTCACAAGGAATACAAGAGCGAAGTGCGGCAACTGTTTTTTGATCGCTTTTGGAAATTGGTCAAGGCCAAGGAAGAAGCCTGCGGAAATCTGAAACGGTATGTAAAATATATTTATCATAAAATCAAGTTGCTCAGTACACCACTTTCTAAAATCAATGAAAGACAGATCTTTTTGTGCCAACAGTACCCTGTGCATGAAGCTTCGGAATGCACGATCGTATCAGGTAATGCAATTGTATGCCGGTCGGCGGAATTGTGGGATACAATGCTCTGGGAAACACAAGCCGGAGAATTCCGTATTACAAAAAACTATGAGCAGGTGTTACAGATGATGTATGGAGATTATAAAAAAATATATCCATTGGAGAGCCGCCTGAATGAAATGATGGGGCACTACAGACGATTGACCAAATACGGCTTAAAAAGAAAACATTAAGAAAGAAAAACAAATGCTGCTAAGACTTATACAGCATAGGAGGAGAAACAATGAAAGCGTTAATTCTGAATTCCGGATTTGGCTCTCGGATGGGCGTGCTCACCCAGGAACATCCGAAATGTATGACTGACCTGAACGATCGGGAGACCATCCTTAGCCGGCAGCTGCAGCTTCTGTGCGACGCAGGCATCACTGAGGTGGTGATTACCACAGGCTATTACAACACAGTTCTGGAGGAGTATTGCGCCGGTTTAGGACTGCCCCTGCACTATGAATTTGTAAACAACCCCGTTTACGATCAGACCAATTACATCTATTCCATCTATTGTGCCAAAGCGCAATTGCAGGATCAGGATGTTTTGCTGCTTCATGGAGATTTGGTTTTTGAAGAATCTGTACTGCAAGATCTTCTGGCATTTCCTGACAGCTGTATGAAGGTCAGCTCCACCGTCCCCCTGCCGGAAAAAGATTTTAAGGCTGTTATTAAGGACGGAACTGTCAAAAAGGTTGGCATTGAGTTTTTTGAAGATGCCGTGGAAACACAAGCTATGTACAAGCTCAATGCTAAGGATTGGAATATCTGGCTTGATGAGATTATTGCGTTCTGTGAGTCCGACCGCAGAAAGTGCTACGCAGAAGTGGCCCTGAATCAGGTCACTGACAAATGCATCATTTACCCTTATGATGTACAGGATCGGCTCTGTGCCGAGATCGACAATCAGGAGGATCTGGAAATCATAAAGACAAAGCTTGCTGCATGCTCTGGAAAGCCGCTTTGATTAAGAAAGCATAGGAGTGAAAGAAATGAGCGCATTTAAGGGAAAAACCTTAATGATCACCGGTGGTACCGGTAGTTTCGGCAATGCGGTGTTGAACCGTTTTTTGAAGACCGATATCGGTGAGATCCGCATCTTCTCCCGTGACGAGAAAAAGCAGGATGATATGCGTCACGAG
>JAZRUM010000038.1:0-4140 GCA_045652545.1 Faecousia sp. | reverse complement strand
ATTGTCAATTTTTTACCGTTTCTGGGATTCCCGGTATTCTTTTGGGGTTTTGCCGGTGACGCGCTTGAACACCTTGGCAAAATACTGCACATCCATAATTCCGCAGTGCTGGGCAATGGTTTGCACCTGCAGCTTGGTAGTCTCCAAAAGATGCATGGCGTGCTTGACCCGGCGGTGGCTGATATAATCTGTCAAAGTCTGCCCCGTTTCCTTGCGGAACAGTGTGGAAAGATAGCTGCTGCTGATGTTCAGCGCTTCTGAAATGGAAGAAAGGCTTAAATTTCCTGAAATATCCGCGTCGATATAAGTCAGTGCCTTTTGCACCGGAGGGGAGTAGTCCTTCAGCGAGTGCTTGCGGACAAGGCGGCAGTAGCCGCGGAACATCTCAGCCATTAGCGGAGTGACGGTCGCCAGAGAATGCTGCTGCTCGATCCGCTCGGCATAGCCGGAGGAGACGCTATCCAGATATACCGGATGTACACCGCCCTGCTGCGCAGCCTTGCGCAGCAGGGTATTCATTATAATACAGTAGTTTTTTGCGTTTCGCAGGGGGTCTGCTATCCGCTGTTCGAAATGAAAAGTGGAGAAGGTGGACAGAAGAAGATCTGCTTTGTGCAGCTGTCCTTTGGCTACGGCATCCATCAATTCATTTTCATAATGGTACCGCTGCTCCATGGACTTGATCTTCCACAGCGCATCCTGCTCCGGGTCTGCATGTGCTGCCTCCGGAACAGAGGGGGTGCTGTTTATATCCAAGCTGATGTCTTCAACGGTAAACCCACCTATACCCCATAAGCGCTCGGAAAAGGCATCGATCATAATGGGCAGCTGGCTGTTCTCCGGCAAAATGGGAATAGCGTCGTAGTAAAGCTCCAGCTGTTTCTGACGGGCAGGGGAGATGCCCCGGTTTTCCGCCCACTGCATGATCTGCTGCTTGTCCGGCGTAGAGGTAAGATACGGGCCTACGGCAAAAATGGCATTGCGGGGAAGCTCCGGCAGAAGCAGATACATATACCGGCATCCGAATACATCCTGCAGCCGGTAAATGGTGGCAGGCAGCACGGTCGGAAGGACCTGGCTCAGCGGTGTGTCCGGGGAAATGCCGTGGATCAACGAGGCATACAATCCGGGATCGTCTGCTTTGTCCAGCGGCTGAGAAAGGTCTGCAATGATGGTCTGGATGCGGCACTTATTGAAGGTCTCACGCAAAAAACGCAGTTCAGGCTCGTAAAACATAACCCAACCTCCCGGAAGAATTTGGTAATAATTATAAAACAGCATGACTTCTGATTGCATTATAGTACAATTTTAGCAAAAAAACAACAGAAAAATAGAGGGAAACAGAAAAATATTACACATAAAAAGAAAAATAATACTCACGCACAAGGCGGCAGTGTTTTATAATATAGGCAATACTCCCAATAGGGGAAGAAATTATTTTTGGAGGACTGTTTATATGCAGACGCAAAATAAGCACAGACCTTTTGGTATCCGCGACAGCTTGGCTTACGCTGCCGGCGACCTGGGCTGTAACATGAGCTTTGCCCTGAAGGGCACAATCATGCCACTGTTCTGGACACAGGTCATGGGTTTGAGTGCATGGTATTCCCTGCTGATCGTTATTCTGCAGGTATGGGATGCCATTAACGATCCGCTGATCGGTACAATTATCGATTCTGACAGACATAAGTATAGAAGAAATAAGTTCCTGCAGTACATTTGGGCAGGCTCTATCGGCCTGATTATTGGCGGTGCCTGCTGCTTTATCCCGGTTCCTGGCGCGCCTACCTGGGCAAAGATCATCATTTTTATGGCTGGCTATGTTATTTGGGATGCCTTCTACACTGTGGCAAACGTTCCCTACGGCTCTCTGCTGAGCCTGATCTCCAAGGAGCCTGCTGACCGTGCATCTCTGTCTGCATGGCGTTCCATCGGTTCTATGATTGGCAATATGCTGCCCATGGTCATTCTGCCCTTGCTGGTCTATAATGCTGATCAGTCCCTGAATGGTCCTATGGTCTTCGTCGCTGCTCTGATCATGGGTGCTCTGGGCTTTATCTGCTTCCAGTTTATGATCAAGAACACCGAAGTTCGTGTGGATACTGAGGTGAATGTCAACGAGGAGCAGCCTAAGTTCAATGTATTCAAGGCAATGAAGAACTTTGTCATGAACCGTCCTGCTGTGGGTGCTACTCTGGCGGCTATGGGTATGTTCATTGGCATGCAGGGCGCGAATACCGCTGTTTCTGTCACTTTCCAGATCTACTTCAAGAACGCTCAGATCTCCGGTCTGATTTCTATGTTCTCTATGATCCCTATTATTGTATTTACTCCCCTTGCCCGTAAGATGGTTACCAAGTATGGCAAGAAGGAGCTGTCCTTGATCGGTTCGATTTGCTACATCGTTGGTGCTGCTGTTCTGCTTATTGCTCCTCTGGGTATCGTGCCTGTCAGCGAGGGCAATACCGGCTTGGATCTGATCATGTATGTTGTCGCTCAGCTTATTATGGCTCTGGGTCTGGGCATCTACTCCACCGTCTCCTGGGCAATGATGGGCGATGCTATCGACTACAACGAGTGGAAGACCGGCAATCGTGAGGAGGGTGTTGTTTACTCCCTGCATTCCTTCTTCCGTAAGCTGGCACAGGGCGTTGGTCCTGCTGTTGCTCTGACCATTATGCAGGGCATGGGCTATGTCAACAATGCAAAGCCTGATGCAAGCGGCGCTTTCACAGAAATTGATGTCACCCTGTTCACTTGGGATTTCGCACTTGAGATCCGTTCCTTGGTGGCGATCCTGTTCCTGGTGGCTGGTGTCATGCTGTTCATTGGACTGGGGTTGGTCTACAATCTGGACAAGAAGACTTTGGAGAAAATGAATGCTGAGCTGGCAGAGCGCCACGCAGCCGAATAAATAAGCAGACCGCACCCTGCCGTGGTTCGGCAGGGTGCGGTCTAAAATCTGAAATGGAGGTCACGAAAGTGAGAGAAGTAATTAGTTTAAATAGCCAGTGGGCATTTACCAAAACAGCCGACGGCATTCCCGAGACTATGCCGGGTGAGTGGGAAACAGTTAATGTTCCCCATTGCTGGAACGCTGTTGACGGCCAGGATGGCGGCAATGACTACCATCGTGGCACCTGCTACTATGCCAAGACACTGAATAAAACCGATCTGCCTGCGGCAGAGCGTTACTATCTGGAGATCCGGGGCGCAAACTCCTCTGCCGATGTGTATATGAACGGCAAGAAGCTTGCCCACCACGATGGCGGCTACTCCACCTGGCGCGTAGATGTAACTGACGAGCTGGGTGAAAACAGCCTGCTGGTGATCGCTGTGGACAACTCCGCCAATGAGACTGTCTATCCTCAGATGGCAGACTTCACCTTCTACGGCGGTCTGTACCGCAATGTGAGCCTGATCTGCGTACCCGAGAGCCACTTTGACCTTGACTACTACGGCGGCCCCGGCATTGCCGTTACCCCCGAGATCAACGGCGCGGACGCACTGGTGAAGGTGGATACTTATATCACCAATAAGAAAGAGGGGCAGACCGTGCGTTATACTGTGTATGACGCGCAGGAGAATGTGGTCGCCCAGGCAGAGGCTGATACCAATGCCCAGCTGACCATCGAAAATGTCCGTCTGTGGCATGGCCGCAAGGATCCCTACCTGTACTGCTGTGAGGCAGAGCTGCTGGAAAACGGCGAAGTTGTGGATTCTGTCTGCACCCGTTTCGGCTGCCGTACCTTTAAGATCGATCCTGACAACGGCTTCATCCTCAATGGCGAAGAGTACCCCCTGCGGGGCGTCTCCCGTCACCAGGATCGCTGGGGTGTGGGCAATGCACTGCTTCCCGAGCATCATGCTGAGGATATTGACCTGATTATGGAAGTGGGCGCTACCACCATCCGTCTTGCCCACTATCAGCACGATCAGTATTTCTACGATCTTTGCGACGAAAAGGGTCTTGTGATCTGGGCGGAGATCCCCTACATCTCCAAGCATATGCCCACCGGTCGCGAGAACACCATCAGCCAGATGAAGGAACTGATCACCCAGAATTACAACCACCCCTCCATCGTGGTTTGGGGTCTTTCCAATGAGATCTCCATCGGCGGCAGCACCGAGGATTTGCTG
>JAZRUM010000037.1:0-24123 GCA_045652545.1 Faecousia sp. | reverse complement strand
TGTCCTTGATTTCATGCTGTCCCTGTGTGCGCTGATGGTGCTTTCGCCGGTGCTGCTGATCCTTACCGTACTGGGCGCCATCAAGATGAAAGGGAATCCCTTCTTTACCCAGCTTCGGCCGGGCAAGGACGAGAAGATCTTCAGGCTGATCAAATTCCGCACCATGACCTGCGAAACCGACGAAAACGGCAACCCCTTGCCGGATGAAGTGCGACTGACCAAGTACGGTAAAATTTTGCGTTCCACCTCTCTAGATGAGCTCCCGGAATTGCTGAATATCCTTGTGGGCGATATGAGTATCGTGGGACCCCGGCCTCAGCTTGTGCGGGATATGGTATTTATGACCCCGGAGCAGCGTAAAAGACACGGTGTGCGCCCGGGTCTGACCGGTCTTGCCCAGTGCAGCGGCAGAAATGCCATGACCTGGGAAAAGAAGTTTGAGTATGACCTTCAGTACATTCAGAATATCACCCTCATGGGAGACATCAAGATCATTATGCAGACCGTTGTCAAGGTCTTTCAGCGTGACGGCATTACGGAAGAGGGCATGGCTACCGCCGCAGATCTGGGCGATTATCTGCTCAGCGAGGGTGCCGTGGATCGGGCAGAATATGATGCCAAGCAAGCCGAGGCAAACGAACTGATAGGAGTGTGAGTCCTTGAAGCTGATCAAATTTCTATACGAAAAGATAACCAAAAAGACGGCACCATATTATTTTGATAACTCATTGTTGACACTATTCCTCAAGCCCATCCGGAAATGGCCGACAAATACCGTTGCTCCCAAATCCCCGTTTAAGGGCGTGCGGCTCTTCCTCTACCGCTTATGCGGCTTCAAGATTGGAAAAAACGTCTTTATCGGCATGCACTGTTATCTGGATGACCTGTGCTATGACATGCTGATCATCGGCAACGATGTCACCATTTCCTACGGCGTGTACTTTTCCTGTCACGGCCATAACCAGGGGCATTACCCCATCGTCATCAAGGACGGGGCATACATTGGCATGCGCGCCAACATCATCAGCAAAAACACAGACAAAAGCATCCAGGGTGTGACCATCGGCAAAAATGCCGTAGTCGGCGCATGCACACTTGTCAATAAAAACATTCCCGACGGAGCAACCGCAGTGGGTGTTCCCTGCCGGATCATTGAACGAGGAGAATGAGAATATGGACAATCTGGTTTCCATTGTTATGCCCACATACAACGGCGAGAAATTTATCGGCGAAACGATCGCGTCCGTTTTGAAGCAAACCCACACAAACTGGGAGCTTATCATCGTGGACGACTGCTCCAAGGATAATACGGCCGGTGTTGTGGCAAGCTTTCAGGATTCCCGCATCCGGTACTTAAAGAACGATAAGAATAGCGGCGCCGCAATTTCCCGCAACTATGGCTTACGGGAAGCCAAGGGTAAATGGATCGCCTTTCTGGACAGCGACGACCTTTGGTCCCCGGAAAAGCTGGAAAAGCAGATCGCGTTTATGGTAACAAACGGCTACAGCTTCTCTTTTACCGACTACCGCATCGTAATGCCCGACGGCAACGCGCTGCCTTATATCTTCACCGCTCCCAAAAAGGTCACAAAATTCGGTCTGTACCTGTACTGCTGGTTCTCAACCATCACCGTAATGTACGACCGGGAAAAGGTCGGTCTGATCCAGATCGCAGATGTCAAGAAGAACAATGACTATGCCATGTGGTTCAAAGTAGCAGAAAAAGCGGATGCCTACAGACTTCCCGAGTGCCTGTCTGTATACTGCAAGCGGGAAAATTCCATTTCCAGCGGCAGCAAGCTGAAGCTGATCAAACATCATTATATTCTGTTCCGCGAGGCACAGGGCAAGGGAAAGCTGACAGCCGCATTGCTCACCGGTGTAAATCTGGTATTCGGTGTCCTTCGGAAGCTTTTCTACAAAAAACGCATTGAAGTCAATGTATAAATAAATCTATGTTATTCTCGCTTTTCCCAGTCCCTTTCATGCATTTGCGGGGAAAAGCATTCAAGACTGCTTAAAAGGAGAGAAACAACATGTCCCTATATGAAAGAATTGCAAAAAAAGAGGAAAGCCTTGCCCTCGTGGGTCTTGGTTATGTAGGTCTTCCCATCGCTGTTGCCTTTTCCAAAAAAATCAATGTGATTGGCTTTGACCTGAACGAGGAAAAGATCGCCCTGTATAAAAGCGGTATTGATCCCACCCACGAGATTGGAAATGACGCAATTAGCAACTGCACCGTAACATTCACTTCCGATGAGGCTGACTTGCAAAAAGCCAAATTCTTCATTGTTGCCGTTCCCACGCCTGTCAATCAGGACCATACCCCCAATCTGGCCCCGGTGGAAGGCGCCAGCCGTATCGTCGGCCGCAACCTGACAGCAGGAAGCATTGTTGTTTTCGAGTCCACCGTATACCCCGGTGTCACAGAAGATGTCTGCGTCCCCATTCTGGAGCAGGAATCGGGACTGAAATGCGGTGTGGATTTCAAGGTGGGTTACAGCCCGGAACGGATCAACCCCGGTGATAAGGTGCACCGTCTGGAAAACATCACAAAAATCGTATCCGGTATGGACGAGGAGTCCTTGAAGGATATTCAGAATGTTTACAATCTGGTTATCGAGGTAGGCACCTACCCCGTTTCCTCCATCAAGACAGCCGAAGCCATCAAGGTGGTGGAAAACAGCCAGAGAGATATTAACATTGCCTTCCTGAACGAACTGGCTATGGTCTTTGACCGGATGGGCATTGACACCAACGAGGTGGTGGACGGTATGAACACCAAGTGGAACGCCTTGGGCTTCCGCCCCGGTCTGGTGGGCGGCCACTGCATCGGTGTTGACCCCTATTACTTCACCTATGAGGCAGAAAAGCTTGGCTATCACAGCCAGATCATTCTGTCCGGCCGTAAGGTAAACGACGGAATGGGTGCCTTTGTTGCGGATGCTGCCATTAAGCAGATGATCCTGGCAGGCAAAGCTGTCCGCCGGTCCAAGGTGGTCATCCTGGGTCTGACATTCAAAGAAAACTGCCCCGATACCAGAAACAGCAAGGTCGAGGACATCATCAACCGGCTGAAAGAATACGGCATCGATCCTGTGGTGATCGATCCCTGGGCAAGTGAGCGGGATGCCATGCGGGAATACGGCGTTCAGCTGAAGTCTATGGCGGACGCTCAGGATGCAGACTGCATCATTCTTGCTGTCGCCCATCGGGAATTCAAGGCGCTGCAGCTGTCTGACATCAAAGCGATGTACAAGTCCTGTGCCGACTCCGAAAAGGTTCTGATTGATGTTAAGGGACTGTTCCCCATAAATGATCTGAAGCAGTCCGGAATGGCATATTGGAGACTGTAAGTTAAGTCGTCTGGGAGGTTGTTTATGAGAGAGGTTACAGATCAGGAGCTTCAGATCATCCACGAAAAGCTGTTTGAACTGATGTGCGCCTTTAAGGATGTTTGCGAAAAAGAGAATATCTGGTATTCTCTGGATGCCGGCACACTGCTCGGCGCAGTGCGGCACGATGGTTTTATCCCCTGGGATACCGATGTAGACATTACCATCCGGCTGCCGGATAAGGAGCGTTTTCGTGAGGCTTTCGCAAAGCACAAGCCCAAGGGTATCGGCCTGCGGAATTATAACACGGAAGACAAATGCCTTCAGTCCCACGATACCATGTATTTTGAGGATCCCCAGATCGTAGAGGATATCCATGTGGATGTGCTTCCTCTGGTTGGCGCTCCCTCTGACCCCAAGGCACAGGCTTGGGTTGCTAAATATTCCAGCTATGCCGACAAGGTGCTCCGCTCCAAGTATGTGGATATTTCCCAGTGCAAAAAGCAGAATAAGCCTTTGGTGTTCTGCGCTAAGATTTTGGATCACTGCTTCCCGGACTCCGTTCTGCGGAAAAACATCTATCGCCGCGAGACCAAGTATGACTTTGAGACCAGCGAATACTGGATGGTTCTCAGCTGCTACAGCAACGCGGAAAGCTGTCTGCCCCGGCGGATCTGGGACACCATGATCCCCCATACCTTTAACGGCGTAGACTTTATGATCCCTGCCGGCTGGGACGAGTATCTGACCCGGGTATACGGCCCGGACTATATGACACCCAAAAAGTATTAATAATATTGAGGAGATCCTCTATGAAAGTTTTATTCATCGGCGCCACCAACAGCAATCATACGATCCGCTGGGTCAACAGCCTTGCTGCCCGGGGTCATGAGGTGCTACTTGCCTGCCGCGGCGATCAGCAGCAGGAATTTGGCGAGATCTCTCCCAACGTGACGATCCATTACATGAAATTCGGCGGCGGTATCGGCTATTATCTCAATGTTCCCGAACTTCGCGCCCTATACCGCAAGTTCAAGCCGGACATCGTCAATGCCCACTATGCCACCGGCTATACCACCCTTGCGCGTCTGGCCGGCACAAGACCGCTGATCTCCTCCTGCTGGGGCAGTGATGTTTACGATTTCCCTCTTCACAGCGAGCGTAACCGCAGAATGCTGTGCAAAAACTTGAACTACGCAGATGCTATCGCCTCTACCAGCCACGCTATGGCAGATCAGGCCCGGGATATGATTCGCGATCCCAACCGTGACATCACAGTTACTCCCTTCGGTGTGGATGCGGACCTGTTCTCTCCCGCCGAGCAAAAGGTCGTAAATGAGCGCCCCGTTATCGGCATCGTCAAATATCTGGAGCCTGTTTACGATATTCCCCTGCTGATTAAGGCATTTGCCATTACCTATCATAATTCCACTGATGTCAAACCCATTCTGTCCATCACCGGCGGCGGTCCTCTGAAGGATGAGCTGGTGGCACTGGCGGAATCTCTGGGTGTGGGCGACAGCGTTTTCTTCCACGATACCATTAAGAACGCAGAGGTTCCCAAGACGGTGCGGGGTTTCGATATTTTTGTCAACTGCTCCATCCGCGAAAGCTTTGGTGTAGCAGTGGTAGAAGCCATGGCCTGCGAGATCCCCGTTGTGGTTACCAATGCTCCCGGTTATCGGGAGGTGGTCGTGGACGGCGAGACCGGCATTGTTCTGCCGGACCGGGATCCGGAAACCATGGCTGCCGCCTTCCGGAAGCTTTTGGACGATCCCGCTCTGCGTGAGCGTTACGGCAAGGCCGGACGCAAGCGCGTTTTGGAAAACTATGTATGGGATAACAATGTTACGACCATGGAAAATCTGTACATTTCTGTGGCAGAAAAATACCGGAAGGGTAAGAAATGAGTCTTAAAAAATACGTTTCCAAAATATCCAGCATGCTCTCCACATTGGATAATCCGCGCTTTTTCATATACCGGTGCTTTCACTATATGAATCGGTATATGCCGGTTTCCGCAGCAAAAAGCATGGCAAAGAAAAATATCCGCGCCTATGCTAAGCAGGAATTCCGGGAGCTGCGTGTGTCAACCTACGATGGCTCTGACCAGTCGGTTCATCCGGATATTACGCGGTGGAAGGATCAATATTATCTCGCTGTGACCCCCTACCCCTACGGTATGGAGGAGTACGAAAACCCCTGCGTGTACCGCAGCGCGGATATGGAAGCGTTCAACCCAGTGGGCGCCCAGCCGCTGGCTTTCCCGAAAAAGCACCACTATGGCTGCCATCTGTCCGATCCGTGTATTCTGGTCTTTCAGGACCGTCTTACTTGCTTTTATCGGGAATCAGCGCGGATCACCGGCGGTGAGATCAGCACGGTCTGGATGACCCAATACGACGAGAGCACCGATTCCTGGGGCGCTCCCAAAGAGGTCATTTCCTCCACGGAGGATCTGCTGCTGTCTCCGGCTATGGTGGTTTCCGCTGAGGGAAACTGCAGCGTTTTTCATGTCAACTCCGCAGGGGAGCTACAACTATCCGAGCTGGACGGCGACTGCCGAATGTGCAATTCCCGCACGGTAAGCTGCGAAGATTTGCCTGAAGGCTATGCCCCCTGGCACATTGCCGTGGTCTACAAGGAGACCATGGACAAACAGCAGTCAAACAGCGAGGAATTACTGGGTCTGTTTTTGCTCCGCTCCGCCAGCGCCTGTCAAAACCCATTCCGCCTCTATCTGGCTTCCAGCGAAGGTTTGGGAAAGCCCTGGAAAATGGAGCGGGAAATCTGCTGGAGCGATGAGATTCAGCAATCTATGATGCATCCGTATAAATCCTGCTTTATTCCCGGCACACGGCGTCTGCTGCTCAGTTTTAGAGACGCCCGGGACCGTTACCGCCTTACAATCCTTTCAGATCTGTAAGCATTTTGCCGCCGCGCATAAAAGGGAAGGAAGGGAAATATGTTACTTGTTTTTGATATTGTGATTTTGTTCCTGCTCCGTATGGATACTCGGCTCTATAAGCGTATGATTACGCCCTTCTCTGTTTTTGCCTCTGTTAACCTTGTGCTGATCAATCTAAACAACCTGCTGATTGCGCATATTTACGATTTTTACACAGTCTCTGCAGACGCATTATTCCTGCTTACAGTATTTATGACCGTTATTTTTGGCGTGGATTACTTTTGTGCCAAGCTTTTCTTCAAACTCAAAGACAGGGAATTCCCCTCGCTGGAAACTCCGCTGATTGAAAAGATCATCAGCTTTTTGTATCTGATTGGCTTTGCCGCGCTGGTGGGTCAGTTTGTGATCTTGCTGGACCAGTATGGCCTCGGCGGCATGAAGGGCCGTGCATCGGGAGTTTTGGCCCATGTGTCCAAGCTTTGCTTGATCCTTGCGCCTTTTTTCCTTGACTTTGCTTTGAAGAGCAAAAACAAGGCGCGCATCTGGATCTCTCTGGGCATGGCAGGACTGGTTCTGCTGCTGTTGGTGCTCAACGGCGGAAAGTATCCGATTATGATCCACCTGCTGTATTTCGCCCTTTATTTCTTTGTTTCCCATCAGGAGCAGATCAATCTGAAAAAACTGCTGATACCGGTAGCCATTCTTTCCGGCGCGGCTTTGGTTGTTTTCATTATCATTTATTTTCTGGTTCCGGTCATTACCGGCTCCCTGGAGGAGGGTGTCCGCCCGTTTTCCGCCTTTGCCTTCTCCATTAAGCACCTTTTCGACTATTTGCTGGGACCGGTTATTGCCAACAACTTTACCCTAATGAATCCCGGTGCCGCAGACCCCGCCATTCCCTTTACGGTGCCTGCCAATATTATTCAGGCGCTGCTGAGAACCCGGGAGTATGTGGATCCCATCCACGCCCACATTATGCCCCTCCAACCGGATGTCTTTACCAATGTATCCGGTCTTGTGGGTGAAACCGTATACTGTCTCGGCTTTGCCAATGCCGCGTTTTATCTGATCGGCATATTTGCCATTGTCAATGTTTTTTATATTCTGTACCGGAAGTATAGCCTGTACAGACTGACCTGCAATTATTTTCTGTGCTTGATCATCCTCGGATTCTTCGGCAATTTCTTCACCGTTTCCGGCGCGCTGCTGCCGTTGATCTATCTGTTCATTCTGGAAACCGGATTGTATATTTTCCGGCACATCCTAACAAAGAGAGGGAAGAAAATTTGAAAAAAACCATTGCCATCATCATGCTCAACTGGAACGGCACACAGGATACCATCGAGTGCCTCGCCTCCTTGAAAGAGCATTTGGATCTATATGATATTTTTCTGCTGGACAACGCCTCCCAGGAGCCCCAAGTAAAGCAGCTGACGGAGCATCTTCAACAAAACAAGGACTACCGAACCAGCTTCCTGCGTGATACCGCCTTCTCTCGGGAGAATTTAGATGCTTCCTATGACCTTTACTATATCGTTTCCGACGAAAACCGGGGTTTTGCCGGCGGCAACAATTATGTCAGCAGCATCATTTCTGCCGATTATCCCTATGTTCTGCTTTTGAATAACGATACCGTGGTGGAAGGCAACGCCATCGGCTCCATGCTGGAACTGATCCGCAAGGAAGGGCACGCAGCCGTCACTTGTGATATTCACTATTACGCCAATCAGGACCGTATGTGGAACGCCGGTGGCATGCTGATGTGGTACGGCGACCGGAAATATTTCCGCCAGTCCAAAATCGACGGACTTAAAGCACAGGGCATTAAGGCAATCAACGCCGAGTTCATCACCGGCTGCGCCCTTCTGATCGACAGCGCCTATATTCAGGAGCACGGTCTGTTTACTGATCTTTTCTTCCACGGAGAAGAGGACTATAATTTCTGCTTCAATGTAAAGAAAAACGGACAAACCCTGGGCGTTGATCTGACTGCAATGATCTACCACAAGGTAGGTCAGAGCATCAACCGTTCCGCTAATGCCAAGCAGATGCGCAGCGATGTTCTGCACTACACAAACCGGGTAGTGGACTATAAAAACATGTTCAGCAAAACCAAGTGGGTGCTGTGGCGGGAGTTTTACCTTTTCCTGCTGGGCACCAAAAATCTTGTTACCCGTAACGGCAATCTGCGCAGCATCCTGCTGCTCAACCGAAAGATCCGTACATATGCGAGCCGTTATAACCACGTAAAAAAGGATGTTTTCTCCGAGATTATGTCTGATCCGGATCTAAAATAACATCCCCATTCCTCTTTGGGAAAGGAAACAGAATTATGTCTCAACCGCGTAAGCTTTCCAACCGGCAGCTCGGTAAGAATATATTGCTGTCTATTTTGGTTCAGATCATCTCCATGCTTGTCAGCTTCGTGCTGAACCTCATCGTTCCCAAGTTTATTGATGAGTATCAGTACGCCTACTGGCAGTCCTTCGTGCTGTATCTGGGCTATGTGGGCATTTTGCACTTCGGTCTGTTGGACGGAATTGTATTGCGCTATTCCCAATACGATTACGATGAGCTGGACAAGGAGCGCCTGCGTTCCCAGTTCAAGATCCTGCTGTACTCTGTCAGTGCCATGGCGATTTTGGGCTGCCTGTTTGCCTTGATTTTCTGCGACGGCATTGTAAGATCCACCATTATATTCGTTTCCATTGGTATCATCTTCAGAAATGTCTTTACCTACAGCTCCTATTCCTTCCAGATCACAAACCGTATCAGCAAATATGCCATTTTGGTGATTGTGCAGCGCCTTGGTTACGGCGTGATGGCCGTCGTGCTGCTGCTTTTGCGGGTGAACCGCTTTGAATGGTACTGCATCGCAGACCTATTCGGAGATTTTCTTGCAGTCATTGTGGCATTCTTCTTTAATAAAGGTCTGCATTTTGGAAAATCCCTTCCCGCCAAAGAGGCCTTCGCGGAATGGAAAAAGAACACCGCCTCCGGCTTCATCCTGCTTTTGGCCAACTGGACATCCCTGCTCCTGCTTGGCAGCGCCAAAATGATCATTCAGTGGCACTGGGATGAGTTGGTTTTCGGTAAGATTTCCTTCTCCTTCAGCCTTTCCGGCATTTTCCTCACCTTTATTTCTGCCATCAGTGTGGTCCTTTTCCCGTCCTTAAAGAGAATGGAGCAGGACAAGCTTCCGGAATTGTACCGCAAAATCCGGGGCGGTATGTCCCCTCTGCTTTTTGTGATGATGATCTTCTATTTCCCCGGATGCTGGATCCTGGAAATGTTCATCCCCGCCTATTCTGACAGTCTGGTGTACCTGGGCACACTGCTTCCCATCGTGGTATTCTCTGCCATTGTCAGTCTGCTGACAAACAACTACCTGAAAGCCTACCGAAAAGAGGGCGCTATGCTGGTGGTCAATCTGATCTCCATTGTGATTTCCGTTGCCCTGTTCGCTGTAGGTGCATATGTGCTGAACAGCCTGATGTTTGTTCTGGTAGCCATCGTGCTGGCGACCATGATCAACTCCATTCTCTCCGAGGTCGTCGTAATGAAGACCATCCGGGTGCGGTTTGTGAAGGATTTTATCCTGGAAGCACTTTTGACCATCGCTTTTATCGTTTTTGCAAATGTATTTGACCGCTGGGTCGCTATGGGACTGTATGCCGCTGTGGTATTTGTCTACCTGGGCTATCAGTTCCGTATTCCGACGGTTCTTACCAATAAATTAAAACAACACAGGGGGACACAAGAATGAAAGGTATTATTCTCGCCGGCGGCGCCGGAACACGGCTGTACCCGCTCACCATGGTAACCTCCAAGCAGCTGCTGCCCATTTATGACAAGCCTATGGTTTATTATCCGCTGTCTACGCTGATGCTGGCAGGAATCAAGGACATCCTTATCATATCCACCCCCACCGATCTGCCCAATTTCGAGCGGCTGCTGGGAGACGGCTCCCAGTACGGTGTGAAACTATCCTATAAGGTGCAGCCCTCTCCCGACGGATTGGCACAGGCCTTTATTTTGGGCGAGGAATTTATCGGCGACGATGCCTGCGCCATGGTGCTGGGCGACAACATTTTCTACGGAAACGGCTTTGGCAAGACCCTGCGTGCCGCAACCCAAAACGCCGAAGAAAATGGTCGTGCCACGGTTTTCGGCTATTATGTAAGCGATCCCGAGCGCTTTGGTATTGTGGAATTTGACGCCAACGGCAAGGCGATCTCCATCGAGGAAAAGCCGGCTGTGCCCAAAAGCAACTATGCCGTTACCGGACTGTATTTTTACCCCGCCGGCGTCAGTGCCAAGGCAAACACCGTCAAGCCTTCCGCCCGTGGCGAGCTGGAGATCACCACACTGAACGAAATGTACCTGCATGCCGGGCTTCTGGATGTCCAGCTTCTGGGCAGAGGCTTTGCCTGGCTGGACACCGGCACAATGGACTCCCTGGCAGAGGCCACCGATTTCGTGCGGATGATCCAGAACCGTCAGGGTATCGAAATCTCCGCTCCGGAGGAAATCGCCTACAAAAACGGCTGGATCTCCAAGGAAGAATTGCTGGAATCCGCCGCAAAATATGGCAAATCTCCCTACGGTCAGCATTTGAAGAATGTAGCCGAAGGCAAACTGCAGTATTGATAAGAGGTACAGAATGGGAAAGTTCGTATTTACCGAAACCGCCATCAAGGATGTCGTTGTGGTGGAACCCGCCGTTTTTGGTGATCACCGCGGTTACTTTATGGAGACCTATAACCAGCAGGATTTTGCCGCTGCCGGTTTGCATTATCAATTTGTGCAGGACAACCAGTCCAGTTCCCGCAGGGGTGTGCTCCGGGGACTGCACTTCCAGAAAACCTATCCCCAGGCCAAGCTTGTCCGCGTGCTGAAAGGCGAAGTATTTGATGTGGCAGTGGACCTGCGAAAGGGCAGCGAAACCTACGGCAAGTGGGTAGGTGTCCTTCTGAGCGAAGAGAACAAAAAGCAGCTGATGATCCCCCGGGGCTTTGCTCACGGCTTTGTTGTGGTCAGCGAGTATGCGGAGTTTGCCTACAAATGCGATGATTTCTACCACCCCGAGGATGAAGGCGGCCTTTTGTGGAACGATCCGGATGTGGGTGTCCAGTGGCCCGATGTAGGCGAGATCATCTTAAGTGAGAAGGATAAGAAAAATCCTCTGCTTTCCGAATCTAAAATGGAATTTTAAGGAGATACTGCTATGACGATCATTGTAACCGGCGGCGCCGGATTTATCGGCTCCAATTTTGTGTTCCATATGCTGGGCAAGTATCCGGACTATCGGATCATCTGTCTGGACAAGCTGACCTATGCCGGCAACCTGTCCACTCTGGCAGGCGTGATGGATAACCCCAATTTCCGCTTTGTGAAGCTGGATATTTGCGACCGCGAGGGTGTTTATAAGCTGTTTGAGGAAGAGCATCCCGATATGGTGGTCAACTTCGCGGCGGAAAGCCATGTGGACCGTTCTATTGAGAACCCCGAGGTATTCCTGCAGACCAACATTCTGGGCACACAGGTGCTGATGGATGCCTGCCGGAAGTATGGCATTACTCGCTATCATCAGGTTTCTACCGACGAGGTTTACGGCGACCTGCCTCTGGACCGTCCCGACCTGTTCTTTACTGAGGAGACCCCCATCCATACCAGCTCTCCCTATTCCTCTTCCAAGGCCGGCGCGGATCTGCTGGTCATGGCTTATCACCGCACCTACGGTCTGCCCGTAACCATTTCCCGGTGCTCCAACAACTACGGCCCCTATCACTTCCCGGAGAAGCTGATCCCCTTGATGATTGCAAACGCGTTGGCAGATAAGCCTTTGCCTGTTTACGGCGAGGGTCTGAATGTTCGCGACTGGCTGTATGTTGAAGATCACTGCAAAGCCATTGATCTGATCATTCACAAGGGTCGCGTGGGCGAGGTCTACAATGTGGGCGGCCACAACGAAAAGCAGAACATCGAGATCGTAAAGATCATCTGCAAAGAATTGGGCAAGCCCGAGAGTCTGATCACCCATGTGGGCGACCGGAAGGGTCACGATATGCGTTATGCCATTGATCCCACCAAGATCCATAACGAACTGGGTTGGCTGCCGGAAACCAAATTTGAAGACGGCATCAAAAAGACCATCCAGTGGTATCTGGACAACAAGGAATGGTGGCAGACCATCATCTCCGGCGAATATCAGAATTACTACGAAAAGATGTACTCCAACCGTTAAGGAGCGGATTTTATGAAGGTTTTTGTTACCGGTGTCGGTGGACAGCTTGGCCACGATGTGATGAACGAACTGCATAAGCGGGGTTATGAAGGTGTGGGTAGCGATATTGCCCCTGCCTACAGCGGTGTACAGGACGGCTCTGCGGTTTGCTCCATGCCGTATGTGGCGATGGATATTACCGACGCTGCCCAGGTTCGCCAAGTGCTAACTGATGTATGGCCGGATGTGGTGATCCACTGCGCCGCATGGACGGCTGTGGATCTTGCTGAGGACGAGGACAAGAAGGAGAAGGTTCGTGCCATCAACGCAGGCGGCACCCAGAATATTGCCTCTGTTTGCAAAGATCTGAACTGCAAGATGGTATACATTTCTACGGACTATGTCTTTAACGGTCAGGGCGAAACCCCTTGGGCGCCGGATTGCAAGGACTATGCCCCCTTAAATGTTTACGGTCAAACAAAGCTGGAAGGCGAGCTTGCTGTTGCAAACACCCTTACCAAATTCTTCATCGTCCGCATTGCATGGGTATTCGGTCTCAACGGAAACAACTTCATTAAAACCATGCTGAACCTCAGCAAAAAATATGATTCCCTGCGGGTAGTGAACGATCAAATCGGCACCCCCACCTATACGCTGGATCTTTCCCGCTTGCTGGTGGATATGATCGAAACAGAAAAGTACGGCTATTACCACGCCACCAATGAGGGCGGGTATATCAGCTGGTATGACTTTGCCTGCGAGATTTTCCGGCAGGCCGGCATTCCTATGACCGTTCATCCGGTAACTACCGCGGAATACGGTCTTTCCAAGGCCGCCCGGCCCTTCAACAGCCGGCTTGACAAATCCAAGCTGACAGAAAACGGCTTCCAGGGCCTGCCACATTGGAAGGATGCCTTAAGGCGGTATCTGGATGCTATTGGCGGCATTTAACGCGGTTTTTGCATAGTGTCCTCTAACCGACATTCTGATCATAAGGAGCGAGTTATGAATTATTTGTCTTTTTCTTTTGTTGTTTTTGTGTTTATAGTACTCGTGCTGTATTATGCTCTTCCAAAGAAGTTGAGCAGATATGTTTTGCTTTTGGCAAGTCTGCTGTTTTATGTCAGTTATGACACTCGCATTATTTTCTACTTATTGTTTGTTGCTGCTTCTACCTACTTGTGTGCGAAAAATAATCGAAAAAAAGCATTATTAATAACGTGTATTGTAGCCAATGTTTTGCTTTGGTGTTTTTTAAAGGCAAATTGGATTCTCCGAATATTGTCACCCGTTACCACCACCTTCTTTAGCAATATCTTAATTCCTGTCGGTATCTCTTATTATATGCTACAAGCCATTTCCTATCTGGTGGATGTGTGGAACGGCAAAATTCATTGTGAATCAAACTTTGGAAACTATTTATTGTTTCTTTCTTATTTCCCGGCAGTTGTTCAAGGTCCGATTTCAAGGTATTCCCAGTTGGCAACACAATTATCGGAACGGAAACCATTTGATTTTGAAAGAATATTGACCAACCTGACTTTGGTTCTTTTCGGATTGGTAAAGAAGATTATAATTGCAGATCGAATTGCCATTGTGGCTAACTATTGCTTCGAAAACTACACCTCACTTCATGGCATTATCTTATATGTTGGTGCGGTCTCTTATGCGATCCAATTGTATACCGATTTTTCCGGGTGTGTCGACATTTGTCGCGGCGTAAGCGGAATGCTTGGTATTGATTTAGTACAGAACTTCAATCGTCCATATTTTTCTGAATCCATTAAAGAGTTTTGGGGAAGATGGCATCTGTCACTGAGTCAATGGCTAAAGGACTATATATATATTCCTCTGGGTGGTAACCGCAAAGGTAAGATGCGAAAGAACTTGAATCTGGTTATCACTTTTGCTGTCAGCGGCCTTTGGCACGGTTCCGGTACAAGCTATATTGTATGGGGTTTGTTGCAGGCATTTTTCCAAATCGTCAGCGATGCAACGCAGTCTATCCGGAATAAGTGGAAACGGTATATCGGTATTGACATCGGCTCTTTTAGCGATAAATTATTTCGTATCATCGTTACATTTAACCTTACCACCTTTTCATGGATATTCTTTCGCTCCAGAACCTTAACTGCAGCAATTGAATATATTCAAAATATGTTTAAGCACTTTGATCCATTTGCACTTTTGGATGGTTCTCTTTTTGTAACAGGTATTGAAATCGGAAGCTATTTAGTTCTTGCTATACACGTTCTGTTAATTGCCCTTTTTGAAGGTTTTTGCATCCGCAAAGAAGATATTATTTCTAAAGTTCGCAAGCAGCATGTTTTGGTTCGATGGGGATTTTATTTCTTAATCGTATCTGACCTTGTATTCTTAGGTGCATACGGTGGCGGATACAATCTATCAGGTTTTTTATACGGGGTGTTTTGATGAGAAAAGTAATATCTACTCTACTGTTTTGCGTACTGACGATTTCCTTATTCCTACCATTTAATGATATTTTAACAACAAAAGATAAAAACCGTTATTATATGCTGGACAAGGAGCTTGAGGATAAAACCGAGCATTATTCTCTTCAAGTTTTTGGATCCTGCCATGCATACACATCCTTTAATGCGTCACTATGTTTCTCAGAGTACGGAATCAATGCATACACCTTGGCAAATCCAGGAGAAATCATGCCCTCTACCTATCTTTGGATGCTTGAAAGATTTCAAACAGACAAACCAGAAGTGGCTTTAGTAGAGGTGTGGGGTATTAATCCGTATGAAACTTATGAAAAATCAGATATTTTGTTTGGAGATTATTTCAAGTTCAATATCGAGAGGAGACCTCTTTCCTGGGAGAAAATTGAAGTAATTCAGGATTTTGAAACACTCGATTTTCTTTATGAAAATATAGCACTCACAAAGTATAAGGGCAGACTACTGGATAATTCCCTGAAAAAAGTAGATTTTAACTATTCATTTGATGCGTTGAAGGATACCTATCAAGCTACAGATACCAGCGACGTATATTGGGAAATGAATAATCGCTTTCAAAATAATGGGTATCTTTTATTGGAAGGTTCCCCTGTTGAAGACTTTTTCCTTGCCCAAGAGTCTGTTTCTCCAAATGAAACTATAGAAATAGAGTCGGATATTCTAAAATATGTTGATAAGATTATTCATTTGTGCGAGGAATATGACGTTGAATTGATCTTCTATCGGGCGCCTTATTCGTCTACAAAAAACGAATTGTTTAAAGTAAATTTCTTAAAAAACTATTTAGGTCAATATAATATTCCCTTCTTTAATATGGAGGAGCATGTTCAATTTGACTGCAACACTGACTTCAGTGATGTTTACCACCTAAGTGAACCCGGTGCCAGAAAGGTCACAAACTTTCTTTCGCAGTATATTTCTGATACATTTTTTGATTAAAATTCTCAAACACGTCACCAAATTAAATCGCCCGACGTCTGTCGGGCGATTTTTGCGCTGTAATGAATCGTCAAAAAAGCAATCTGGCACACCGTTTTTGAACATTCTTTGTAGAATCCTCACAGTCCTCTGCCCGAAATTTGTGTGATGTTAGCAATAGTCACAAAAGATAACAAGCCGCATTGACTTTGCTCAATTTTTAGTGTATGATTATCATAATTGAACAAGAATGCTTATCTGTTACGCAAGAACTCTTTGTTCCTGCGTGCCGAGAAAGGAACTTACTTATGGAAAAAAATGGATTGCCACGCAAGGAATTTGAGGTTTTGGCCTACTTAGAAAGCTGCAATCAGCCAAAAACCCAGCGCGAAATCGCAGCCGCTGTCAGCATGTCCGTCGGTTCTGTTAACCGCGTTATGGCCGCGCTCGTTGAACAACAGTTGATTGTAAACAATAAGCTCACCGAAGCAGCTTACGAAGCACTGGAGCCCTATCGGGTCAAGCGGGCCGTGTTCATTGCAGCGGGCTTTGGCTCCCGTTTGGTACCGATCACCCTGAACACGCCGAAGCCTCTGGTTCGTGTAAACGGCAAACGCATGATCGACACCATTCTGGATGCGGTGGTAGCTGCAGGCATTGAGGAGATTTACATCGTCCGCGGATATCTGGGTGAGCAGTTTGATCAGCTGCTTTACAAATATCCCGGCATTCAGTTTATCGACAATCCCTTGTACAACGAGGCGAACAACATTTCTTCTGCCCTGCTCGCCCGCCACCTGCTGCAGAATGCGTATGTTCTGGAAGCAGATCTGGTGCTGTATAACCCCAATGTGATTAAAAAATATCACTATACCTCTAATTTCCTGGGTGTTCCCGTCGAAGTGACCGATGACTGGTGCTACGAAACGAAGAACAACATTATCACCAAGGTAAATGTCGGTGGCACCAACTGCCATCAGATGTACGGCATTTCCTACTGGAATGCCGAAGACGGCGCAAAGCTCTGCGAGGATATTAAGGCTGTATACGAAATGCCCGGCGGCAAGGAACGCTATTGGGATCAGGTACCGCTGACCTACTGCAAGGATCACTACCAAGTCGAAGCCCGGAAATGCGCGAAGGATGATATTATTGAGATCGATTCCTTCAGTGACCTGAAGAAACTGGATCGCGCATACCGCTGATAAACGAATATCACAAATGGAGGAAACAAGTATGAAAATGAAAATCTTTGGGCTGATCGCTGTGGCTGCGCTTCTTGTGGGCATGATGTCCGGCTGCAGCGCTGCTAAGGAATCCATCCTGATTTATACCAGTGTCGAGGACTATGTTATCGAAGATATGAACGCCCGTCTGTCGGCAGAATTCCCGGATTACGATATTACGGTTGAGTATGTGTCCACCGGCAACCATGCCGCCAAGCTTCTGGCGGAAGGCAAAAATGCCGAGTGTGATATCACCTATGACCTGGAATATGGCTATATGGAACAGCTGGCACAGAAGGGCGTGCTGGCAGATCTTTCCGCTTACGACAGAACCGTCTACATGGACGATACAAATGTAAGCAATTACTATCTGATCCAGTGCCGTGTGGGCGGTGCCGTGATCCTGAATACCGAGCTGCTGGCAAAGAAAGGCTTGGCAGAGCCCACCTCCTACGAAGACCTGTTGAAGCCGGAATATAAAGGCCTGATCTCTATGGCAAATCCCAAATCCTCCGGTACCGGCTATATGTTCCTGAAAAGTCTGGTCAACGCTTGGGGCGAAGAAAAGGCATTTCAGTACTTTGATTCTCTGACTACCAACATTCTGCAGTACACCTCCTCCGGCTCCGGCCCTGTCAACGCGCTGCTGCAGGGCGAGGCAGCCATTGGCCTGGGCATGACTTCCCACGCTGTCACCCAGATCAATCAGGGCGCCCCCCTGAAGGTGGTTTTCTTTGAGGAAGGCTCTCCTTTCACACTGTACGGTCAGTCCATCATTGCTGGAAAAGAAACCCGCGAGAGTGTCAAAAAGGTTTTTGATTTCCTCGTCAAGACCTACAGCTATGAGCTGAATGAGAAGTTCTTCCCGGAGCAGATGTTTAAGGATGTCGCTCCGCAGGTAAAGAACTACCCGGAGAACATTGTCTACAGCGATATGAGCGGCAACACCATCGAAGAAAAGACCCGCCTTCTGGAAAAGTGGGCGCATTGATGGCATCGAAACGATAAAACTTGAGGTATCATTTATGGAAAACACAAAACTGATCGTTAAAAACCTGGAAATGATCTTTGACGGTAAGTGCACTCTAAATAAAGTTAGCTTTGACGTTCGGGATGGAGAATTCCTCTCGATCTTGGGTCCTTCCGGCTGCGGCAAGACTACGATTCTGCGAATTCTAATCGGCTTGCTGAAGCCCATCGGTGGAACCGTAGAGATGAACGGTAAGGACATCACCAAGGCACACCCCTCCATGCGAAAGATGGGTATCGTATTCCAGAACTATGCACTGTTTGAAAATATGACCGTGCTGGAAAATGTAGAATATGCGTTGAAGATCCGAAAGGAGTACCGAAGCAAGGAAGCAAGAAAGCAGCTGCGTGAGCAGGCCCTGGCCGTGATTGAAAATATGGGTCTGACCGAACACGCAGACAAGCTTCCCACCATGCTTTCCGGTGGACAGCAGCAGCGCGTTGCCATCGCCCGGACCTTGGTGCTGAATCCGGAAGTGATTCTGTTTGACGAACCCATGTCTGCATTGGATGTTGCTACACGACTCTCTCTCCGGGCAGAGCTGAAGCGGATCCAAAAGGAATTCGGCACAACTATGATCTACATTACCCACGATCAGGAAGAAGCCTTTGCCATGTCCGACCGGATCATGGTCATGCGGGAAGCGAATATTGTACAGCTCGATACCCCCGAGAATATCATCAGCAACCCTGCGGATGACTATGTCCGGGAATTTGTTCTGCAGAACCTGCAGACAAAAATCAACTCTCTGATGAAGTATGTGAGGGTATAAATATGACCAAGCCGAAGAAATTGCGCAAACACGGCGGTCCTGGAATATCGGACACTGTAAAGCTGGTGCTTTCGCTGGTATTTATCTCCGCTGTGTTTTTACCGCTGATCCGCATGCTTTCCCATATGGACAGCGAAAGTATCAATAAAGTCATCACTTCCCCCAATTTTGGTACAGCAATCAGCAATTCCCTTATCTCCGCTCTGCTTGCAACCATCATCACGGTAGCAGTGGGCTTCGTTCTGGCCATGTGTATGCGCAGGACTAAGATCCGTTTCAAGGGTATCTTTGAGATCATTTTTGTTCTCCCCATGCTGATCCCTTCTATATCCTGCGGTATGGGCCTTGTGATTCTTTTGGGAAATAACGGCCTGATCACCCGTATGCTGGACTTGAGTACCAATATTTACGGTTTGTGGGGCATCGTGATCGGTTCTGTTATGTATGCTTTCCCCGTAGCATATCTGATGCTGGCGGATGTACTGCTCTACGAGGACGGTTCTCCCTATGAAGCAGCACAGGTTCTGGGAATCCCCAAATGGAGACAGTTCTTCTCCATCAACTTGCCATATCTGCGCAAGCCGCTGATTTCTGTTGTTTTTGCCGTTTTCACCATGATCATCACAGACTACGGCGTGCCGCTGATGGTAGGCGGCAAGTACACAACGGTTGCAACCGTTATGTATCAAGAGGTCATCGGACAGCTGAATTTCGGTAAAGGCTCCGTTTACGGCGCTTTGCTTCTGATTCCTGCAGTGATCGCTTTCGTTATTGACTTGATCAATAAAGATTCCGGTAAATCAGGCTATGTTACAAAGCCCTGCGAACAGTCCAATGGTTTTTTTGCGAAGCTGGGCGCTTACCTGTACTGCGGATTTGTAACATTGGTGACATTGCTGCCCATTGTTGCCTTCGCCATGCTGGCCTTCACTGCAGACTATCCCAACGACTTAACCTTTACCTTGGATAATCTGGCAAAGACATTTCGTTTGAAAGCAGACAGATATTTGATCAACTCTCTGATCATTGCCTTTGGAACGGCTGCTTTTGGTGTGACCATCGCATTCCTGACCGCATATATGTCCGCCCGTATGAAATCCCGTGCATCCCGATTCCTACATCTGGCATCTATGATGTCTGCTGCCATTCCCGGTGTGGTATTGGGTCTTTCCTACGTCCTGACATTTAACCGTACTCCCATTTATGGTACGTTGATCCTGCTTATGACCGTGAATGTTATTCACTTTATTGCATCCCCTTATCTGATGATGTACAACTCTTTGTCCAAGATCAATGAGAATCTGGAGGGCGTGGCCCATACATTGGGCATTGCAAGAGGCTATATGATCAGAGATGTGTTCATCCCCCAGTGCAAGTACACTTTGATTGAAATGTTCTCCTATTTCTTCGTCAATTGTATGATGACTATTTCTGCAGTATCGTTCCTGGCGACGACTGCCAACAAACCGATCTCCTTGATGATCAATCAGTTTGAGGCGCAAATGCAGCTGGAATGCGCAGCGGTGGTATCTCTGATGATTCTGATCATGAATATCATTGAAAAAGGAATCGCTTATATTATCAAGCGGCGCATCTCGAGGCGCAAACATAATCTGACCCCAAACGCAGCAAATACGCCCGTAGGAAAGCTGTAATTACTATCCCACCTCTCCATTATTTACGCTCTGCCGGAACACGGCTTCAGCAGTAATTTTGTGCATCGGAACAGGCACAAAAACAGGTGATAACACCAGAAAGAAGGAGGCATCCATACGGATGCCTCCTTCTTTTATCCTTTTGTATATTTGACAATGGCGTAGCCGGAATAAATACTGGCATCCATCGCAGTTGTAATATGGATGTTGTTTCTGGTAGCATAAAATGCGGATGTTAAAATCGTATTTGACAAATCAAAAAACGAGCCTTCGTTGGTCGCAAAACCAGTCAAATCAACAATCATCCACGCACCGCCATTAAAGGGAACAATCTTCTCTGTGGCATTGGGAAGCGTACCCAAATCAACCGCCTCCACATAGACAGGATTTCCGTTATACCGCTGCGTAGTGCGGTACTCTGTGTCCAAATACAGCGGCGGATTGACCCATTCCCATTCGTTCCATATTCCACCGGAAGTTCGTACTGCTTGTGCTTTCTTCCCGCCATCGATATCCGTGTACTCTAATACAATGGCCTCTCCTCTTGTTTTCGCCAGAACGGTTCCGTAGTGCGAATCCGGTGGGGCATTTAAAGTGGATACATCCGTAAAATACCAACCGTTTTCTGTGATTGCGTGACAATCCGCAGCATAAGCGCTGTGTTCACCCAGGCCATACCCTGCCGGCGCTTTTCCCGCCAGTGCTGTACCCGCAGCTGCAGCATCCGCTGCACTGCCGGTTTGTGTCAGTGTCGCATCGATCACAGCATCCGCACCCTTTGGAAGTGCCAGATCCAGAATTGGGTTTTCCGGTGTGCCTCGAATGACCGCCGATGCCGCGCCGCCTGCCTCCACAGTGGAAACCGTACCAATTTGCAAATTGGGTGTTGCGCCCACCGGTCCGTCAAACTCTCCGCTTTGTTTCGCCTGTTCCAGTGTTTTGTCCAGCTCCCATTCCAGCCGCTGCTCCCAGCTGAAATAGTTCCCGGATTTTGTGATTTCCGCTGCCACATTTTCTTCCACCAGAATGTGAAGCGGGAAGGAAGCAAGTACCCCATTGTCACTCAGCAGCTCCACCTGCGCTGCCACACGGCCGGGAACGGCCAGCATTTGCGGCGCAAGAACAAACGAAACCGCATTATCTGTGATCTCCCACGCCTTTTTCCCATCCGGCAGTGTGTCATAACTCCCGCCTGTTCCGTCCGGCTTTTGATAGCGGATAGCCACGGATACATCTATTCCGGGCATCCATGGCTCACGGTTTGCAAACATCTTTACAGTAACCTTTCGTGTGCAACTGTCGCCCTGTACGGCATGGATCTCCTGCGTCCGTTCCCGAATCCACAGGTCTGTATTGATTGTATTTGTGATAATCATATATATCACTCCTTTCAACCATAAAACCAGACATTCATGCAGTTGCACGTTTTTGTGCAATACAGACCGTGATTCCATAAAAACGCCCCCTGCACAGGTTTTGTGCAGGGGGCTCCTACCTAATTTAATATATTAAAAAGCAGGCCAAAGGAACGCTCCTGTCCTCCCCGCGTTGGCATGGTTTTTTACCACAACAAAATTCTTGGATGAATCATAAAGGTATCACCCATTAATACAAATATATAAAAAAATTATTGATTTCTGCACTCTTATGCGTTATTATTATACCACATCCAAACCCAAATTGTATTTCCTTCTGACTTCTTTATTCTATATGTCATATTTACCATGGTTTTTGGATAATTTTATTCTATACTATTTGAAATGAAGGTGTGTTTTTGAAAACATTAGAATTGTTTGATCTGGCTCACACACAAGCTGGAGCATATCTTTCCGCTTACGAGTATCCCTGGCAGGCGCTGTCCGGCATCAAGGACCTGATCCTGGCGCTTGGCCCCACGCTGGGTTCTGAATATACAGAGATCTCTCCTCAGGTTTGGGCGCACACTTCGGCAAAGATCGCTCCCTCCGCCTTTTTAGGCGCCCCTTGTATCATTGGAGAAAATACAGAAGTTCGGCACTGTGCTTTTATTCGGGGCAGCGCCCTTGTTGGTAAGGACTGTGTCGTTGGCAACTCCACTGAGCTTAAAAATGTCATTCTTTTTGACAAGGTGCAGGTGCCCCACTACAATTATGTGGGCGACAGCATTTTGGGTTATGGCTCCCATATGGGCGCTGGTTCTGTTACCTCTAATGTCAAATCTGACAAGACCTTGGTAACCGTCAAAAACGGCACCCATGTGACGCAGACCGGTCTGAGAAAATTTGGCGCTATGCTGGGCGACTTTGTGGAAGTGGGCTGCAACAGTGTGCTGAATCCTGGTACAGTTGTTGGCCGCCACAGTAATATCTACCCCATCAGCTGTGTCCGGGGTGTGGTTCCGGAGGACAGCATTTACAAAACCGGTGGCATCATCGTAAAAAAGGAGTAAAAGCAATGGGAAAATATTTCGGAACCGACGGTTTTCGGGGAGAAGCCAACGTAAACTTAACCGCTGACCACGCTTTTAAGGTGGGCCGTTTTTTGGGTTGGTACTACACCCAGCGCAACCACATCAAAGGCATAGCAGAACCTGCCAAAATCGTAATTGGTAAGGATACCCGCCGCTCCAGCTATATGTTTGAATACAGTTTGGTCGGCGGTTTGGTAGCCTCCGGCGCGGACGCTTACCTGCTCCATGTCACTACCACTCCTTCCGTTGCCTATGTGGCGCGTACCGAGGGCTTTGACTGCGGCATTATGATCTCCGCCAGCCACAACCCCTATTACGACAACGGCATTAAACTGATCAACGGCAACGGCGAAAAAATGGACGAAGAAACCATCTCCCTTGTAGAAGCCTATCTGGACGGAGAGCTAAACGTGTTTGGCCAGAAGTGGCAGGAGATCCCCTTGGCCAAACGGGAGCACATTGGCCGCACTGTGGACCACTTCGCGGGCAGAAACCGGTATATCGGTTACTTGATCGGTCTGGGCATGTATTCTTTCAAGGGCTTTAAGGTGGGTCTGGACTGTGCCAACGGCTCTGCATGGAACATTGCCAAATCCGTCTTTGATGCCCTGGGGGCCAAAACCTACGTGATGAACGCAGACCCCAACGGATATAACATCAACACCAACGCAGGTTCCACCCACATTGAGCATCTTCAGAAATTCGTGGTGGATAACGGACTGGACGTGGGCTTTGCCTATGACGGTGATGCCGACCGCTGCCTTTGCGTGGACGAAAAGGGCAATGTGGTCACCGGCGACCATATTCTTTATGTATACGGCAAGTATATGAAAGAG
Organism: Faecousia sp.; assembly: GCA_045652545.1. Lineage (GTDB taxonomy): Bacteria > Bacillota > Clostridia > Oscillospirales > Oscillospiraceae > Faecousia. The sequence continues at coordinate 282 of JAZRUM010000037.1, read as the reverse complement.
CGGGGCAAGCTGGAAAACAACACAGTCGTCACCACGGTTATGTCCAACTTTGGCCTTTACAAAGCCTTTGACGAGCTTGGCATCGGCTATGCCAAAACCGCCGTGGGCGACAAGTATGTATACGAGTATATGCAGCGCACCGGCTGCCGTCTGGGCGGTGAGCAAAGCGGTCACATCATTTTCTCCAAGTATGCATCCACCGGCGACGGTATTCTGACCTCTCTTAAGATGATGGAGGCCATGATTGCGAAAAAAGCCACCATGAGCCAGTTGTGCAGCGGC
>JAZRUM010000036.1:0-43828 GCA_045652545.1 Faecousia sp. | reverse complement strand
ACACGCATCCTGGATCTTTTGGAACGGGGTTCCAGTGGTCGTTTTGTTCTGCATAGTTAAGACTCCTTTGCAATTTGGTTTCTTGTTCTGGGTTTGCCATCAAAACGTTGCTTTCCTCTATACTGATTCTACCTTTGTTCGCTTCACGGAAAACACATTCATTTGATTGTGTTTGTATTTTAACATATTCGTTTGAATGTGTCAATAATAAATTTTGCGTATTTTTGATTGCATTTTTAGAAAAGATATGCTATATTGAATGCGAGGTGATCGTATGACAACGGGCGAACGAATAAAAGAGGCTCGAAAATATCGAAAAATGACCCAAAAACAGCTTGCTGAAGCTGCGGGGGTAGCAACAGGTACAATCCAACAATATGAGCTTGGCAAGAGAGAACCGAAATATGAGATTCTTGTTAGGGTTTGTCAGGCATTAAATATCTCTATTCTTGCTTTTCTTCTTCCCGGCTCTACCCCCATCAAGTATCTAACACCGGAAACGGCTTACGACGAAACAAATCGAAGCAACCACTTTGATGCCTATATTCATTCATTAGGGTACGAGCTGATTACCGATGGTGGTGATGGCAGTTTGGGAGATGTGTTCTCAATAGATTCCTCGGATAAAACAAATGGCCATACGTTGATTATTGATTACAACCGCAAAAGGCTATTTCTCCTTAACAGCGAAGAGTATCGCGATACTATAGAGCAAACTATTGAAGCATACGCAAAGTTTCAGTTCAAGGAAATGATGGAGAAAGCTACAGAGGTTTTCGATGACGGAAACGGCGGATGGTTTGAAACCGACCCCAGAGATGAACAGCTCCAAAAATTCCTTCTTGACAATGGGTTAAAGGAAGACGAATAAAGTTATTTTTATGAAAGGGAATTACTTATATAAAATGCTCCAGTGCTAACAACACTAGAGCATAGCAAGGTGCTGACTATGACACTGAATGAGATTACAAAACAGCTTTTGAATATAGCCAATGAAATAGAGAACAACACTATGTTCGATAACCGTTTAGGTGCACAGAAAAAGCGTGCTGCAGCAGATCTCCTTACGCCCATCTGTCAAACTTTAACCTCCTATGTAATGAAGAATTGCACACCCAGCAAAAGCCAATTAAAGCTGGTATTGAGAAATTTAGACGATATTTCTAAAAACTACCAGATAAAAGAGCTTAAAGAGCCAATAGATAATCTAAAGGCCTATCTCAAGAGTTTAAGCTAAACGCAAAAAATGGATACGCCAATATCCAGAGTATATAGAAAGCCGCCTGAGTGCGCCAACACCCAGACGGCAAATACACAAACACCCACAACGTTCAAATCATGAGGCATCAGTGCGCCCATATTATACCCTTTTCTAGGCGCACTGTCAAGAAAGGAGTATACTTATGGCATCCACAAGAAAACTGAATACGAAGGACGGAACTCCCTTTTATGAGATCTCTGTATCCCGAGGCAGGGGGTTACCCCGCCTTACCAAACGATGGTATCCACCTGCAGGTTGGAGTCAAAAAGCCATTGACCGGGAGCTGGTCAAGGTGGCCGTGGAGTTTGAGCAGAAGGTGAAAGCCGGCGAGGTACTTACCCGGCAGGAAGAGCGCATAGAGAGTTACCGGAAAGAGCTGGAAGCCGCGCAGATAAAAACCCTAAAACAGTATGGAGAAACGGTGTATATGCCTTCTTTGGCGATCCATTGCTCTGAGAATACACGGACAAGCTATCAAGGCAACCTGAACAAGTGGATATATCCGGTTTTGGGAGATTTCAAGTTACCGGAGGTCACTGCTGCGCAAATCACCGCTCTGCTGCTGTCCATACAGGCGCAAAACAAAAGCCACAGCACGGTAATCAAAGTATATACCGTCCTGCAAGGGTTGTTCAAAATGGCATATTTAGCAGATCTGATCGACCGAAACCCTATGGACAAGGTGCAGCGTCCCAGGCCGCGTAAGGACGAAGTAAAAACACAGGAAGCTGAGGCTTATACCGTTGAGGAAATCCGGCACATCTGGAATTGCCTATCCCAGGAGCCGCTGAAATGGCGGGCAATGATCCGCCTGCTGATTGACACAGGCATCCGCCGGGGAGAGTGTTGCGGACTGCAGTGGAAAGATGTGGACTTTACAAAGAATACCATCACCATCTGCGGCAACCTCTGTTATACCCCGGATAAGGGCATCTATCTGGATACGCCGAAAAACGGACGGAACCGCACCATTGATGTCGATCCGCAAATCATTGCGCTGCTGCGTGAGCTTCGCCTTGAGCAGAGCAAGAAAGCCATCAGCCAATATGTATTTACTCAAGAAGGCAGCCCAGAGCCTATCCATCCCCAAAGTCCTGCCCGTTACCTTCAAAACTTTGCAAGGAAATACGGCGTCCAAGGCCTACACCCCCACAAGCTCCGACACAGCTTTGCAAGTATCGCCATCACTAATGGTGCAGACATCGCCAGTGTCTCGGAAAAGCTTGGTCACACGGACAAGGCTGTCACTCTACGGATGTATACCCATGCCGATCAGGAGAGCATAAAGAGGGCAAGTCAGATATTTAGAGACGCAATCAAGCAGGCGTAGAAACCGACACAAAACCGTAACGGGCCATGAAAAACCGACACAAATCACCCACCGCAAGCTACGGTAAGGAACAACAATCAAATCCGCAAAGTCCTTGATACGCAAGGGTTTTATCCGATAATTTACGATAAGCAACGCAAGGCAAAAACCGCTTCAAAATAGTTGGTAAGGATGAGGTCGCCAGTTCAAATCTGGCTAGCAGCTCCAAAAAATCAGTCATCCCATCCGGGATGGCTGATTTTTTCGCTGCTACAGATTTGAAGACCACAAATGCAACAGTCCGGTAGACTGTTGCTGACACCAGTGCAAACACTGGTGGCTACAATAATTTTTGCCCCTGGCAAAAATGCAATCAAATCTGCTAGCAGCTCTGGCATGCGCAGCTTGCCAACACCCCAAACCGGAGAGCAGCATTATGCTACCGAAGGCAACCACCTTATTCGCTTTGCCGATTTTACCTGTGGCAAAAGAATAAGACACCTCCTTGACATACTCTTCTAAAAGAGCTATAATAACTCTGGATAAAATAAACCCAAAGATTGGAGAAATGATATATGCTTAGTAACAAAATCGCCGTCATTACCGGTTCTGCCGGTGGCATTGGCAAGGCCGCTGCAGAGATCTTTGTCCGGGAGAACATTGAAGGCATCGCCATTGTGGACTACAACTACGAGGCCGCCTGCAAAACTGCCGAGGAGCTTGGTCCTATGGCTTTCCCTGTCAAGTGCGACGTATCTGACCCCGATCAGGTGGATACTGCCATTGCGCAGATCATGGAGCGGTTCGGTCGGATCGATATCCTTGTGAACAACGCTGCCATCACCCGGGATGCTATCTTCCATAAAATGACCCGTGAGCAGTGGCTGCAGGTCATCAACACCAACCTGAACAGTGTTTTCTACTGGACCCACGGTGTTTACTCCCATATGCGTGAGCGCGGCTATGGCCGTATCATTAACATGAGCTCCAATGCTGCCCGCGGCAACCCCGGTCAGTGCAACTACACCGCCACCAAGGCCGCAGTTGTAGGCTTTAGCAACACTCTGGCTAAGGAAGCTGCCCGCAAGGGTATCACCGTCAACTGCGTTGCTCCCAGTGCTACCGAAACTGAGATGTTCAACGCCGTGCCTGACCACGTGAAGGAGGCCATGTGCAAGGCCAACCCCATGAACCGTCTGGCAAAGCCCTGTGAAATGGGCGAAGTCATCGCTTTCCTGGCAAGTGAGCGCGCTTCCTACGTCAACGGTCAGTGCATTCTGGTCAACGGCGGTAAATAATTTTCAATGCCACTTACAAAGGGCATGTTGCATTTGGCTTTGCAACATGCCCTTTTTGTGTTATAGCTACACAATTACAGCAGCTTCAAAATGTCTTGCTTGGGGCGGTAGCCAATCAGCTGGTTTACCTTTTCTCCCTTTTCCATGACCACCAGCGTGGGAATTCTGTTGACGCCAAACTGAATGGCCAACTCCACTTCCTCATCCACATTAATCTTACCCACAACAATGTGCTCGTTTTCCTCAGCGATCTCCTCCACGATGGGTCCGATCATCTGGCAAGGGCCGCACCAGGGCGCCCAAAAGTCCAGCAGCACTTTCTTTTCGGATTTCAGTACCAATTCTTCAAAATTATCTTTTCCAATGTGTAAAACAGACATATTGCAACCTCCTTTGTGTTATGCTATCATTATAAAAAAATTAAGCGAAAAAGGCAAGGTGAAATTATGGCCGGATGTTCCGGAAACTGCGGCAGCTGCGGTGGCTGCGGAAAGCAGCTGACACTGACAAAATCAGAGATAGATTTTTTGCAGACCCTCGGGCAGATCCCCTTTCTGCCGGTGGCCCGGCGAGCAGAGGACATGATCCCTGTATATTTGGAGGACACCCAACACACCCAAGAGGAATACAGCTTGATCCTACAGGTTCTGGAGCAGAAGGCTCTCATCTCATTGGATTACGACAGACCGCTGAAAGGGCATGATATGACTGCCTACAAAGGATTTCCCGTCCATGGCAGTATCGCGCTGACCCAGCGGGGACAAACAGTTGTAGAAATGCTGGAAGTGCAAGGAGTAGAAGATAACGCATAGGAGGCTATATGGCTGATTTTATTGAAGTGTTGGATTTTAAAGATCCCAATTTGGATGTATATGCCCGCTTGACGGAAGCGCAGCTGTCCCAGACGCCGGGACCCAAACAGGGACTTTTCATTGCGGAAAGTCCCAAGGTGATCCACAGGGCTCTGGATGCCGGCTGCAAGCCGGTATCTGTTTTGGTGGAAAAAGGCATCTTGAACGAAGAAGCAAAAGCGGTCATTGACCGCTGTGGAGACGTCCCGGTGTACATAGGCGAAAATGCCGTTCTGGCGCAGCTGACCGGCTATAAGCTGACCCGGGGTCTGCTGTGCGCCATGGAGCGTCCACAGCTGCAGTGTGCAGAGCAGATCGTTCAAAACGCAAAGCGCATCGCTGTTTTGGAAGATGTGGTGAATCCCACCAATCTGGGCGCTATTTTTCGCAGCGCGGCAGCACTGGGTATGGACGGCATTTTGCTCACCACCGGTTGCAGCGATCCCCTGTACCGGCGATGCGCAAGAGTCAGCATGGGCACAGTGTTTCAAGTAAATTGGGCATTTATTGACAAGCCACTGGGGTATTTACGGGAGCTTGGTTTTCGGACTGCCGCTATGGCGCTGCAGGAAAACACCCTATCCATCGACGATCCCATACTGCACAGTGAGCCACGTCTGGCCATTGTGCTGGGCACTGAGGGAGAAGGTCTGCAGGACACCACCATCGCCCAGTGCGATTATACTGTCAAGATCCCTATGTATCACGGGGTGGATTCTTTGAACGTGGCAGCTGCCAGTGCCGTGGCATTTTGGGAGTTGCGGGCAAGATAAATTCAGGGTGCATTGCGTTTGCAATGCACCCTATTTTTCCGGTGGTCGTTTCATATCATCGGTGGCAGGATTGTTCAGCAATTTTCCGTTTTCATCAAAACGGGATCCGTGACAGGGACAATCCCAAGAATGCTCCGCCTCATTCCAATGCAAGGCGCAGCCAAGATGCGGACAGCGGGGTTTTTTGGGGCGCAGCAGGTTCAGGGTCGTTTCTGCCCCATTGACCAGCAGTTGTCCGTGCAGTATGCTCCGGGACGGAGAGAACAGCCAGGCATAGGGATTTTCCTTGCGCTGGATCAAATCACTTAAAATCATGGCCGCTGTCATCGAACCGGTCATGCCCCATTTTTGGAAGCCGGTGGCTACATACAGATTGGGCGTTGCTCTGCTGTACTGTCCAATATAGGGCATGTGGTCCAATGGCATGCAATCCTGGGTTGCCCAACGGCAGACAATGCCCGCTTGTGGATAATATTTTTTTGCCACCGCCTCCGGATGCTTCCAGCATAGTCCCTGCTTTCCTGTACGGTGACCGCCACCGCCCAGCAAAAGATACTTCCCGGCACTGCGAATGGACAGGCCGTCCTCCTCCCAGTCCAGATACATGCCATCCACCGGCGGTGCATTTTCCAATGCGATCACGTAGGACCGCTGCTGATACAATTTCAAAAAATATGCGCCATGCTTATTGAGCATAGGAAAATGGGTTGCCACGATAATTTTATTTGCACTGATCCTGCCGTTGGGCGTCTTTACCCCATTGGGGCAAAATTCCAATGCTTTGGTATTTTCGTATATTTTCAAGCCCTTAGCCATATACGCAGCCAGCTTCAAGGGATGAAACTGGGCCTGATCGGCAAATTCAATGCCTCCAGTAACAGGAAACGGCAGTGGCAATGTTTTTTTCCACCGGGCAGGAATGCCGATCTGCTCACAGGCAAGCATCTCCTGCTCCAGCGTCTGTATGTTACCTGTGGCATAAAGATAGCTGCTTTGGTTTTGAAAATCACAATCGGCGTTTTTTGCCAGTTTTCGAAAAGCCGCCACAGCGTCGGAATTTGCCTTCCAATACAGCCATGCCTTTTCCGGTCCGTGTTTGTGTAGCAGCTTGCTGTAGATCACCCCATGCTGTGCAGTGATTTTTGCAGTGGTTCTGCCGCTGACGCCACTCATCAGCCGTTTCTCCTCAATCAGCACACAGTCCACCCCGGCATTGGTCAGGGTATGCGCGCACAATAGCCCTGCCATGCCGCCGCCGATAATCAAAACATCTGTGCGCAGGTCGCCCTCCAGCTGAGGAAACCGGGGCAGCTGCACCGCTCTTTCCCAAATAGAATCCATTTTTATCACCTGAGATAGTATGCGCCCGCTCAAGGTGTTTTACTATAAAATTCTTTTTTGACACAGTATCTATTCTTTTTTCTCGTTATATGATATGATTAGATATATAAAGCGATTTACGAGGGGTTTAGAATGAAACAACTTCTGCAGAATATCAAATCCCACTCCCTGAAAGAAATGTTCAGAGAGTATGCCTGGCTGATGCAGTGCAGTTTGCGCTATAAGCGTCAGGTCCTGTGGTATCTGGCCATGGGCGTTTTGGGCACAGTTATGAGCTTGGTCGGCAGCATTCTGAGTAAATACATCATTGATGCCGTCACCGGATATGACAGCGGCAGTATCCTAACCGCGCTGATCTTTTTTGTGTTGATGCAGCTGTCCCAGATCGCCATTCGGGCAGTGACCGGTCGTATCAGCGCAAAAACCAGCATTGCTGTAAACCAGCAGATCACAGCGCAAGTCTATGACACATTGTTAAAAACAGACTGGGAATCCCTTTCCGCCTACCACTCCGGGGATCTTGTAGCGCGGGTAGGCGGTGATGTGGCTACGGTATCTTCCAGCGTGTTGGGTTGGATCCCGGATCTGTTCACCCGGATGCTGCAATTTACCGGCACATTTGCGGTGATTTTGTACTATGACAGCACACTGGCTGTTTTGGCGCTGCTGACCGCGCCCGTTACCCTGCTGATGAGCCGTTATGTGATACGCATGATGCGCCACCACAACAAGAAAATGCGGCAACTGAGCAGCGATATGGTGGTTTTTAACTCGGAATCGTTCCAAAACATTCAGCTGATCAAAGCATTTGACTGCACCGCTACTTACACGCAAAAGCATCATCAACTGCTGGACCGGTACCGACAGACCGCTTTGGAATACAACCGGTTCTCCATTCAAAAAAACACGGTCATGTCGTTGGCCGGCACGGTGGTTGCTTTGGTTTGCTTCTGTTGGAGTCTCTACCGTTTAAGCACCGGACATATTACCTTTGGCACAGTTACTTTGTTTCTGCAACTTTCCACCGGTCTGTCTGCTGCATTTTCTGCTTTAGCAGGCATGATCCCCAGCGCCATCAATGCCGCCACCGCAGCAGGGCGAATCATGGCGATCACCCAACTTCCCCACGAGGATCTGCGCAGCGCCCAGCAAGTCAACCAGTGGCTGGACCGGTGCGGCAAAACCGAATTTTCTATTGAAGCGCAAGATCTTTCCTATCATTACGAGGACGGGGTGCAAGTCCTTTCTCATGTGGATTTTCAGGCAAAAGCCGGCCAGATCATTGCGCTGACCGGTCCTTCCGGAGAAGGCAAAACCACCCTGCTACGATTACTTTTGGGAATCGTGCAGCCGAAAGGCGGCACGCTGGAACTGCGTGGCACACCGGAAGAAACCTTCCCCATCAACGCCACCACTCGCAGCCTGTTTGCCTATGTTCCCCAAGGCAACACCCTATTCTCCGGTACCATCGAAGAAAATCTGCGTCTAATTCAACCGGAGGCTACGGAGGAAACTCTGTACCGGGCGTTGGAGCTGGCCTGCGCCGCCGATTTTGTGCGGCAACTGCCTTTGGGCCTGAAAACCCCGGTAAAAGAGCGAGGCGGCGGATTGTCCGAAGGACAGCTGCAGCGGCTGTGCATCGCCAGAGCTTTGCTGTCTGACGCCCCCGTGCTTCTGATGGACGAGGCCACCAGTGCGTTGGATGCGGAAACGGAACATCAGGTGCTGCAAAACATTATGCGCGCCAAAGAGGGTCGCACATGTATTCTCAGCACCCACCGCCTTAGTCCCCTTGAGAACAGCGACAGAATCTACTATGTCAGCCACGACGAGCTGACTCCCATCACCCTCCCGGAGCTCAAAGAGAAGCTGCACTTTACAGCGCAATAATACAAAAAACGCACCTGAGAAGTTGAGAAACTCAGGTGCGTTTTTATTTTTAATAGTTGTTCAGCACGACGCCGCAAACCTCCGGAGCGCTCTTGCGCAATTTGTCCAGCCAGTCGTTGATCACGGAAATGGGCATAAAGTCGGTGTTGAGGGTGACCACGGCAGTATCCACCATGCCGGCAATCACCTCTGCATCCGCAGCAGCCAGCATCGGCGGGGTGTCCAGTACAATATAGTCATAGGAACTGCGTGCTTTCTGCAAAAATGCCTGCAGCTTTCCGTTATACAGCAGCTGTGTAATATTTTTATGTTCCGGGCGGCTGATCCCCACAGTGATCCGGTTCTTTGGTATTTCCACAAGATAGTCTGTGGTGTCTTCCGTATCCTGCAGAAGATAGGAGGAAAACGTCTTTCCTGCCGGCACGGGATTCTCAAATATTTTGTATAAAGAGGGTTTGCGGAAATCGCAATCCAACAGCAAGACCTTTTTATTCTTTTCTGCCAATGTCAAAGCCAAATTGGCTGCAACAGTGGATTTGCCTTCATTTTCTCCCACGCTGGTGACCATGATCACCTTTTGTCCATGCTTACGCATATGATACTCCACAGAGGAGCAAAGGCTCAGATTGTCTTCAATGAAGGTTTTGCTGATCAGCGGACCGTTGACCAACAGCGCCGTATTTTTACGCTGGAGCTTAGATCGAAGGGTCTTGTTCTTCTCCTCGTGGCGAATGACCCGCAGCAATCTGGCATCGATGTTCCGTCTGGCGGATGCCGGTGTCTGTACGGTTTTTCGCAAGATATGCAGCACCACAATTATCGCAATTCCCGCCATCACTGACAAGCCGATCAGCAAAGGATATTTGGACGACAGATTTTGGGGATTGGAGGGCACTGTTGGAATTGCCGGTGCTTTGATCACCTCCAGCTGCGCATTGGAAAATAAGTAATCGGAAATGGATTCGTAGTTTTCCAGAACCAAGCCTAATCCCCGAAAGGACATTTGGGGTGACGCAGAGGTGACAGATACCACCAAAAGGTTGGTTTCCGGGATGGTAGTGGTGCCGATGGTGCCGGTAAATGCCTGCTCCGGCATTTGCTGGCTGACCTTTTCCCGCAGAACATTGCTTTGGAACACCTCCACAAACACCGTTGCCATGCTTTGGGTGGTGGTCAGGGAGTTGTAGGCGCTGGTGCTGTCCTTGGCGCTGACCATTAAGGTGGCAGTGGCAGTATAGACCGGCTCATAGGTCTGCTTAGCAAAGGCATTGTAGCACAAAAGCACGCTGGCGCACAAAAGCGCCACCACCCACAGGTTTTTCAGCACCGCTTTTGCCATAAGCTTTAAATTGATCTCATCAAATCGAACGGTCAGCTGTTCCATTTAAGACGCCCCCTCTCCGCTCCGGACCACAACAGTCATAGCTGTTTGTCCGGAAACATTCTGGTCAGAATAGAGGTATTCCAATCGGTAAGTGCCCGGTGTATTCAGATCCAAGCTGCCCTTGATCTGCACATTTTCTTTCTGCAGGGATAGATTGTTGGCGTCGGTGATGCCACGGATGTAGCTGTAGGGGTCAAAGTCCGCCCCCTGCTGCACATACACGATGTACTGTTCCAACGTAATAGCGGCGCTGTTTTCCTTTTCAAGCACCGTCACCCATAACGTCAGCTGGGACACATCGCCGCAGGAGTTAGTGACCTCTAAGGCCACCGGATACACACCTGCAGCATAAATGTTTACCATATTGCTCAGCACCCGAATCCGGGAGGAAATATCGCCATCGATGCAATCATCCACCTTCACACGGCTGAGCAGGTCAAAATTTTCCCCTCGCACAAACACTGCAGGGGTCTGCATGGAAAACACAGGACTCCGGTAGTCGGTATAACAAACTTTTCTGGTCAAAGAGGCGGCGTTGTTGTGAGAGTCAAATACCACGTACTTCACATTGACCGTGTTCTCTTCTATAAAATGAGACACAGACGCTACCATGATCCGGTCAGTCAGATCTCCGTCTGTCTTATCCCAAGCGGTCAGGCCTTGCAAAAGCGTCTCAGCTGAGTCATTGACACTGATGTTTAACAGCTCGGTATCGCTGGTAATGGTAGGCACATCGGTGTTGATACTGCTGTAATAGCGCAGATTTACCCAGGCGTAAAAGCTAAGGCTCAATGCAAATATGCCAATCACGGCCATACGCAGATAACGCATGAAATGCCTCCTTTCTAAAAAGCCTCATTTCGGAATATATGCATAGGATTGTCCCACAGCAAAGCTTTCGCGCATTGCCGGGAATGGTAAAGTGACAGATAAGACTGCACTTCCAACAAATTATTGTTCCGGCTGTCTGTACCGTGGGCATCGCTTGCCACACAGCAGACTAAGCCGTTTTTCAGTAAGTACGCGGCGGTCTTTTGCACCCGCGTGCCGTATTTTCCCACAATGCTGCCAGCAGTTAATTGCATATGGCATCCCAAATCCAACCAGGGGTATACCAGTTCCGGCGCTTGCAAAACAGCATGGTACCGTTCCGGGTGGGCCACCACCGGCACATAACCTAAGTCACAGATCCTCTCCAGCATGGATAAAAATTGCGCCTTTTCCCAATGAAAAGGAAACTCTGTGAGCAAATACCGGCTGCCATTAATGGTAGGAAATGCTCTGCGCCCCAGCAGTTCCGGCAAATTCTGTGTTACATGGACTTCTGCGCCCAAAGCCAGTTTTACAGGAATGCAGGCGCTTTCCCGGCATAGGCGTTCATAAACAGTCTGCAAGTCCGGATCGCCCTGCCCGTCCGGGCGATTGCAATGGGGCGTCACCACCAGATATTCCACATCGCTGGCAGCAGCATTTCTCAGCATTTGCAGCGCCTGCTCCATGGTTTGAGCACCGTCATCCACGCCGGGCAAAATGTGGGTATGGATATCACAGATCTTCATTGGCTGTTCCCTCGCCATAGCCATAGCCATAACCGTATTTGCGTCCGTAGCCGTAGCCATAACCATATCCGTAACCGTAGCCATAGCCGGTAACGCCGGTGCGGACACAGGTAAGAACGCATCCGATAATTTTCGCCTCATACTTGCCCAGATCCTCGAAGCAGTTCATAACATGAGATAGTTTTGTACTGTCGTAGCGGATCATATAGACCATTGCCTCTGCCAGTTCCGCAATGTACCCCATCTGGGCAAGCTCCTGACAGGAAGGGGCATCGATGATAATATAGTCCATCTGCCCTTTTGCTTCATTCACCAGATCCTCCAGTTTCTGGCGAACCTTAGACAGTTCTCGCATCGAAAGTGCTTTTCCGGAACACAGGATGCTGACCTGTGTATCCTTTGTCTTTTCCAAGATCTGTGCCAGTGTGCACTGACCGGAGAAATACTGCTCCAAAAGCGCGCCACCGGCAGTGGCTCGTTGAAAATTGCCATCGATCACCAAAACCCGCTTGCCTTGATCTGCCAATGCATATGCCAGATTCATTGCAACGGTGGTAGTACCCTCACCGGCATTGGTGGAGGTGCAAAGCAGCACTTTTTTATCCTCCATAACCGAGGAAATATGCAGGCCGATCCCTCGGAAACTCTCTTTGAAGGGTGTGCCTACCTTGCTGCTGTGAATCGACAGCTTTAATTTTTTACCTTTTCTGTTTCCTTTCGGCACTACCATAGGTACGCTGCCCAGGCAGGTGGTGTACAATTTTTCTTCAATATCCGATTCATTCCGGACCGTATTGCGCAACAGTGCCGCCACCAGCACCAGCACCAAAGAGATTGCCAAACCAAGCAGCATACCCACAAGGCCGTCGGTAAGATAGGCCTTTTCGTTATAGGGTGCTGCAGGCATTTCCGGCACATCTATCATATTCACCCGGATACGACCAATGACATACTCTGCCACCACCGGATAATTGCGGATCAGCGCTTGCAAAATATCATAGGCAGCCTGAGGATCCCGGCTGTCCACACTTAATGTGAACAGGTTGGAATTTTCGATCACCTTTGCCTGGGGTGTTCCGTTCAGGTATGCCACACCCAGATCGGTTTTCACCCGTTCCAACAGAAGATCGCTGTCCAAAATATATGGGAACGTTCTAGCCATTTGGGATGCTGTCCTGTTGTCGTAAAAGAAGGTATATCCATCCTGATTTTGGTAGGTCTCTACGGTAAATGTAGCCTGCGCCCGGTACATGGGTACATGAGACCGTATACCCCCCACAACAAAGGCCGTACCACATAGCACGATCAGCAGCAAGCAGACCCACCAAAGTTTCAAGAAACTTTGCACCCCATCATGGATCATATCCCATAGATTGATCTCTATGACATCCTCTCCAGGACCGGGATTGGAAGATTGTTTTTTATACTCCATCGTCATTCCTCATCCAACAGTTGCGCTTGACGCAGTTTGTCCAAAAATTCCGTAACATCCGCTCTAGCTTCCTCTTGAGAAACCTCAAAGCGTTCTGTGACCGCAAAAACGATCTGGTCAAGGGTACTGTCCTTGCTCAGGCATTCCCAAATCACGCTGCTTACATCGTTGAGCAGGATCATGCCGTTTAGCTGTAATGCTGTGGCACCCGCAGGGATCGCTGCCACACAATCCATTATCTGGCGCACAACAAATTCTCCCCGCAGTTTCATAGCTCTACACCGTCCTTATGAATCGTAAGTTAATGCCATCACTACACGGCTGTTGGCGCTGACAAAATGCGCCGGGTTTACTATCAGACTGCCATTGCCCGGCAGGTTTGTGACCCGCAGCGTAAAGGCAATGCCACCTACAAACAAGTCTTCCTTTTCCATGTAATACTTATAAAACACCCGCACTGTAGGAATTGTCTGACTTGTTAAGTTTTTGATAGTCAGGGAATTGTCGCCGTTGTCCAGAACAGACAGTTCCGGTGCTATAGCCATCTGCGCCCGATGGACCACCAGTGCGGAGGCCTCCAAAGGCTTTTCATCAGGAATCGACTTGCCGTTTTTTTCCTGCACTACCATGCGTTCCCCTGCAGGCAACGCAGTGATTTGAAAGACAAGTGTTTCTTCTGCAAACTTCACAGTGATCTCGGTATATTCCACCGGTTGGTCACCGGTATTGCACAGCAGAATCATCGCAACATCCGTAACCTGCGTATTCGTGCCGTCCTCTACAAACATGCCTGCATAGGGCGCCAGTCTTTCAATTTTAAGATCGTGTCCCGGCACTTCGCAGGGAAATTGCAGACCTGCCTGTTCGGGGTCCGGATCGGGGATCACCACCACAGGCGGGGTGTTCAGATCGCCTTCTTCCGGCTTTGCGCTTACTTCTTCGTCCTGAACATTCCCACTTTGCCCATTGGTTGGAGTCGTTGTCTCCTGCCCTCCTGTAGGTTGGGTCTGCTCATTGGGTTCGACAGATCCCTCTGTTTCAGCGCCTGGTGTCAAGGTAGTCTCCTGCTGGCCAGCGGGTTTCGCAGGCGTGGTCATTCTGTGCAAAAAAGCAAATGCCGCCACTGCCAAAACAAGCAACGCGCATACTGCCACAATGATTAGCGTTTTTCTTCCTCTGGGCATTCTAATTCCTCCTTGACCCTTTCCCACTGGATGGGATAGGCCTGTGTCATTTGGCAACGATACCGGGGTACTTTGTCAAAACTTCCGCTCTCAGAGAGCACCATTGCGCCGCAAGCCCGGCAAACAGACTTTGCAGAACAATTGGCACACGGCGCAGGCAACCGGATCTTTGCCACTTGCGCTTTTACCTTGTTCCACGCCGTTTCAAACGCTTCTTCAAACACATTGGGGCTGTCCCCACCCGGGAACATACCGCAAGGGGTCATACTCCCCTGCCAGGTGATCCAAAAGCTGCATCTTCCTGCGCGGCAACGCATCACATCACCCACATCTGCGCAGTTTTCCTCCGGATCGGTTAAAAATCCGCTTTGACAGCCTCTTTCAATAAATTTCTCCTTGCCCAAAAGCAAGTATTCCGAGTATGCCGTATAATAAGCTGCTTCCTCCGGTGTCAGGCGGAAATTCTGTCCCACTGCAGCCGGATCTTTCCGGGCAGGCGGGAACATATATCCTGCCACCTGAATGGGCAACTGCCTCTCATTTGCAAAAGCAATCATATCTTTTAAATAAGGCGCATTGTCCGGTGTCAGGCTGCAATTTAATTTTACCGAAATGCCAGCCTGCTGTAAAAGATCAATAGCCCTGCTTGTTTGGGTAAAACCCTTGGGGTTTCCGCACAAGCGGTTGTATGTTTCATCGCTGGTACCGTAAAGACTGATGTTCACCCGCAGCGGAGGACAATTTTTCAGCCATGCTACAGTATTTTCGTCGATCATCGTGCCGTTGGAGTTCAGGCTGATGAGAAGACCCATCCGGTGGAGGCCTTCCATAATCTGCCGGAACTGAGGATGAGAAAATGGCTCTCCTCCGGTAAGCAGCAGATACAGCATACCGGCCCGCTTTGCATCCTCGCCCAGCTGCAGCCATTGCTCAGCCGTTTTCAAGGGCGCAATACGCTCCTGCTGTTGCCGGGAAAGACGGACATAGCACATTTTGCAGTCCATATTGCACACCGGTGTCAATTCAAATGTACCGCTTAGGGGCACCCCTGCTGCTGCGGCCTTTTGATACAAATATTCTGTTATACGTGGCTCCACAACATGGGCTTTCATAAGGATAATCCTTCCTTCAACAGCATTGCTGCACTCTCCGAGGGTAAACATTCCAGCCGGTACACCGGAATATCCGTCAGCAGTTGGGCGCAAAGGGATGTGGCTTTTGCCACAAATTCTCCGTCCCAACGACGGGCGGAGATCTCCGGCCAGATATGTCCCATCGCCTCGGCACCGGACAGCCGGCGCAGTTGATTCTGTTTTCCCTGCTCCAGCACCACAATGGCGCAAAGGGGCGCATGTTCATTACAGTAAATGCCGGAGGTGCCGGCATAAGGAGATCCGTAGGCCATCCAGCCTGCGGGGGTTTTACGCAGAGCCGCTCTGTCACCGTTGAGAATTTTTGCGCCAAAGCTGCGCTGCCACAGGTCTGCCTGGGTGGACTTACCCACACCGGATGGGCCGGCAAAGGCAATGCCTTGCCGGGCATATTCTATCAATGAAGCGTGCAGCAGCAAACCATCGTGCTGCAGCAGCAAATTTTCAAAGCCAATACGGTTAAAGATCCCGGAACTTCCGGAAAAATATCCGGCATACGCAGGATCTACCGTAATTTGAATGTTCCCCTTACCGTCAATTTCCGTGACGGCAAAAGCTTCTTCGCAAGGTTTATGGCAGTGGAAGATGCGTTTGCGATCCACTGCGTTTTCATAATACTCCGGTCCGTGCCAATACCCATTTTCCCTTGGTTGGGGCGGCAGTCCGGTAACAATTTGGATGGTGCAGTCCGCTTGCTCTCTTTCCGTCAAGCACAGAAAGGGGCGGAGTCTTTCCGATATTTGTATGGGAAATGGTGCTTTTAAGATCACACCCAAACCCAAAAGGTCAAAATTGTATTGATTCATAATTTTTCAGTCCCCCGGGGACTTGCCCCGGGGGTTTTGTGATTAAGAACGGAAGATGTAGTTTCCTTCGCTGGGACCGTTGTAGCAGCCAAAATCGCCCAGAGTGTCGCCGTCTACATTGCAGGCATCTCCCAGCACAAAGACGATCATGCCGCCGAAGTCCATACCGCAGCTATTAATATCGCCCAAGTTCAGATTGTCCTTATAGGCAAAGTCTGCGCAATCTCTGGCTGCAGATTGTGTTATAGAGAACATTTCTACTGCAAAAACCGGTTTTATATAGTTTCTTTTCATGCGGCTCCTCCCGGCTCTTCTTGCAGCCATGTACGCACTTCCGTGAACAGTTGATCTGCCACCTGCATATTTTTCTCCAGCAGTATCTCAGATGGCTGTTTGGCGGGTGCTTCCGGTTCCGGAGCTGGGGCATTCTGAGCCTCTTCCAGCTGCACAGCAAACAGCGACATTGTTTCCACTGCCTCTTGCGCACGCACCGTCTCAACGCCGTTGCCATTGGGTGCCTCCAGCATATTGGTGGTACGCAGCTTGGTCAGCGCCAGCAGCGCTCCGTTTTCAGAGACATTTTCAATCACAATGTAGCCATCCATAGGAGTGACTTCATAGTACAGATCCGCAGAATGCGCCACCGTGATGGTCTTAAACGCTTCCATAGACAGTCCGCTGACATTTACCGTAGCGTTTGCCACATCTGCGCCCAGGTTAATAACCTTCATGCCCACATAATAGGTGTTTTTCGGATCCACCTTAATGACCACTGCCTGATCCTTTGCCAAGTAAACCTCGTTCTTAGGGCCATAGGTCTGGAAAGTAGTGGCCACTTCGTAAGTGCCGGTAGCCTCCCCTGCAACATCGTCGCCACTTTCCTGGCCTTCCCGGATCCAGTCAATAAAGACTGCGCCGGTAACGCCGTTATTGTTCAGATCGGGGATAAAGTCATTGTTGTTGATCGCAATATCACGGATCTCTGTGAATACAGCGTTCAGCTCCTTGCCGTAGGCATCCTTCACTGTGGAATTGGAAGCTTGCGATACCGTACCCAAAGGATTGTAAACCCGGATACCGTCTAAGTAGTAGTCATACCGCTTGCCTTCAACCGCCACATTGTTTACCTGTGTGGCGCTCAGTGTCACTTGGTATGTGCCGTAGGGCACTGCAAAGGATATGGTGGGGATCTGGTAGTAGTCACCGGACACCGACAGATTGTCCATGATGATGGACTTGGCCACAGCTTGTCCTTCCGCAGTTTTTCCGGTAAGCATCGCCAACACCATGCCGCTGGCATCATTGGTACGGGTGTACACATCCACACCGGTTCCGGTAAAGCTGAAGATAGCCTTGGCCACATTGTTCGTATTCTTATCAAAGCCATTGGGGAATGCCACATGGGCGCTTCCGTCGGCATACTGAGCATCGTCTGCCAAGCCATCGGTCCAGCCATGGATCTCGCCATAAGTACCGTCTTCCAGATGTTCCGGCTGTTCCACATTCTGTCCCGGATTGTTGCCGTTTTCAACTGTCCAGTCTCCGGTGTAAACAAAGCCGGAAATTTCGTTGACACCGTCTTCCGTGCCGATGACAAAGGAATCCTCGTAATAGATATTATTGGCAGGGATCACCGTGACCTTGTTCCACAGATTGCCGTTGCTGTTGGCCGGCAGCGTAACGATGGTATTACGCCAGGTGTTACCGAACACATAGAACTGATCGTAACCGCCCCACTGGGTCGTGGTGGGCTGGTAGGTCACCTTGCCGTCCTGGATCTTCACATTGCCGTATTGGATATTGTTTTCAGCGGTATTTTTTTTCACAGGAACGCTAAAGTAGTTCATGCCGTCGGTCAGATCAAAATCCAAATGGACGGCCTGCGCCGGCTTGTCGCCCTCAGCATCAAAGTACCAACCGCTGAGGTCAAAGGCTTTGCCGTAATCCAGCACATAGGCTCTTTCAACGAAAGCGGTAGTAGGTTGCACAAATGCTTCCAGCAGGTAGCGCTCCCCGTCATCGTCGGCAGTGAGCCACAGACCGGATTGTTGATGGTTGGTGGTCTGCGCACGACCCCAGGTTACATTATCTTGCGCCTCCACACGGGTAATGGTGACGATCAAACGTTTGCCTTTGGGCGAATCTGCATTTAAATACCATTCGTCACTGCCATAATCGTAGCCAACGATATCCACCGTATGCGGGTGATAGTTCGCCCCGTTGGGATCGGTGGGATTTTCAGCGTTTAGGTTGTAGACGCTGATGTAGGGAATCTGCTTGCCATCTACTGTGATGCTGTTGTCAGATGTCATTTCGTTAGGCGCGTTCTGGGGAATGACCAAAGAATCCAAATATGTTCTTGCACCGGACCATTCCACCCGCTTCTCCGCAGAAATGAATGTACCTTCCTCGGAATAGACTGTGATCACAGTACCCGGTGTCAGCACCAGACCTTGACCCATAATATCCCGGAGAATAGCATCATTGGTCATAGCGACCTCTTCCGAGATCTTGGTGGTCAATGTTTGCAGAATGGTTGCAAACTCTTGTTCCAGTTCTTCAGCCTTTTCCGTTTGGAGATAGTATTTTTCGCTGTCAGCCGGCTTATAATCCTCGCCGGATTTTCTGAACACCTGGATCGTTTTTCCGCCTTCACCGGTGATATAACCGTCGTTATCAACAACAGGCGTACCCGATTCATTCAGTTCCGGTATCGCTTTCTGATAGTAAGTAAAGTAAATATTCTTTTGGCCGTCAGCCGTTTCATAATACCACCGCTCCCGGTAAGTATCGTATTCGTTCACCGGTTCCAGAGGAAGCATTCTCTGCAAAAGATAGATGCTTCCATCCACCCGAACATAGTAGGGACCTCCATTGATCAATTCAAAGCCGGCAGTTGCCTCGATATAGGTAACATTCTGCCATACATCTTCCAGCTTTTCTGCGTTGGGATAGTTGGAAGACAGACCCAGCAGGAAGTCCTTCTGATCTTTTTTCGTCCGTCCTACATCCACATTGTTGCCGTCTGCAGACGCATTGCCATACAGTCCAACGGTGTAGATCAGCGCATCCTGACCGCCGTTTTCTGCATCGGGGCTCTTGATCTTTTTTGCAATAGCCAATGCCGTATTGGTTTCCGTTTCGTTGAAACTGCTACTATCACCAGGTTTGCCGTCGGTAAACACGATGACGATACGGCGGCGGCCGGCTTCTTCATCCTCCTCTGTCAAGGGGTTGGCATCCAGAATGTTGTATGCCATCTCCATACCGTAGCTGACATAGGTTTGGCCGTTAGCGCCCAAGTGTTCTACGATCTTGTCAAAGCTGGGGTCTACATAGCCGGAGCCTTGCGCACCCATAGTCACAGGAATCAGGGCGTCCCGGTAGATACTCTTTTGGTAGCCGGTGGTTGCCTCTTTTCGGGTATAGATATTATCGTGTCCATCTGCGGAAGTGTAGTTAGCGCCTGTTCCGTAAGCGTGGATCTCACGGCCCTCGATGCCGTGTCTGTGAGTCCACACATCTTCATGCCAGGTAAAGAATTCCACAGAGGAATACAGCTGGGTGGTGGCATCCACGACCCACAGGCCACTTTCGTTGCGGCGCAGCGCCATAAATTCGCCATCTACATAGCCATAGATGGTTTCGCCATTCAGCCACTGGATATAGGCTTCACTCTCAGTGATCAAGTGACGATACACCTCATGATAGGTCAAAAGCAGGTATTCATCATGAGACCAGGTATAATAGGTGCCGGTCTTTTCAACCGTACCGGTATATTCCTGGTAAGTAAAGCCTTTGATGGGATAAGAAATAAAATCACCGTTGGAGTCAAACACACCGGTATTGACATAGGTTCTCGGTGTGGGCACAAACATTTGAGTAATGCCATAGTCTTTCAGCACAGGGTAAATGGTTTTTTTGTTTGCGCTGTCATAACTGCCGGCAATATAACCATTACCGCTATAAACCGTACCCTCACCGTGGCTGCCGTAGCCTACCACAGCAATTCTATGGTCTGTTTCGTGGGTACGGCCGTGATCCGCCACCAGATCAATAAAGGAGTCAACGGATGTTTTCAACTGTTCATAAGCGCCGCTTTTGAACATAGAGCTGGACTGGTCCAGCACCAGCACGATATCCAAAGGCGTATCCTGATCCACCAAAGTAGTAATGGGGTTGTTGTGGGTAAACATTTCCATCTCAA
The DNA here is from genome assembly GCA_045652545.1 of Faecousia sp. GTDB lineage: Bacteria > Bacillota > Clostridia > Oscillospirales > Oscillospiraceae > Faecousia. The sequence continues at coordinate 23,382 of JAZRUM010000036.1, read as the reverse complement.
TGGTGTAAGTGCCATCGTTTTCCAGTGTCGCCTCTTTGTGCAGGTGCAAATCCGGGTCGGGGGTGTAGATCAACAAGAGTACATTCTTAGATGCGTCCTGGTCAAGCACCATCTTGGGATCTTTTTCTTTCTCGATGAATACACCGTGAATGGTGGCGCCTACATAGGTATAGCCGGAAAGGTTCGGCGCTTGCAGACCTGCAACAATGGTATGGCCTGCCGCTGCTTCTGTAACTGTAGTATTGGGTTGCAGCTGATGATATGTACCTTTTTCCAGATAACGGATCACATAGCTGGTTTTTAAGGACTCATCAATTTCGATCTTTTCCCACTGGGCGGTCAAAATCTTTGCTTGGTTCAAGGATTCAATGACCACGCCGCCGGCTTGGATAACGGTATTATTTTGGTCTTTCCAACCCGCAAATTCATAGCCGTCTCTGGTGGGTTCCGCTTGCGCCAGCACCCGGGTGCCGGCAGGATAGATTTCCTTTGCATTGGTCCCGTGGAGTGCACCGCCGGCTGCATCGTAGGTAACAGAGTAGTAATGCAGTTCCAATGCGCCATCTGCGCCTGCGATGGTCACATCCTTGCCGGTATCTGCATGCTGACCGTTCTGTCCCATAGTGTATACGGAATAGGTGCCGTTTTCGGTAACTTCAATGGTATATACACCGGTAGCGGTTTTGGTCAAAGGCAGATGATCGTGGCCGTTGATATCCAGACTTATATGCAATTGGGCATCGCCGCCCAGAATGGTCGCCAGGTCCGTATTTTGGTTATCCAGCTTGGTGGTAACGGTGACAACATTTTTAGGTTCCTCTCCGCCTACCTTCTCAAAGAAATACAGACCACGGGCCCACATGGGGCTGTTGGTATTATAGCTTAGAAAACTCGAATCTTTCTCCATTAAGTAATAAATCGAATAATCGCTTACCTTGTAGTAAAGGCAATATTTACCGGTATTCGTCGGGGCATAGTTGGTATTATTACCCCACAGTAATGGGAACACATCTTTCTGCAAAGATACATTTCCGTTGCTTCTTGCTTCCATAGTCAAATATTTGTCACCATGCTTCAAGCCGCTGTCCTTGTCATATGTCCAAAGGTAATCCGAGGCTCCAGCAAAATCATTAATTGTACCATTTTCTATTAAAACCTGCACACCATTAGTGGGCGAAACACCGCTAAGGGCGTAACCATTGAGGGATACGATCAAATACTCCTTGTCCTCATCAATACCATCGGTGTCCAGTACATAGGTAACACCTGTGGCCGCCGATGCAAAAGGCACCGCCGGGATCATAGACACGATCATGGCTAACAGCATAATCGCAGATATAATTCTTCTTCCTCTTGTCATAGTATTTCCTCCTCTTTCAGCGCACCAGTTTGACGCTAAGTGGTGTAATTTTCCTTCTCTTTTTCTCTTTTTCGCCTAGTATCGCTACCTTAACGATTTTATTATAACACCGCAAATAGCAAGGGTCAATATTTATAAAGGCGGTTTTTCGTTTTTTTAGCAAAATCAGCGGTTATACGACTGCGCTACGCCCTTGTATAATCTTTTCCACAGCATTCTTCTTTCAGCAGTTTTTTTATTGCATTTATCAATATTTTAGATTAAGATAAAATCAAAGTTTGCAGCAAAGGAGAACCGCTTATGGATCAGAAAAAAATTGCGGTGCTGGGTGCCGGCACCATGGGACCTGGCATTGCCACCTGCTACGCCATGGCAGGCAATGCAGTACATCTGTACACCCGGTCAGAGGAGACTTTGGACAAGGCCAGGCGGGTCGTCAATGCCAATGTTCAATTATACTTGCAAGAAGGGCTTCTGAGCAAAGAAGACGCAGACGCTACTTTGTCCCGGATCGCCTATACCACCTGCCTTGAAGACGCTGTCCGGGATGTGTGGTATATAGCGGAAACGGTAGTGGAAAAACCGGATGTAAAACAGGAACTTTACACCAAGCTGGATGGTATTCTGCCCCCGGAAGTCATTATCGCCAGCAACACCTCCTATCTGGACATTTTCTCCCTAATGCCCCACAGACGACTTCCCTACACCGCCATCTCTCACTGGTATGCCCCTGCCCACATCCTCCCCCTTGTAGAAATCGTCCGGGGCGGGGAAACACTGGATGGCGTCATGGATACCATCATGGATTTTCACCAAAAATGCGGCAAAACGCCGGTGCGGATGGAAAAATACATTCCCGGCTTCATTGTCAACCGGATGCAAAGCGCCATGCAAAGAGAGGTGTTTTACCTCATAGAAAACGGTTATTGCTCCCCGGAAGCGCTGGATCTGGCAGTTAAGACCAGTCTTATGCCCCGAGGACTGCTTCTGGGACTGGTACAGCGGTTGGATTTCAGCGGACTGGATATGTGCGCCAACAGCTTAAATAACCGTGCCTACACCCCTGCTCCCCCACCGGATCGCCCTGAGATTATTTTCTCTCATACACAGCAAGGTGAGCTGGGCGTTAAAACCGGACAAGGTATTTACGATTACTCCCACCTGCCCTATGAGCAAGTCCTGCAGCAGCGGGATCGGATGCTTCTTCGCAGTGTAGCGCTGGCAGAGGATTTTCTGCAAAACCCCCTGCATAATCCACAAAAGAACTGAACTGTCTGCGTAAATACCAAAACCTCGACGCAACACTGTATCCCTTCTCCGCCGGGTTCACTGCCTATGTGACCATTTAGGCATAAAAAAGAAACCGCCGGGAATTCCGGCGGTTTTGATTATTCCTTCAAATAGGTATTATAGTATTTTTTACCATATCGCTGTCCATAACTTTTTCTGTAGGTATCCGCATCACGATAAACAAAGCCCAATATCCGCACATCCACCATTTCCAGTTGACGCATAGACTCTGCCAGCATTTTCTGGTCTGACACACCACCTCTGACCACCATGATCATACCGTCAAGAAATTTAGAAATCGCAAGCGCATCGGAAACAGGTGTGATCGGAGGAAGATCGACTATGATATAATCATAGTCGGCTTTCAGTTGTTGCATAAGCCTTGTCATTCGATTGGATGCCAGTAACTCAGAGGGATTGGGCGGGATATTTCCGCTGGTGATCACGTGCATACCGGCACACATAGGGCATTGTTGCAACACCTCTTTATAATCAGTGCGGGTAACTAACAGATTTGACAGTCCGGGACCTTTTTCAAGTCCAAGTTTTGATGTTATAGTAGGTCTGCGCAAATCTGCCTCCAATAGCAAAACACTTTTTCCCACCTCTGCCAACGCATAGGCCGTATTGCACGCTGTGGAGCTTTTACCTTCGGACTGGATAGAGCTACTAATACCGATTACATACCCCTCTCCTTCGTCTGAGAAGGAGAACATGATATTTGTACGCAGGAGTTTGTACGCCTCTGTTGCAGCGAAGCTAAGATTCGGACCGAACATTGTACGAACATTCCAGTCTTCCCTATCATTCCTTGCTCTGTGGCTAAAAAGTTTCCAGTTCATCCGTTGGTACCTCCCCTTTTCGAGGAAGATCTTTTTTTATGAGGCATCTCATAATACCCCTTATAATACCCGTTTCTTGTACTGCCCGTTCCGGGGATCACTGTCAGCAGTGGTAGGTTACCGTAAGTCTGTGTCAAATACTCCTCAGAATAAATAGTAGTATCCAAAAATTCCAAAACGGTCAATATCATGATGCAGAGCACAAATCCAAAAGCCGCGCCCCACAGCAGAAAAGACCGATAATTTGGACCTACCGGATTGGGGTTTTCTACAGCGTAATCCACAACTCGTACTGAGCTGCCTTCCACCACAGTGGCGATCTTATCCGGCAAAACCTCTGCAATCCCATTGGCAATGATTGCCGCATGCCGGTAATCATTGCAGGTGACCCGCACCTCAAAGACCTCAGTCTCATCGACGGAATACGCAGAGATCATACCCTTCAGCTGACCATAGGTATAACCCAAATTCGTCTGTTCCCGGACATCTTCAAGAACGCTGCGACTTTCCATAATGACCATATAGGTATTGGCCAGATCCTGTGCAGCTGTGATCTGCGAGGAGGAAAAGCCGGGACTGTCCACATAGTTGTTATTCACATAAAGCCTTGTGCTGGCAGCATAGGTAGGCATTATAAAAAAGCGGGCATATCCATAGGATAAGGCAGCCGCCAAAGCGCTGACTAATAAAATAATCCACGCCCTGCTCCATAAAACCGACAGCAGTCGTTTCAGATCAATCTCAATTGATTCTCGATTTTCATACTTTTCCATTTGAAACCTCATATATTGGCATTGCTGTCATTTTCTCTCTGCGGGCAACGTGCTCAAATCCACCGGACCGGTAACAGTGATGGATGTCTTTCCGTCTTCATATTCCTGTTGCGCTTTTTGTAGCCACTGAGCATACTTCAACGGATCCTCAAACAGATAAAAATACGCCTGCTGCTGCGCATTGCTCAAGGCAAGAAATTCTTCATAGGTCAACAACTTATTCGGCATACCGTTTTCTTCGTCAACAGGAAGCTGTGTTGCCTCCGAATTTTGCCCTTGGGTGGGCTGGGTTTTCCCCGTAGATGATGTACTTTGGGTTGTCTGCTCTTTTTGAGGAGCAGTCGTAGTATCCAAAGCCGGTCTCTCGCCAACTCCAAAATCTATCTTGAAAGAGGGCTCTTTTTCCGTTTCACCTGTCAGCTCGGTCTGGCTGTCGCCGGTCGACAGATTTGTGGTCTCACCTTCCAACAGGGACTCGTCGGTAGACGCGATAGTTGTTATGTGCTTGTCCTCCGGCTGTTTCCCCACATTGTCAATCAGTAGTGCCGCCACCAACGTCACCAGAAAAAGACCAACTATGCAGAAGATATACAAATATCTTTTATTCATCCAGCCCTCTCCTTTCTTTTTTGCTTATCGCGCCGGTTTCGATTTCTCAATATAGAAATTTTTTATGGAATTTCCAATTGTGCCGCCGCCATCATTGTCCGGCTGCTGAGGATTGCAGCTTCCGGATCAGGGAGACATTCCAACTCAAATATGGGAATCTTTCGTACCAGCGCATCCACAGCGGACATAAGCCGCAGTGCATTTTCCGGCTTGTGCAGCCGGTACAGCGTTTGCCCATAGATCAGCGGCACTGCCTCTGCCGCCGGCAAACGGCGTATCCGGTTCTCGTCGCCACGCTTCAAAAAGCAAATTCCGCCAAGTGGTACCTTGCGATTTTGATTAATGCCATCCTTACCGCACCAGGGCGTCCCATAAGCGTACCAATGCCCGTCCAGCAAACGCAAGGCGGGCTTATCATCATTAAAAACCTGCGCAGCAGCACCGAACTGCTGCTGCCACAAACGGGTATGGGTAGATTTCCCCATCCCGCTGGGCCCCGAAAATAGATATGCTTTTCCATCCATTTCCACTGCAGAGGAATGAAGTAGCATACCGTTAAACCGAAGTAAGTGTCCATAAAACTGAAGACCGGATTCTATATAGGTAGCCAACGCTTCATCGTCTGTCTTCCAATAAGCTATGTCGTAGTCCTCTTGACAGATCTGAATATCTGCCGATTCTGTCCGGTCTGTCTGATACGCCCGACAGCGGGGGGTCATGCCCCCCGCCTCGGGAATTTCTACAATCAGATCCGCTATATAGCAGCGCATCAGCCTTTACCAGGACGACCCGGCACCACCGAAAATCCAGGATTGACCGGTACGTCATTTGCCGGTGTCACGCCCTCATCAGGGTGTCCGTCCAGCAGGGCGACGGATTGCATCGCCGCCAGATTGATCACCTCTGCGTTGGGTGCTTCATAAAAATGCTTCATTGTTTCTCCTTTCATCCAGCAAGGCTTAACCATTATAGTTTACTGTCTCGCTTTCGACCGCTACACTGTCGCTGGTGACCATAGCAGTGAAGGAAACCTCGGATACTGTATCCAATTTGCTAATGGTCATGGTCATAGAACTGGGTGTACCGCTGACTTCAAGCTGACCATACTGCTGAACCATTTCTGCCGGGAAGTCAAAGTACAAAACAGAGGTTCCGCCCTGGCTGTTGATGTAGGACATTCTGATCCGCATAGACAGACCATCTTTGTCCGCTGCGCCATCCGCCAGTTCCTTCATAACAAGGCCGGTAGGCTCATTCATCCAGAACCAGAAGGTTGTCGCACCTGCTGTGCTAGTCTCCAAATAGGTTCCAAATGTAGCTGTAGCGAATCGGTAACCTTGTTCTTCTTCCTTCCAGATCTTCAGCTGAGTGTTAGCTGCCATGACCAGATTGTTCTTTGCAACCTTTAACAAGCCCTGGCCGTTGGTGCTGTCGATAATATAGGAGCCTACGGTTGCGGTCATTGCGTAGTAAGCAGTCAGGGTATGGCCGTTCAGATCCAGGGTGATGCCGTTGAGCACAGTCACAACTGTGCGAGACTCATCAGAATCCTTGATCATCTGAACCGTCTCATCCTCTCCGGCTGCCAGCAGCGCACCTGCAACCGTCTCATACTGCACACCAGTCTGCATGTTCCACGCGACGATGTTTTCGTTGTACCGGACAGTGTAAGTGCCATCGGTATTCGCAAAAGCCTGATAGCCAAGAGCGCAATAAGCAGTCACGTCCATACCGAAGGTGCCACCGGTAATGAAACGCGTCAGATCACGGCCCTCAGATGTGGTAAAGTATTCAACCTTGCCCACATAGCCGTCGGTGATCTCAGCCTCAAAGGCTTCGCTGGGCTCCAAATACAGAGCGCTGACAGTGCCGCCGGTGATGGAAACAGAGCCCTTAACATCCTTCGTATCCTTGTCGGTTGCGCCGTCGGAGGGGTTCTGCAGCCAAATGGAGGAAACTGCGCCCCCTTCAACGGTCACGGCATTCTCGTTAGTCAGACTGTTACAGAACAGACGGATGCCGTCGTAGTAGTTAGAGCCGGAGGCCTTGACCTGGCCTTTCTTGATGACAACGACCGCATCGCCGTTGCCGGAGTTGTTGTCGATGGCGTAACCAATCTGGTTAGTAGCAGTAGACTTGTTCTCAATGACAGCGCCGTCGACGATCAAGGTACCGCCATTGGTAATGGTGTTCACTGCATATCCGGTAGAGCCGGCCAGCTGATGATCGCAAACAACGGAACCGTCGCCGGTGATCGTCAGATTGCCCTTGTTGGTGATGACACTAAAGGCCTTAGCCTCAGCAGGCTTTCCGGTAATGGTCTTGCCGTTCAGATCCAAAGTGATAGTCTTGTCTGCAGGCACAGTGACACCGGTGGTCAGTTCGATGTCAGTCAGCAGGGTGATGGTGTTGCCATTACCAGCTGCTGCAAAAGCTTCTTCGAGGGTCGCAAAACCGAAGTCCTTTGCAACAAAGTAAGGACCGGTCAGTGTACCAAGATCGACATATGCAACTGCGCCGGGCTTAACAGTCCAAGTGCCGTCTCCATTGTCCACAACGTAGCAGGTCTTATCAACGACTGCTTCGTTGCCCCAATGCTGATGGTTGATATCATCGTTGTAGGTACCGCCGGTAACGATGATGCTCCTATCGCCGGATCCCTGTGCATTAAAGATGCAGGGGAAGCCGTTTTCACGAGTGCCGATTTGGTCGATAGCCCAGTTGCCGCCCTTAACGGTTACGATCTCGTCACCGTTGGTGTAAACCATAGAGTCAGCAGAGTTATCCATGTGGTAGGTACCATTCTCAATGGTCATATGACCGGTCGTACCTGCCTTCCAGAACATATAAGCAACGTTGATACCGTTGGTAGGAACGTCGATTGTACCGTTGCCGGTAACAGTCAGGCCTGCGCCGTCAGCCACACGGATAGCGGCGATCAGGTGCGCACCGCCGGTATAGTCAACGGTAATCTTCTTACCGTTCATATCCAGCGTAATATCCTTGCCCTCGACATTGGCCATAACCTTGTAGGAACCAACCATCTGAATATCATCATCGGTCAAGGTGAAGTCAGAAAGGAGCTTTACAGTCTCACCGTCCTTTGCAGCGTTGATAACCGCTGCAAAGTCGCCGATAAAGTTTCCAACCTGAGCCTCTGCAACAACCTTCGCATACTGGCTGGTGGGAAGAGCGGGGACTTCGTTCAAACCTACAAACTTAAAGGTATCGGTTTTTGCTGCAGATCTTTCCCAAATCTTAATAGGCGTTTGTGCATTGAGTTTACAATTCTTGATGGTGTAAGTCTTTGCGCCATAGTTGGAATCGTATATACCGATGGTGGTATCGGAAATGGTTACGTTCTCCATGGTAACGCCGTTGCTGTAGTCGACCTTGAAGCCGTAGTTGCAACCGCTGACTTCAACGTTCTTTACAGTAAGGCTAACGTTGGAAGAAGGAACCTGCAGGAGGCCGTAACCGTAGTCCTTTGCAGTTACGTTCTCAATAACGATATTGTTAGTACCACCGAGGTTAATAGCGTAGTCGCTGAGACCCTGTCCGTCAAAGGTACAATCCTTGATGGTGTAGTTGCCGCCTGCACCGGTACTCTTATTCTTGTAGACAGTACCCTTTACAAAGTTTACGTTCTCAATGGTAACGTTAACCTTGTTGAGCGTCATCTTACCGGTGTAGTTCTTGTCTGCGCCGTCGATGGTCAGGTTCTTGTTAACGGTCACATCCTCAGTGACATCAGCAAGCAGAGTGATCGTCTGACCTGCGGCTGCAGCGTTGACTGCTTTTGTCAAGGTCTCGTACTTTTTGCCGTTCACTTCGGCAACATACTGGCCTTGCTTAACACTATAGCTTCCGTCGCCATTGTCCACACAGATGTAGCCGTCAGCGCAGTAGCCTTCCGCAACAGCCTCGTCGAAAGTACCACCGGAAATGAATCCGTCAGTGCCGGAGTACCACACAGAGCCGATAAACTCGCCGCCGGAAACAGTCAGATTCTCGGAATCGGTCAGGAAGCACAGCGCGTAATCGCCGCCCTCGATCTTACCGCCGGTAATCGTGGTGTAAGCCGCATTGTTCTTGAAGTGAATCTGAACTGCACGTCTTGCGCCGTAGATGTTACCGCCGGTAACGCTCAGGGTGTTCTTGCAAGCATCGCCGTTGTTAAACTGACGGATTGCCATGTAGTCGGAGTAAACAGTGCCACCGGAGATGGTCACAGTCACATCGCCCAGGCTACCGTTGGTCAGCATGTCAATGGCGTATGCATAGCTGGAACTGCCGCTAGGAGCAACAGACTTGTTCTCAATGGTACCACCGGTAACATTCACAACAGAGCCGGCCTCTGCGGAAATGGTGCTGACGGTCACATTGGAGCCGTTAGAATTATTAGTGTAGGTGATCTTACCCGCCGCAACATTCAGAGTGCCGCGAACCGTGATCATATCCTCGCCCACAACATCGGAGGTGTAGGTGATCGTCACATCCTTGTCAAGCGTGAGCGTCTCACCAGCGTTAACAACGACAGGAGCAAGGAGAGTAACGGTGTCGCCTTCCTTGGCAGCTGCGTAAGCAGCAGCAAAGGTCTTGTAGTAGGTATCCCTTACTTTAGCCTCAACAACTGCGCCGGTGGAATAATCAGCACCAACGATAGCAGTTGCGCCGGTTACGTTTGCAACAGTTACATCGGAAATGGTGGAAGCAGCGCCCAAAGAGCCTGCCACAACACCCACGCGAGCATCGTCGCAAACCAAAGTAACATTCTCAACGGTGCAACCATTGAGTGTCTGCGCGGCAATAATGCCGGCAACACCACCAACGTGCATCTCACCGGTGATGGTCACGCCGGAAACGCAGAAGTTGGAGTAGTTTGCGGTCAAACCGTTGTTCATCTGAATGTCAGCAATCACACCGCCCACGGTCTTTGCACCGATAATGTAGGAACCTGCGTTACCGGAAACGGTCAAGTTGCTTGCGTTCTCGCAGAGTCTGGTGTAAGCAAGAACACCGGCGGTGTAGTTGCCACCCTCGATAGCGATATCTCCGCACACCATGATGTCGCGCACAGTGGTGTAATAGGGATATGCGATTGCAGCAGCCACGATCTGGCCCTTGCTGGAAATGGTTACGTTTTCGATTACAAAGTTTTCGACAACGTTATTTGCGGTAACACCGAAGAAGCCCAGGTATGCATAACCGGAAGCAGCCGTGTTATCAGACATCTTAAGATTCTTGATAACCTTGCCGTTACCATTGAAGTTGCCATCGAAGGAGTAATCGAATGTACCGATAGGTACCCAGTTATCAACAGAGCTAAGATCAATGTCAGCAGTCAGAGCCACATACACGCCGGGAGCGTTGTACTTGGTCTTGCCTGCGTTGACACTGTCACGGAACAGAATCAGATCGTCTAGAGTCTTGATCCGGAAGGGATCTTCCTCAGTACCGGAACCAAGCAGACCTCTCTCGACACCGTAGGTGCCGTCGCCGTTGTCGACAGGAATGTAGCCGTCAGCGCAGTAATCTTCAGGAACAAGCTGATCAAAGGTACCGCCGGAAACGGCGATGGTGCCGCTTGCAGACAAGGTATTTCGCTTGCCGCCGGAGAAGTTGCCGCCTTCGATGGTGACAGTAGCTTCAGCCTTTGCGTTCACAGCAGAGCCGCTGTCAGCAGTAGTGCCCTTAGGACCAACGAAAGTACCGGCCTTGATGGTAACATTGGCAGCGCCGGAAATATTCACGGCGTGGTAAGTACCCGTGCCGGTGCCGATAGCACCACGGTAGGTACCGCCATTGATGGTAGCCTCAACTGCACCGTCGATACGCAGAGCGTGACGTGCAGAGTCGACATTTACGTCCGTCAAGGTCAGCTTGCCCGCATTGATCTCAATGCCGCTGACGCCCTTATCTTTGTTCACAATAGTGCCGTTCTGAACAGTCAGCTCAGCATCGGGAGCCAGAATGCTTCCGGTCAAAGTCTTACCGTTCAGGTCCAGAATAACGGTCTTGCCTGCGGGAATCTCGACAGTTTCAGGCAAGGTTACATTCTTAATCAGCTTGACGGTATCGCCATTCTGAGCTGCATCAATGGCAGCCTGCAGATCACAATAAGCTGTAAGACCATTATACGCCACCAAATAGTCCTTGGAGGTGCCGTTGTTGTTTGCAAAGAACATGTCTCTAACAGCTTCGCTGCCGAAGGTGATGGTTTCCAGGTTCTCATCGTATGCGAAGATCTCACTGGACTTTGTCCAAGTGGGGTTAGAATGTGCATTGTGGTCCTTGAAGTAATCAATATGATTCGTACCATGCACGCTAACAAGCGTAGCAGGTAGCGTTGCATGCTTCAGATTGTGGCAGTTGTTAAATACCCAAGCATGCAGATGTACAGAACGGTCTGCAGGGAGGGAAACCTCTTCGATAATCAGATTCTTGAATGCACCCTGTGCAATGCACAGTTCCTCAGTACCGCCTGCAGCAAACGTCAGCTTGGTGAAGGTAGACTTCTGGAATGCCTCCTGACCGATATAAGTAACGGTAGAAGGAATCACCACTTCGCCTGTCAGGTTGGTGAAGCCCTGTGCGGCGAAGGAGCCGATGGAGGTAACGCCCTCTTCAATAATCAGTTTCTTGACTTTGGCGCGGTCATAGGGCCAACCTTCAATGGCTACGCCATTACCGTTGCTGTCATAACGAACAGCTTCACGCCATGCGCCGACCTCGTAGGTCTTGCCGCAGTTCTTGTCAGCCACGGGAGTACCCTTGGTGGGAGCGATAACAAGAGTGCCGTCCTTATAGAGCTTCCAGTCGATACCGCCCCAAGTGCCGTAATCGTAGCCTTGAACGACCGCATATGTGCCGTCGCCGTTGTCGACGGGAATGTAGCCCTTAGCGCAGAATTCTTCAGCCACGGGATTGCCGAATGTACCGCCGGTGATGAAGCCCTTGCCAATGCTGCTCAAGATCTCGCCATTAAAGGTACCACCGGAAACGCTGGCAGCAATGTCAGATGTAGCGCCATCGGAACCACCTACATACAAAACATCGGTCTTGTAGCCGTTGGTGTTGAAGGTACCGCCTGTAATGTTCAGAACAGCCTTATTTGCATTTTTATTTGCATTCTGAATGATCACTCGACCGGAGATCTCACCGCCGGAAATGTTCAGCGTGCCGGTCTTGGTAGTGGAATTTGCGAAAATTCTGACAGCGATCTTCTTGCTGGTGATCTTGCCGCCCTCAATGGATACGGTCACATCACCGGCAGAACCGTTGGTCAAACCGTCGATTGCATAGGCAATCAAGCAATTGGAAGACAGGTTCTCGATCGTGCCGCCCTGTACAGTCAGCACAGAACCGGGCGCAGACTCGATGGTGTTGTAGGCATCGCCGGAGTTTGTGCCGGTGTAGAGGTAGCTCAGTTTGCCATTCTCTCCGGAATCGGTGATCGTCAGATCGCCCTTGTTGTAGAACAGATAATACTCGGCATCGTCGGCAGTCTCCATAGAGATGGTCTTGCCGTCCAGATCCAGAGTGATGGTCTTGTCGGCTGCCACGGTAACACCCTCAGTCAGCGTGACCTTCTTGATCAATTTGATGGTGTCGCCGGCCTGAGCTGCATCAATGGCAGCCTGCAGAGTTGCATAGTACTCATTGCCGATAGATGCAACAGCGTCAACAACGGTCCAATAACCGTCGTCACCCTTCACAACGGCTCGTCTTGCAACAAGGAAGTCTGTGCCGTTGCCCTCTGCAGCGTTATTCTTGGGATTGAAATTGTAGAACTTACCGCCCTGAATAGATACATCTGCAGTGCCGTTTTTGTAAGCAGCATCAACGCAGTTGATGGTATACTCGTAGCTGCCATTGTAAGGCTCAACAGAGAACGTACCATCCATAATCTTCACGCTACCCTTAGTGACAGAGATCGCAGTAGTAGCGCCCTTATAGGTACCACCATAGATCTCCACGGTAGCACCGGAAGAGCTGTCAGATGCGCCGACGATGATACAGTAATCGTTGGATTCGATGGTCATACCACCGAACCATACGTAAGCATTGCCAACAACGCGGAATGCTGCATCACCAAACTCAGCCTTTACAGTGATGTTCTTTGTGGAATAGTTCACCCAGGGTTTGCTGTTATCGATAACGATAGTCTCAAGCAAATTGATGGTATCGCCAGTCTTGGCAGCCTTGTAAGCAGCATCAAAGGTCTCAAACTTCGTGTCGCCGATCATTGCAACGTAATTCTTTGTTTCAACAACAGAGTAAACACCGTCCTTGAAAGCAACTTCGTGGTCTGCAACATCGGTGATAACAGTGATGCCATTGGGAGCAGTCAGAGTTGCACCTGCTGCCAGCTTGAACACATCAATAGCCTCATCAATAATGAACTCTTCAATTTCGTTAGCACCCTCGAATACGATATTGGTCTTCGTGGTGTTGTTTCTTGTCCAAGTGCCGAGGATGTTGATGTTGCTGTTGTTGATGGTGATAGTCTTCTCACCATAGTTGGAGTTCAGAATGCCAGCGGTGGATGCAGTAATATCTACTTTCTCCAGAGTTACTTTGTTACTGTAGTCAATCTTGACACCGTAAGCAACGCCAGTGACCTTAACATTTTTTACAGTTGTAGACACAGTAGCGGAAGCAAGCTGAATGAATCCGTAGCCGTAGTTCTTTGCGGTACAATCTTCGATCGTAACGTAAGATGCGCCACGGGTTTCAAATGCGTAATCATTCATACCCTTGCCGTCGAAGTTTACATTCTTAACAGTAACATCGGCTTTAGCGGTCATCTTGCCGGTGTAGGTCTTGTCTGCACCGGCAATGGTCAGAGCCCTGTTGATGGTAATGTTTTCTTTGATATCGGCAAGAAGCGTAATGGTCTGACCTGCAGTTGCAGCGTCAATAGCAGCCTGCAGAGTATTGAAGGTCCGATCGCCGATCTTAGCAGCAGGCTTAACAATTTTTACATCGCCTTCTGTCATTAAGCCTTCGGGCGCATTGGTTATGGTCAGACTACGACCCTCAGGAGCAACGATTGTGCCCTTGAAAGAACTTCCTGCAAGATCGATCTCGTCAGCATAGATGGTAACTGTTGCGGTCTTGTTATTCTCAAGTGCCAGTTTCGCATCGGTGTATTTCAAAACTTTTTCAGTTCCGACCTTACTGTACTTCAAGTAGTCATTCGTGCTGGGGGTCTTAGCAACAGCAGCTTCAAAGCCTTCGGAAGGCTCGGCACTGGCTACTACATAGTAGCCTTCATCATTGACATAAACTTCCCTGTTATAAGTGCCTTTAGCAGATCCGATAGTAAACTTATCGGAATTCAGCGTAGACATGTACAGGTTGGAAAGCTGCTTGAAGGTACCGCCGGCAATCAAGGTATAGGCGGAAGAATCAACAGACATCTGCAAACTGCCCTTAAAAGTGCCACCATAGAACTGGTTCAGTGCACGGTTGGTAAAAATGGTGCCGTTAAATTCGCCGCCATGGAACTGAAACTGGGGGCAATTGGTTCCATTGCTTCCACTGTGATACACGATGTTGGTAGCATTGAACACACCACCGTAGAACCGGATGATAGGGCGGTCCTTAACACCACTCTTACCGGCAGTGCGCACAACAGCCTTACCGGTAGCAGTAATACCGCCGGGGTTGGTTGCATCGGCCTTGATGTCCAGCGTATAGCTGGCATTGGCTCTGGCGCAATTTTCAATCTGAATAGCATCCTTATTCTTGGCTGCGGTCATGGTGAAAGTGCTCAGATTCAAGATGTGATGCTCGGTGGATTTCAGCGTCACCACATCCGACAGAGTCACATTCGCCAATAGCGTCAATGTGCTGCCATTCGCCCAGTTTGCGATTGCTTCGTCGATCGTTGCATATTCGGTGTTGCCCACCTTAGCAACGTTTGCAACCGCCGCACCGGTTTCTGCTGCATAGACTTCCAGGCCGTTGAATGGCACCAGCGACAGCACCATCAACACAGCCATAGCAAAGCTAAACAGCCGTTTCAAAATTTGTTTCATTTTTTCCTTTTCCTCCTTCTTAAAACCCTCTCACTCATTGACTTGCTTACATTTGCGGAAAAGCTGCAGTTACCTGCATATCTGCCTACCGCTTTATATCTGTTTTACTTACATACCGCCTCACTTGCCGCCATGCTTGGCAATCACTGTAATAAATGTCCCATATGACTTTAAATAAGAACAACGCCCGCTGCACGCCCAAGGCGGCAAGTGAGACGGTATGTAAATTGGGCCGGCATTCCTCGTTCCGACAGCTTATCTTCGGCTCAGAAAAAATAGCCATAGCCAAAGCTTGCGGCGATTTCGACGCCACATAGGACGCTGGCGAGCAGAGCACCGCTGTAATTCCATATTAATATAGCGTAACTCTTCACAAAACCAACTGATCCGCATCCAAAGCGCACATCCCAGAAGGAGGAAAAAGAAGATACCCAACAAAACAGCCAAGTATATAGTCAATTCATTTGTTTGTGGTCCCATTTTCCTTACTCCTTCTTAGACCAGCGAGCATGGATATACACGCTACCAATATATCGCTTTTTCGATATGTTGTCAATACTTTTATATCGTTTATATTAATCTTTCGCTTATATACCAATAGGGGTAAAATAAGGGTAATTGTTTAATTTTCTTAGTATTTTTTTAGAAATTTTAAGAAATTACTCCTTAAACAGGGAAAAACTTATACTTTTGCGTTTCTTAAGAAATAATTAAACTTGTAAAGGAGCTGACATTTATGCAAGAATCGGAGGTCATAGATCGTATCAAAAACCTTTGCGAAGTAAGGGGTTGGACCATTTATCGGCTGGCAAAGCAAAGCGGTATCACTTATTCAACCCTGTGCACCATGCTTCATAAAGCAACAGCACCATCCATTCCTACCTTAGTTAAATTATGTCGCGGATTCGATATATCCCTTTCAGAATTTTTTGATATCAACAACGACTGGGCAACGCTCTGTCCTCACCAGAAAGCGCATTTGCAGCTATGGGATACTTTGAACGACCCCAACCGTGATGCGTTAGAAAAATATATGAACTATCTGCTATCTGAGCAGACAGATCCTCCTTCTGAGTAAATCCCTCTGAGAAAAGCAACTAGCGTAATCGCTGCGCAATAAAAAAATATAAGGCTACACAAAAAGCACCATCCACGTAGGATGGTGCTGTAAATCTATTACCGCCCCTTGCGGATCACGCCGCAGGCGATCTTCTTTCCGGCATTGCCGGCGGGTTGAGCGTGAAAGTCGTCCGGATCGCTGTGTATGACCACCGTTCGTTCAATAATCTCATTCACTGAAAACCGATCCGTTTTTAGGGACAAATATGCATTTCCCTGACACTCTAACAACGGTGGCAGGTCACCTGCGTGTTTCGGATGTGCCTGATTATCCGGGTTATAATGGCTTCCCGTTCCGGAAAAATCCACTCCGGAACAGCTTTCCCCTTGATGAATATGGAAACCGAAAAATCCCGTTTCACTATCCTTCGGCAAGCCGAAAATCCTTGCCACAACCAATACGCATCCGCTCTCTTGGTAAAACTCCACGCAGCCGGATACCTGTGGCGCTTCCATTCCGCCATGAATTCGTGCCACCGCATCCGGGCATTTTCTGCAATTATGCATTAAATCACCTCGTATCAGCCTATGACCGCAGTGGGGTTTTGCAACAAGGTTCTTTTTGGTTGCGGGCGCCAGACTCGAACTGACGTCCTGTTGCGATGCCCGATGTGCGCCTTGCCGACGGAGCGGCACCCTTATATCGGCTTTGTGACGGACGTGTACATAAAATGGTTCTGCGTATCTCCCCTGTTGGGGTGCCCAGCGAATGTCCTCGGTGACGGCGCACCTTCGTCCCTCGCCGACCCCAGCCACTCACTGGCCTCCCTTGACTCCGCCGCTGGCGGCGGGCGGCTCGTTCCCTTCCGGGAACCCGGAGGTCGTTTTGAATCTTACTTCATAACCAAAGAAGATCCCAAGCCATATGGCTTGGGATCTTCTTTGGCTCGTTGCACCGAAAAAGATATCGTGGCGGAATCTGACCAACAAATTGGAATTTGTTCAAATCTTTTTATTCCTTGTTCGATTTGATAAATTCATTAACATCATCTGTTCTTATATCAATATAATTATCTATGTTTGATTTTGTTAGAAGTCTAATATAGAAAGGGCTTTCTTCCATAGAGGTGCCACCAATCCACAAATCAAAGTTTTCATCGATTTCATAGACTAATATATACAGTCCTGAGCCAGTTTCAATACTTTCGTATTGCTCGAAATCACTCCAAGTTAATTTCTCACCTTTAGCAGACAATTCGACAACTTTATCGAGTGTTAGAATTTTGTCGCTTTGCTCTTTAATATCCTGCTGATTGCAACCAACAAGACTAAAAATGAAAACTAACGATAAAACTATTGCTATCAACTTTTTCACAGAAATAACCTCCTCTGTAAAATTCTTATTTATCGAACTGATTATATCATAAAAACTGTAATTTTTCCACCTAATATTGCCTTTGTATTTAGTTCAAGTCCTCCCCAAAGGTCGTTTTGGGGAAATGATATCTTTTGGTTTTTACTTTGAAAAATGGCATAACAAAACCCCGAAACCACAGCGGTTCCGGGGTTTTTCGAACCGATATCTTTTTCGGTTCGCATTGTTGGTTGCGGGAGCCAGACTCGAACTGACGACCTCCGGGTTATGAGCCCGACGAGCTACCAACTGCTCTATCCCGCGATATTTAATTGCACCGCTCACAGACTTCAGGATCTGCGGGTTATGAGCCCGACGAGCTCCCGTTTGGGGTGCCCGATATCTTCCTTGCCGATAAATCGGCTGCGTCAGCTATCGACCCCGGCACACGCGTATGCTCTGCTTCATCTGCCACAGGCAGCGCAGAGCAACGCGGCCAACTGCTCTATCCCGCGATATTTCGGCGGCACTTTCAAGTGCCTGTGTATTGTACCACAGTGACATCCCTTTGTCAAGAGAGAATTTGTCGACCTCTTTCGGCAAAAGCAGGCACAAAGAGAGTTTCTTCGTGCCTGCTTTGTCTATATTCTTTAGCCGGTATAGCAGATGGTTTCGTTAAACAGCTGCAATGTATCCGCAAAGCGGTCCTCCACATCGGGACAACCAAACACACCGATCACCAGGGTTCTACCCTCATATTCAAAGGCAGACAGCAGGCAGCTGCCTGCGGAAGGAGTCTGGCCGGTTTTCAATCCGATTGCGTAGGGGCAGTAATACTGGCTCTCAGGCTGGATCAGGGCATTGGTATTTTTCCACTGCTTTTCGCCGCTGGCAAGGGTCACCGTATCCTGGGCTGTTCCCACATAGGTCATCAGCACCGGATCTTCCAGCACCAATGTTCCCAACAGTGCCAAATCTGCAAGAGAGGAATACTGACTGTCCGCGTGGATGCCGTCGGGATTGACGAAGTGGGTGTCGTGCATGCCCAGTGCCTTTGCCTGCCGGTTCATAGCCTCCACGAAGGCATTGACCGCATTCTTTGCGGTAGCGGAATTTCCTGCGATCACCCGACCTGCCGCCATAGCCAGCACATATGCTGCATCGTTGCCGCTGGGAAGCATCATCGCCTCAATCAGAAGACGGACAGTGAGCTGATCACCCTTCTTCAGCTCCGCTACAGAGGATCCGGGATGCACCATATCCAAAGCCTTGTCTGCGGTGATCGTCTTGTCAGCATGCAAATACTGCAAAGCCACATACGCGGTAAAAAGCTTGGTTATACTGGCGGGGTAAACTTTCTCCTTCGTCTGCGCAGAGGTGGTCAGAAACGTCGCCGTTTCACAGTCGTAGACAAAATACTGCTTGGCAGTCAAGGCTCTGTCCGCCGGAAGCGTGAGCCACACAGGAGAAGTTTCTGTAGGCAGGGTCTCCGTAGGAATATCGTTTTGCTGGGGCTTTTGGCTGCAACAGGTCAGGATCAGCAGCATCGTTAGGGTCATAAGAATACAAATTGCTTTTTTCATTCTCTTCCTCCCTTACTTAATTCGGATGCCGCAGATCTTTTTCAGCCGGGTACCTACCACGATCATATTGTTATAGACCGCAGGGCTGGCCTCCACCAGACCACCCAAATACAAAGTATCTACCACCTGGCCGGTAACCCCATCAACAAAATGAGCCGTGCCATTGGAGTCGCAAAGAACCACATATCCGTTGCCCTCTGCATCATAGACACCCACGGGAGAACTCCAGGCGTAGTAGTCCATATCCAGCCGCCAGGCCTCCTGACCGGTGGCTGTATCCAGGGCAACCAGTGTGCCTGCTTTGACCGTGTTTGTCCGAGCGATGGCGTAGTAGATGAGGCCTTCCAATTTTGTTCCGGGTTTTCCAAGCAAGGGAGAGGATTGGACACCGCCGGAGACACCGGACACAGTGTGCACATTGTAGGGCTTCTCCCACAAGATCTCGCCGGTGGTGGCGCTGAGTTTATAAATAGAGATAGTGCCTTGGTTGTTGGTATCCTTCGTCCAGTGCAAAGAAGGAGCGGTATAAAGGTAACCCTCGGTATTGCTGACCTTCTCAAAGACCGGTGTGGAGTTGGAGTCATCCTTCGTATCCTGAGCCCAGACCAGCTCCATAGTATTCAGATCAATGCAGAAGAACATACCGCCGTTTTCGGAGATATAGAGGTAATTGCCCACAATATTGGCACTGGCTTCGTAACCGCACCAGTAGCTGTTGCTGTTGGTCCTCTCTGTCAGGTAGCGGGTCAGTACCGGCGCATCCGGGGTAACAGAGATGGTTCCTGCGGCTTTGTCGTAGGCGGTATTGAGCTTAATTGTATACAAATTGCCGTTTTCGCCGGGCCAGATCAGCGTGTCGGTTTCTGCGTGGATCAAAGGTGCAGAGTCAAAGGCGCACCACTGATTATTATCTGCCCGGTAGGCCAAATCATCATTGTTGCCGTACTGATAAAGGATTTGACCGTCGATAAGACTGATGACGAACATTCTGGGGCGTTCCCCATTGGCATTGACATCGCCGGAGCCTACATAAAGCAGAGGATAGCCTCTGGGGTCCAGTGTGCCCGCTCCCTTAAAGCACATTCCCACATCGATAGGTGTTCTGGTCTCGGAGCCGTCGGTCAGATCCAGGAAGTAGATCACACCATCCAAAGACGCATATATCACCTCGGTGAGATCTTCCTTATTCTTTTTCTCCGGGTGCAAATTCATAATCTGACGGGTTTTCGCATCCCAGCAGACGATCAGCGGCTGGCCGGTCCAGCCGTTGCCACTCCAGGAACCTCCCTCAATGACACCGGTATTGTGGGTCCAAACCGTATTCAAAGTCTTTTGGGTCACGGTTGCAGTGCCGTAGCTGGCACTGTTTCGGTAGTTGTTGCCCCGGAAGGTGCTCACGCCAGGCAGTGCAAAATACTGGTCGGGTTCTCCAAAGGAAATGGGAGTCTCCCGCTGATAGCTATGACAAAGCGCGCCGCCGTTAAATATCTCCCAGCGAATAGAAAAACGGTCCGGATCGGAATTTTCCGTGCTCTGTGCCAGAAAGGGATCTTCCTGAGGCTGCGTTTCTTCCGTTTGCTCCTGCGGATCAGCCATTGTTTCCGACTTGCTGCCGCCGGTCAAAACCAACACCAGACTGAGCAGCATTAAAACACCTGCCATACCATAGATACACCAGGTTAGAATGTCTAGGTTTTTGGGTGGCTTGCGACCTTTCTTCACTTGCCTTTGCCGGTAGGCAAAAAAGGTACGGGTCCGCATCCATGCCAGCACCAGCAGCAACACAGCCAGGATCAGCATGATCCCCGGCCAGGCGTTGGCACTGCTTCCACAGCCGCTTAGACACAAGGTCAGAAGCAAGATGCAGATCATCTGTATACTGCGTTTCATAAGGAGTCTTCCTTTCTTTGATTCTTATTTTAAGTATACCATCTGAGGGAGTTTCAGGCAAGTAATTTTCTATTTCCTCGTATTTCCATATTTTCCCCTTTATATTCACAGCTTATGGATAAGCCGGTGTATTTTGATGCTTTATCTGGCCACCCCCACTATGATGCAACACATCCAAAAGATCATCCAGCACCTGTTTATCTACATACGTTTTCACACTGACACGACTTTTAGGGTTTTGATTACCTCATTTATACCTAGTGCCTCCTATCCACACCTACCTGCCGGTGGTTTCTCTTGCAAAAAAGTGACACGCCCCAAAAGAGCGTGCCACAACATTTACGAAAGCATGATCTTGATGATCTCAGCATCTGTTTTGCGCATACCGTCGCTGGCAATACGGCTGACATTGTTAATGGTATTTTCCACACCTTTACTTACAATGCCGTCGCCACCTAAAAACTGACTGCCCTGGCGGAACATCTCCATGCCTAAAATGCCTGCCTCCACTGCAGATGCGATCTTTGCCGCGCAGCTTGCCTTTGCGCCGTCGCAAATCACACCGGAGTTAATGGCAATGGCGTTGACCACCGTATGGGCGATCTCCCGAAATTTTCCTCCGTGCAGATATGTAATGCCTGCAGCTGCTCCGCAGCCTGCACTAATTGCTCCGCAGTAGGCGCTCAGCGGGCCAATGCCAGATTTCAGATGCAGTGTTACAAGGTTGGACACAGCCAATGCCCGGTAGAGCTGTTCCTCCGACGCTCCCATTTCCTGGGCATAGACGATCACCGGCACCGAAGCGGTGATGCCCTGATTTCCGGAACCGGAATTGATGACTACCGGCTTTTCGCAACCGCCCATTCGGGCATCCGACGCTGCAGCGGCATAAGCCTTTGCCCGGGTGACCACATCCTCGCCACGGGTCTTGAGCAGCACCTGCCCGATCCGTGCGCCGTAGTTATTGGTCAATCCCTCCTGCGCAATTTCCATGTTGCATACAATTTGCCGATCAAACACTGCCTTTACATCTGCAACATCCAGAGCATCGGCAAATTCCACGATTCTCTCCACTGTCAGATGTTTCTTATCCCCTGCAGTTTCCCCCGGGGCATTTGTCATGCATCGATTAAAGACTGACTCCCCATCCCGTTCAATACGGACAATATTGGTATGGTCCTCTGCAATGCGACAAACCGAGCGGTGGCCTTGCCCCTTCAACGTGATGCAAATATCAAAAAGTGCGCCGGAGTCAGATTCTTTTACAACAAAATGCGCCTGCTTCAGGTAGTCTGCAATGGCTTTCTGCTGTACAGGAGTGACCTTGCTGATCACCAACAGCTTTCTTTCCGGATCACCGGCAAGAATACCGGCAGCGGCGGCTGCCTCCAATCCATGCAAACCACCGGTGTTTGGCACAATGACGCTCTTTACATTTTTAATAATATTGGCGCTGACGCATATTTCCACGGTTTCCGGGATGGATGGCAATTCTTTTGCCGCAACAGCAGCCGCATACGCCACTGCAATAGGCTCTGTGCATCCCATTGCCGGCACAAGCTCCTGCTCCAGAAGACGGACATATGCATGATATATCTGTTTATCCATATCCACACCTCACCCACAGATTTGTATTCAGTATAACAGAAAGATCCAAAATAATCCACAAAAAGATATTGTTTCCTTATAAAGCACCGCCAAACCGGTTGCATTTAGCGGCAAAAAAGGGTATGATACATAAAAAGCAAGAAAGGGGCGGCACTATGTTTGAAGGCTTTTCTCCCGAGACAGTGGACTTTCTATGGGGTATCCGCATGAACAACAATCGGGAGTGGTTTTTGGAACACAAGAAAGATTATGTAAACCACTTGTACGAACCGATGAAAGCGCTGGGCAAGGAGCTGTTTCAGCCGTTTTTGGATCGCCCGGGCAATGTTTTGAAGGTCAGCCGCATCTACCGGGATGCCCGGATGCATCATCCGGTGCCTTACAAAGAAAGCCTGTGGATCTGTATCCGGCAAGACGTGGAATGGTGGGCAGAAAATCCCTGCCTGTATTTTGAGATCCGCCCCGAGGGTGTCAGCTATGGCTTCGTCCTGTGGCGACCCCGCCCTGCCACCATGGAGCGTATCCGCCAACAGTGGGCGGCAAAGCCTGATGAATTTTTGCATTTGATCGCCGACACGGAAAAGAAAACAGGCCTGCCCATTACTGCAGAACTGTACAAACGACCCAAAGAAGCACCCATCCCGGAGCTTGCCCCCTATTATGCATGGAAAAGCAATATCAGCTGCGTGGTCGAAGAGACAATCAGCGAGGATATCTTCGGTCCTGCACTGGCAGAGCGGGCCGGAAACCTCATCCAACAGTTGATTCCTCTGTACGAATACTTCAATCAATTCAAGGTGTAATTTTCAATTTATAGAGCAGTTTCGTTATTGGATGTAGGGGCGACCATTGTTTAATTTAGGTATGATTGCCCCCGGCAATCATTAATATTTTAGATTCGCTGCGCGGAGCACCACGCCCGTGCAGAGAAACATTACGAATTCGCCCGCAATATCGGCGCATACGCA
>JAZRUM010000035.1:0-11637 GCA_045652545.1 Faecousia sp. | reverse complement strand
GACCTCGCTATCGCTCGGCCACCTTCTCCCAGGAGAAGGCATAAAAGAACCCTGAGAGTTTTCACTCTCAGGGTTTTCGCTTTATTACTTAACGGTAGAAGTGGACTTCAAAGTGACGTCGTGGGCGCCGCCTTCCACAATGGAAACAGAGGACACCAGAGTGATCTTAGCCTCTCTCTGCAGGTCGGGAATGGTGATGACACCGCAGTTGCACATGGTGGACTTAACCTTGTACAGGGAAGCCTCCACATTGTCGTGCAGGGGGCCTGCGTAGGTGACGTAGGAGTCAACGCCTTCCTCAAAAGACAGCTTGGTGGAGCCGCCCAGGTCATAACGCTGCCAGTTACGGGCACGGTTGGAACCTTCGCCCCAGTATTCCTTCATGTAAGCGCCGTTGACCATGACCTTGTTGGTGGGGGACTCGTCGAAGCGGGCGAAGTAACGGCCCAGCATCATGAAGTCAGCGCCCATAGCCAGAGCCAGGGTCATGTGGTAATCGTGAACGATACCGCCGTCGGAGCAGATGGGCACATAGATGCCGGTCTCTTTGAAATATTCGTCACGGGCAGCCGCCACTTCAATCAGTGCGGTAGCCTGTCCTCTGCCGATACCCTTGGTCTCACGGGTGATGCAGATAGAGCCGCCGCCGATGCCGACCTTAACAAAGTCTGCGCCGGCCTTTGCCAGGAACAGGAAGCCTTCTCTGTCCACCACGTTGCCTGCGCCGATCTTCACGGTATCACCGTAGTTCTCACGCACCCAAGCGATGGTCTTTTCCTGCCAGCAGGTGTAACCCTCGGAGGAGTCGATGCACAGCACATCCGCACCGGCCTCCAACAGAGCAGGAATACGCTCAGCGTAGTCACGGGTGTTGATACCTGCGCCAACCAGATACCGCTTCTTGTTGTCCAGCAGTTCCTGGGGGTTTGCCTTATGGGAAGCGTAGTCCTTGCGGAATACGAAATACATCAAATGATCGTTCTCATCTACGATGGGAAGGCTGTTCAGCTTGTTCTCCCAGATGATATCGTTGGCTGCCTTCAGGGTAGTGTCCGCAGGGGCAACCACCATCTTTTCTCTGGGGGTCATGAAGGTGGATACCTTCTCGGTGCCGTCCATACGGGAGACACGGTAATCTCTGCCGGTGACAATGCCCAGCAGCTTGCCGGTAGCAGTACCATCCTCGGTGATGGCCACAGTAGAGAAGCCGTTTTCCTCTTTCAGCGCCAATACGTCTGCCAAAGTAGCATCCGGGGTCAGGTTGGAGGCAGAGACCACAAATCCGGCTTTATGGCTCTTGACCTTTGCCACCATCGCTGCCTGAGACTGAATGGACTGAGAGCCGAAGATAAAGCTCAAGCCGCCTTCTTTAGCCAGCGCAATGGCCAGTGTGTCATTGGACACAGACTGCATAATTGCAGAAGTCATAGGAATATTAAGGCTGATAGCAGGCTCTTCCACGCCCTTACGGTACTTGGTCAGCGGTGTGCGCAGGCTGACACGGTCGGGAACGCAATCCTCGGATGTGTAACCGGGGATCAGCAGGTACTCACTGAACGTGTGGCTGGGCTCGGGATAGTAAAAAGCCATAATAAAAACCTCCTGAAAGATATCGTCATGTTTATTATACTGAATATACCACACCTTTCTAACAGGGTCAAGAAAAAACGCATGATTTCAGCAGAAAAGAACCGTATTTTTTTACAAGGCTTTTTTGTAATTTTGAACAAAAACATTGCAATCGATTTGTATATATGGTATATTTTCTGATTAGAGAAAGATTTCACTATCCAAGGAGATGGGCAAATGGCCAAACAAGAAAACATTCGTAACATCGCCATTATCGCACACGTTGACCACGGCAAGACCACTTTGGTGGACGAAATGCTGAAACAAGGCGGTATTTACCGAGAAAATCAATCTACTGTGGAGCGGGTGATGGACTCCGGCGATCTGGAGCGGGAGCGAGGCATCACCATCCTTGCCAAGAACACCGCTGTGCAGTACAAGGATACCAAAATTAACATTGTCGATACCCCCGGTCACGCAGACTTTGGCGGCGAGGTTGAGCGTATTTTAAAAATGGTCAACGGTGTTCTGCTGCTGGTAGACGCTGCAGAGGGCCCCATGCCCCAGACCCGGTTTGTGCTGCAAAAGGCGCTGGAGCTGGGCCATAAGGTGATCGTGGTCGTCAACAAGATCGATAAGCCCGACGCCCGCATTCTCGAGGTTATGGACGAGGTTCTGGAGCTGTTGCTGGATCTGAACGCTACCGATGAGCAGTTCAATTCCCCCACCGTCTTCTGCTCCGGCAGACAAGGCACTGCCGCCTATACGCCCGATGAAACCGGCACGGATCTGGTGCCTTTGTTTGAGACCATTGTGAATTATATCCCGGCACCGGAGGGAGAGGAAGCTGCGCCCTTGCAGCTGCTGGTCTCCTCCATTGATTATAACGAATATGTGGGCCGTATTGCCGTGGGCCGTGTGGAACGGGGCACGATCAAGGTCAATCAGGAAGTCACCATTTGCGATTACCACGATGACAGCCTCCGCACCAAGGGCAAAGTCGTCGCTCTTTATACCTATGACGGACTGGGAAAAGTACCGGTGCAGGAGGCTTCTGCCGGTGAGATCGTTGCCCTTTCCGGTATGGCGGACATTACCATCGGCAGAACCCTGTGCGCTCCCGAGACGATCGAGCCGTTGCCCTTTGTGAAGATCAGCGATCCCACCATTGAAATGACCTTTGCTGTGAACGACTCTCCCTTTGCAGGCAAGGAGGGCAAATTCGTTACCTCCCGGAATCTCCGGGACCGGCTGGAAAAAGAGCTTTTAAAAGATGTTTCTCTCCACGTAACAGAAGCAAGCACCGACGCATTTAATGTAGCCGGCAGAGGAGAGATGCACCTTTCTATCCTTATGGAGACTATGCGCCGTGAGGGTTATGAATTTTCCGTGTCCACGCCCCGTGTGCTTACAAAAATGATCGACGGCAAGCTGTGCGAGCCAATCGAGAGAATGGTCGCCGACGTTCCTGAGGAGTGTATGGGCGCGGTGATCGAAAAAATGGGCCGTCGTAAGGGCGATCTTCTCAGCATGACACCCATGGGCAACCGTTACCGTCTGGAATTTTTGGTTCCCTCCCGGGGTCTGTTCGGCTATCGCAGTGAATTTCTGACCGATACCCGTGGCGAAGGCATTATGTCCAGCGTGCTGGATAGCTACGCACCTCAGAAAGGTGAGATCGAGCGCAGACTTACCGGCAGTTTGATTGCCTTTGAGACAGGCGACGCCTGCAGCTACGGCCTGTTTAATGCGCAGGAGCGTGGCGCACTGTTTATTGGTCCCGGCACTCCGGTGTATGCCGGTATGGTAGTAGGCATCTGCAGCCGGAACGAGGATATGACCGTCAATGTCTGCAAGAAAAAACAGCTGACCAACATGCGCGCCTCCGGCTCTGATGATGCGCTGCGGCTGACTTCTCCCAAGGTGTTCTCTTTGGAGCAGTGTCTGGAATTTTTAGCAGATGATGAATTGCTGGAATGTACCCCAAAGAGCTTGCGGATCCGTAAACGTGAATTGGATCACGGCCTGCGTATGCGCGCAGTAATGAAAAAACGGAATCAGGAGTAATATGAAACAAGTATTGTCAGTACAGGACCTGTCCTGTCTTGGAAAATGCAGCCTTACGGTAACACTGCCGGTACTGTCGGCTATGGGGATCAGCTGTTCGGTTCTGCCTACAGCTGTGCTGTCCACCCATACCGCATTCCCAAACCCCCATAAGCGCAGCCTTACAGAGGATATGGTTCCTGTTTGCCAACATTGGAAAACCATTGGCGCAAGCTTTGATGCCATTAGCATCGGCTACCTTTCCTGCCCGGAACAAGCTGCTGCAGTAGACTATCTTTTGGGCAGTTTTTCTGCTTTTACAGTACTGGATCCTGTGATGGGCGACCAGGGAAAACTGTATTCCGGTATCACCTCTTCTCATATAGATGCGCTAAAACAGCTGTGTAAAAAGGCAGATGTGCTGCTACCCAACGTAACGGAGGCTTGTTTTCTGACCGGGGTAGAATACCGGGAAGGCACTGACCTTGCCTATTGCCGTGAGCTGTTAGAGGCTGTGAAACAACTGGGTGCGAAAAACGTGATCCTCACCGGTATTTCTCCGGAAAACGGCTACACCGGCTTTATGACAGATCGGGATTTTGTGTACCGGGCAAAGAAATTGCCTGTGTCCTGCCACGGCACCGGTGATCTGTTTTCAGCCGTATTTACCGGCGGCTGCGTTTTAGGACGCACACTGGAGGATGCAGCCGTGCTTGCCGCCCGTTTTGTGGAGCAAGTGCTGTCCAACACCCCGGAGCAAACACCCTTTGGTGTGGAATTTGAACCGCATTTAAGCTGGCTGTACAAGAAGACAGTATCATGCGCTGACTAACAGAAAATCCCCTGCAGAGCAGTGCTCTGCGGGCGATCAGAGTGTCAAAAAAGCCGCCAACCATCAAAACGCAGGTTAAGTGAAAGGTTTTTGAGCAAAGCCTTCCTCTTTGGGGGAAGGTGGCAAAAATCTTTGATTTTTGACGGATGAGGGGGCAAAAAAGCTTGCTTCGCAAGGCATTTTGACTTACTGCGCAACTCGCACTCTACCGTACCACCTGTACGCCGACGAGTGCGAGTTGCTTGTCTTGACGGCTCCTTTGACCTCTGTCAGTGTGTCAAAAACCAAGTTTTTTGACACACTGACCCGCCTGCAGAGCAGTGCTCTGCAGGCGGTTGTCTTATTTTTTACGGCGGCGGTTGCCGTCTTTATCATAGGCGCGGAAGATCAGCATATTCAGCGCAATCCACAGCGCCAGCACGATGATTAATTCAATAATCACACAGACCATAGCCGTATTAATCATGGCAAGGGCAGCCTTTCCCCGAAAGGTGAGACTGACAAGTCCCATTAAAACAGTCAGCGCACCACCCACGCCCATATAACCCATGCCTGCCACTCTTTGGGCAAACAGCCACGCCTGAACGCTTCCCATGCCCCAATAGGTACGGAAGCCAAAGGAATGGTTTGCTTCCTTAGGCGGGGCATAGTAATAGCATGCACCCAGGGCAAGCAGGATCAGCGGTCCTAACAGCACTGCAAACCGTGTCCAACCTACCAGGTCTTTTAAAAATTGTTCCGGTGCCGGAAGAAAGTTTGCTACGTCAAAATCCTGCAGCAAAGACAGAACATCATCCATAATTACTGTTCCTCCAGAAATGCATGGATCTCTCTTACAAACTCATTGACATTCTGGAAACGACGGTATACCGATGCAAAACGGATATACGCGACCTCATCCAAAGGCTTGATCCGTTCCATAACCATCTCGCCAATGTGATCTGTGCTGACCTCTCGCTCCAAAGAGTTCTGAATCGCTTGTTCAATCTCTGTAGCGATCCGGTCCAGATCTGCCGTCTCCACTTGACGCTTATCGAACGCGCGAACCATGGATTTGATAATTTTGTTCTTATCAAATGCCTGGCGGGCACCATTGCGTTTTACAACAATGATTGGTAGACTCTCCACTACTTCATAGGTGGTAAAGCGACGCTGACACGCAAGACATTCTCTGCGGCGGCGGATGCTTGTGCCATCCTCAGAGTGACGGGAATCTACAACCTTGCTTTCTTGATCCCCGCAAAACGGACATTTCATGGACAGTTCTCTCCCCTTTTCCTCATATTTGTATTTATTATAACAAACAACCCCTCCACTGTCCAGCATTTTTTCCTTGTGTTTCCAGTGTCCTTAAGGTACAATAACCCTATAACCTGTAATTTCTGACGCTCTGCATGGAGGTGTAATGATGAAAAAATGGATTCTTTACGGAATCTGGGTATGTCTGTACGCTATTTGTGCCGTTTTCGGCTTTCTGGTCACAGTACCAACTGGGCAACAGCAGTGGGCGCTTTTGGCTCTTTCCTTGCTGTTCTTTGTGCCCCCGACACTGCTGCTTGTGGACGCCTACCGATTTAAGGACCAAAAAACGCTTCTGCTCCTACGGTGGATCAGCGGTCTTTCCCTTGTGCTGACACTGATTCTGTTGGTGACAAATGTGGCTTCTGCATTGGGCAGTGAAGCGCTTGGAACTGCTGTGTACTATATCTTGGTTTTGGTTTCTGTACCGATGATCTGCAGTCAGCGTTGGTTTTTCATTTTGTTCCTATGGGCATGTGTCTTTTTTGCCACTGTGGGTCAAAAGAAGAAATAACATAGCGTTCTACCGGCAGTAGAGATGGAAATTCTACACCAAATAGTTACTGTTTTTGCAAATTCTCTGAAATAAGGGATGCTTTTTCAACTTTCCTTAAGTATAATCCATTGTAGGTGCACACCTATTCTTTTCTTGGGAGTTTAAACTATGTCTTATAAAATTGTTACCGATACTTGCTGCGACTTTCCTGCTGAAATGTACAAAGAGCTGGATCTGGAGGTCGTTTCTCTGTCTGTGCTGTACAAAGGTGTTAGCTATACGGAATACTCTGAGGCTTGGCTGAAAGATCTGTTTGACGGTCTGCGTCACGGAGAATCCGCATCCACTGCCGCTGTCAATCCCGACGGTTGGGCAAGTGTGATCGAACCGGTGCTTGCCCAAGGCAAAGATGCACTGGTGCTTTCTTTCTCCTCCGGCTTAAGTACTACCTACCAATCTGCAGTCATTGCTGCGCAAGAGCTGCAAGAAAAATATCCTGATCGGAAAATCAATGTGGTTGACACCCTTTGCGCCTCCTTGGGTCAAGGTTTGCTTGTTTGGTATGCCTGCCAAAAGCGGGACGCCGGAATGTCCTTGGAGGATCTGACCGCATGGTGTGAAGAGAACAAATTTAAGCTGTGCCACTGGTTCACTGTAGATGATCTGATGTATCTGAAACGGGGCGGCAGAGTCAGTGCCGCCACAGCTCTTGTAGGCACGATGCTGCAGATCAAGCCGGTGCTTCACGTAGACGACGAGGGTCACCTGATCAACATTTCCAAAGTCCGTGGCCGCAAGGCATCCATTGGCGCTCTGGCTGCGAAAATGGGCGAACTGGGTACTCCCGGCGCAAACGACACCGTGTTTATCTGCCACGGCGACTGCCTGGAAGATGCACAGTACCTTGCCGCCCAGGTAAAGGAAAAATACGGCGTAAAGAACGTATTTATTTATTATGTAGGCGCGGTGATCGGCTCCCACTCCGGTCCGGGAACGCTGGCGCTGTTCTTCTTGGGTGACCACCGGTAAATCCAAACAAATGCTTAACCCCCTGTATCATGTGATACAGGGGGTTGTTTTATTTGCGCTTACGCAGTCTCTTTAACGATTACAAAACCGTCTACCAAATTGGCTTCCACCAACTGTCCTTCAATGGTAACCGTTCTGTCCATCAAGTCCGTTAAAATCACATTGCCGTCACGGCATTCGATACGCATAACGTTGCGCATAGCAATGTTTGCATCTGCCATAGCGTTTTTATAAACAGTAGAAAGGCACATATTACTTCACCTCTAAGCTTGCCAGCACAACGCTCAGGCGCATGTTGCCCTTTTCGTAATCGGATACCGCAGCCATCACTTGCTCATATGCAGCATGACTTCCAGCCTTTTCCAGCTGCTGGGCCAGCTCTGCCAGCTCCCGGGTATGGGAAGCATTGTGAGAAGCCATGTACTTCATCAGCGCAACCAGCTCCTCCATAGGGGTATGCTGGCAGCTGCAGCTGCAGGTGCCGCAATCGCTTCCGCAGTCATGGCTGTGCTCGTGGGTGTGACCCTCACCGTGGAGGTGGTCATGCTCATGAGGATGGGCATGGTCGTGAGCGTGAGCATGGCAATGCTCATGGGTATGGGCAACGCCGTCGTGGGTGTGCTCGTGGGAATGGGTATGCTCGTGGCTGTGGCTGCGTCCGCCGCCACAAATATGGTCTTCATGAATATGCATAAAGTAGTTCTCCTTCAATGGTTTTTATGATTTGCTGCTTGTAACATCCTTAAGGGCATCTACAATCGCGCCGATAGAATACAAAGAGCCAAAGCACAGCACGACACCGTCCTTACCGGCTTTTTCCAATGCTGTACGAACGCCGCTTTCAACGGACTCGCAAGGGGTTGCCGTTGCGCCTACCTCCGACAAATACTGCGCAAGCAGCTTTGCATCCAGCTTTCGGGGGTTCGGAGGGGTTATGCACACAAATTCCTGCACCAACGGCATTACCGGCTTGTACATATCCGCATAGTCCTTATCTGCCAACACGCCGGTAAGGACAATAACCTTTTTGTCGGTCAAATAATCTTCGATGTTTTTCACCAATGCTTCAACACACTGGGGATTATGGCCGCCGTCTACAATGAACAAGGGGTCCTGTTGGATCACATCAAAACGTCCGGGCCAGGAAACTTCCCGTATGCCGTCGCGGACATTTTCCTCTGTGATCTTCCAGCCCCGGGCGATCAGTCGGTCCACTACGGATAGCACCACCGCAGCATTGTGCAGCTGGTGGTCACCCAGCAGGGGCAAGGCAATGCCTTTGCAGCTGCCACAGTCAAATACCTGACCTTCAATGCCGTGGGACACCAAATGCAATCCGTCGAAATCTGCTTTGGTCAGCGATACATTTTGCTCTCGGCAAACCTTTTCAAACACCGCCTCCACAGAAGGCAATCCCCGGTATACAACCGCATCGCTGCCGGTTTTGAAGATGCCTGCCTTCGTCAGGGCGATCTCCTCAACGGTCTTGCCCAGTACATCCGTATGATCCAAACCGATATTGGTAATCACCGCTACTTCCGGCGCATCGATCACATTGGTGGAATCCAGCGCACCGCCCATGCCTACTTCCAGAACCACGATATCACAGCGGTTGCGCATAAAATACTCAAAAGCAATGCAGCTGACCAGTTCAAATTCTGTGGGGCTTTCTTCCATAGACTGGGCTTTTGGTTTGACCCATGCCGTGATCTCTGTCAACTCATCGTCGGAGATGGGTTCGCCATTGATCTGCATTCTTTCGTTAAAGCAGTATATATAAGGGGATGTATATAAGCCCACCCGATAGCCGGCTTTTTGCAAAATGGATGCGGTCATTGCGGCGGTGGAACCCTTGCCGTTGGTACCTGCGATGTGGACAAACTTTAACTTTTTCTGGGGGTTGCCCATCAGATCCAGCAAATTTCTGGTCCTGCCCAGACCGGGAATACTGCCCTTCCAGCAAACGGAGTGGATATACGCAACAGCTTGTTCTGCATCCAGAATCTTTTTGTCCACACTTTGATTAACAGGAGGCCACAAACCGATGCGCTCAAAAACTTTCACCCGGAACAACAGGTACAGCACAGCCACGTCAATGAGCAATGTAATTGCAAACTGCACCGCCCGCGTACTGAGGAAATACACCAGTCCTTGCTGCATGGAGCCTGCCACATTCGGATCATAATAATAGAAATATGCCAGCATCGTGCTTTGGTACAAGATCGAACCCAAAATCACCGGGGGCAAAAAGCCCATCAGCAACCGGGTCAAAGAAACCTTGTTACCAAACTGGCGGCAGAACAACCCTCCAAATACACCGTAAAGAATGGGGGGCACGCACAAAAGCGGATTAAAACCGTACCCGGAAAATAAGCAACCGACAAAGTCTGCCACAAAGCCCACAAGACCGCCGGCCATAGGGCCAAACAGCATGCCTGCAAGGTAAATCGGTACAGCCTCAATGGAAAACCGGGTGAAGGCATTGGGCATAGGAACTACCAGCCGTGCCAACACTACACTTAAGGCTGCCAGCAATGCACAGCTCGCCAACGCACGGGTAGCCATCCGCTGCCCATGGGTAGTCATCAGTTTTTTCTTTTTCATGGATAAGCCTCCTTGTTGATGCCGGGTGCGCCCAACAAAAACTCCCCATACGTCAAAGACGTAAGGGGAGTATGATACGGACATAACACCCAGAGGTATGCCATACATACCTATCCGAGTATCGCTTTGCATAAAGGAATTATCCATTATGGCGCAGCGGGTGCGGAAACCTCATCGCGGACAACGTCCTTCGTCTGCCACACAACTCCCCATTTTGACAGCACTTCACGCAAGGTCTCCTACTCTGTTCGCGCTTATCATACACGATAGGAGGAAAAAAGTAAAGACCTTTGTGTAAAATTTGTAAATCCTATGCGTTTGTCACGGGAGTGGAAAAACTTTTTCAAGTCAGCGTTTTTTCTTGAATCACGAGCAGATCGGAAATAATGGAGTTGGAAAGCAAAAAGCCATGGGGTGTAAGATGCCAACGACCGTCAAATGTCTTTTGTGCCAGCCGTTGATCCCGGAATTTAAGCAACGCCTTTTCCAGAGGCGCAAAGCTGAGCATAAACTTTTTCTCGTACTCTTTTGGATCGATTCCGGTGCTGGTGCGCAGGCGGGTCATCAGGTATTCGCCTGCCCGTTCCCATCTGGGGATCTGCTGTACTTCCCGGAGCACCTGCCCGCCGGAGCAGATGCCGTCTATATATTCCCACAGATCCCGTACAATGGTGAAACGTCTGCCGGCAAAGTCAGAGCTTGCATCCGGTCCAAAGCCCAGATATTCACCGCCGGTCCAGTATTTCATATTATGCCGGGACACTGCGCCTTTGCGGCAGAAGTTGGAAATCTCATACTGGCGATAACCGAAGCTGCGCAAAATTTCAATGGCAGACAAATACATATCCGCTTGGGTGTCGTCATCAGCAAGGTTGCAAAAATCCTTGTAGCTATGCAGCGGTGTACCTTCTTCTACCTTCAACCCGTAGCAGCTGATATGCTCCGGGGAAAGGCGCAGCACATTTTTCAGTGTCTTTTCCCACTGCTCCAATGTCTGTCCCGGCAGACCGTACATCAGATCTACCGACAGATTGCGAAACCCTGCCTTCCGGATCCGCTGCACCGCTGTAACTGCCTGTGCGTAATCGTGCGGTCTGCCGATTTTTTTCAAAATCGCATCGTTGTCGCACTGGATTCCCAGGCTGACCCGATTGAACCCCTCGCTGTGCAGCCGTTTTAAAAGCCGTTCCGATACAGAATCCGGGTTCGCCTCAAAAGTGATTTCCGCGCTGTTGGCAACACGAAAGCTTTTGCGGATAACGCTCAGAATTTGCGCCATTCCCTCCGCACCGAAAAAGGTGGGAGTACCGCCGCCAAAATACACCGTATCCACCAGATATCCGGGGGCTAACGCGCCGGCCTCTTTGATATGGGTGCAAACGGCCTGCAGATAGCTGTCCATGATTTTGTCATCCCGATCGGTAACGGAATAGAAGTCGCAGTATTCACATTTGCTCCGACAAAAGGGCACGTGAACATAAATACCCAAGGGCGTTTTATTGTGGTGAGATAAAAAGGGCATATTTGCCTCCGAATTGAGAATTGAGAATGGAAAATTAAATTGCAGTTTGTAGAGTTGTCTATCGATAGAACTCGTAGGGGCGAGCATTGCTCGCCCTGCGGCACAATGTTGCGTATGCGCCGATATTGCGGGCGAATTCGTAATGTTTCTCTGCACGGGCGTGGTGCTCCGCGCAGCGAATCTAAAATATTAATGATTGCCGGGGGCAATCATACCTAAATTAAACAATGGTCGCCCCTA
>JAZRUM010000034.1:0-22152 GCA_045652545.1 Faecousia sp. | reverse complement strand
TACTGAATCAGTATGTTTATTTCTTCAATAATCACAGACCAGCTGCCGCCTTGGGCTACAAAAGCCCAGTTCAGTACAAGACCGAACTGGGCTTCGTGTAATTATGCTTTTTAGTGTCTACTTTTTCTTGACAAGTGCACTCCCTCTGCTGAGGGAGCCCGAATTTTATTGGAATTAGGCCTTGCCGGCGCAACCCAGAACGTTAATCAGCTTGTGACGAACGATCTCCTTGATGTTGGCGCGGGCGGGCTTCAGGTACTGACGGGGATCGAAGTGATCGGGATGCTCGTTAAAGTACTTACGAACAGTGCCGGTCAGTGCCAGACGCAGGTCGGAGTCGATATTAATCTTGCAGACAGACAGGGCAGCAGCCTTGCGCAGCTGCTCTTCCGGCACGCCAATGGCGTTGGGCATTTTGCCACCGTTCTCGTTGACCATCTTTACGTACTCCTGGGGAACGGAAGAAGAACCGTGCAGAACGATGGGGAAGCCGGGCAGACGCTTGGTGACCTCTTCCAGAACGTCAAAACGCAGAGCAGGGGGGACCAGAATGCCCTGCTCATTGACGGTGCACTGCTCGGGGGTGAACTTGTAAGCGCCGTGGCTGGTGCCGATGGCGATAGCCAGAGAGTCACAACCGGTACGGGTCACGAACTCCTCCACTTCTTCAGGACGGGTGTAGGAAGCGGCTTCAGCAGAAACGTTCACATCGTCCTCGATGCCAGCCAGAGAACCCAACTCAGCCTCTACCACGACACCGTGATCGTGAGCGTATTCAACTACCTTCTTGGTGATGGCAATGTTCTCCTCGAAGGAGTGGGAAGAAGCGTCGATCATGACGGAGGTAAAGCCACCGTCGATGCAGGACTTGCAGGTCTCAAAGCTGTCGCCGTGGTCCAAATGCAGAGCAATGGGAATTTCGGGGCACTCGATAACAGCAGCCTCGACCAGCTTCACCAGGTAGGTGGGGTTAGCGTAGGCGCGTGCGCCCTTGGAAACCTGCAGAATTACAGGAGACTTCTCCTCAGCGCAAGCCTCGGTAATGCCCTGAATGATTTCCATGTTGTTGACGTTGAAAGCACCGATAGCGTAGCCGCCGTCATAGGCCTTCTTAAACATTTCGGTTGTAGTAACAAGAGCCATTTTAAAACATCCTTTCTCATTTCGCGGTCTTACCCACATTTTTACAAATACATTATACCACAATTTTTTTTTGTTGCAATATGGAATATTTAATATTGCATATGAAAACTTTTTATAGAAAAATGGTTAAAATGCCTATTTACCTTGTTCCTAAAACAGAGTATAATTTATACGAAGACTTTTGAAAATGATGATAAGGAGTATTTAGGATGAAAATTTCCCCTTTGCAAATTGCAAGATACCAATATCAGCCCAAGCTGCCGGGCATGCTCAGAAACGGCATTTCTGAGATTTGTGTAAAGAATGGAAACCCAACTCAGAGCGTAGCAGACCAGGAGAAGATCTGTGCCCTGTTCCCCAATACTTATGGCAAAAACGAGATCACGTTCCAAAAGGGTCAGAACACAGCACCTGCAAAGAAACAGGTGGTGGGTGTGATCCTGTCCGGCGGTCAGGCACCCGGCGGTCACAATGTTATTTGCGGTCTGTACGATGCCCTGAAGGCAACAGACAAGCAAAACGTGCTATACGGCTTCAAAGGCGGTCCCAGTGGTCTGCTGGAGGATGATTATATTATCTTTGATGACGAATATATCGATCAGTACCGCAACACCGGCGGATTCGATATCATTGGCTCCGGCAGAACAAAGCTGGAGACGCAGGAGCAGTTTGCTGTGGTGGCCCAGGTGTGCAAGAAGCACGGCATTAACGCCGTTGTTATCATCGGCGGTGATGACTCCAACACCAACGCCGCAGTGCTGGCTGAGTATTTTGCTGCCAACAATACCGGCATTCAGGTAATCGGTTGCCCCAAGACCATCGATGGCGATTTGAAGAACGAGGACATTGAGTGCTCCTTCGGCTTTGACACCGCTACCAAGACCTATGCAGAGATCGTGGGCAATATCCAGCGTGACGCCAACTCTGCCAAGAAGTATTGGCACTTTGTAAAGGTCATGGGTCGCTCCGCTTCTCATGTTGCTTTGGAGACAGCGCTGCAGACCCAACCCAATATCTGCCTGATCGGCGAGGAAGTGGCTGCCAAGAAGATGTCTTTGGCGCAGATTGCAGATCAAATTGCTGATTCCGTGGCAAGCCGTGCCGCCAAAGGCTGGAATTTCGGTGTTGCCATTATTCCTGAGGGCATTGTGGAGTTCGTCCCCGAATTCTCTGTGCTGATTGCGGAGATCAACGAGTTGCTGGCAGGCAGCAAGGCGGATGCATTTAATGCGCTTTCCAGCTGGGAGGAAAAGTATGCCTTTATTCAGGCAGGTCTGACCAAGGAATCTATGACTGTATTTGCCATTCTCCCGGAAAGCATCCAGCAGCAGCTGTTCCTGGAGCGTGACCCCCACGGCAATGTGCAGGTCTCTCTTATTGAGTCCGAGAAGCTGTTTTCTGCTATGGTTAAGGAGAATTTGGCTGCCCGCAAAGCTGCCGGTACTTACAACGGCAAGTTCAACCCCTGGCATCATTTCCTGGGCTATGAAGGTCGCTGTGCATTCCCCTCCAACTTTGATGCCGACTACTGCTACAGCCTGGGCTACAATGCATTCATGCTGATCCAGTATGGCTACACCGGATATCTGTCTAAGGTGTCTAATTTGTCTAAGCCTGCAGAGGAATGGATTGCCGGTGGTATGCCTATTACCAAGATGATGAACATTGAGCGTCGCCACGGTGCAGATAAGCCTGTTATCCGTAAGGCGCTGGTGGAGCTGGAGGGGAAACCTTTCAAGTTCTTTGCAGAGAACAGACAGAAGTGGGCTGTGGATACCTGCTATGTCTATCCCGGCGCGATCCAGTACTTCGGACCCTCTGAGGTTTGCGACAGGACCACTGTAACTCTGGCACTGGAGCAGGGTTGATCTTCAATGATACAGAAAAGAATACAGAAAAGGCGCTGCCGTGGGCAGCGCCTTTTTTAGGGAGTATTGACAATTACAGCTCCTCCAGGGACAGGATACCTTCAATGCTGCACAGCTCATCGATGACTTCAATGTGATTTCTGCGCTTTTGCAGCTTCAGTGTGGCAACGTAAGAGCGAATTCCGTCCTCGGTTTCTGCGTCCACATCCCGTTGGGTGTTTTGCACATCAATATTCCGGTTGCGGACTTCCCGGAGGAAATCACCTAAGGACAGATTTTTATTCAGCTCAAAATAAACATCGATAATTTTGGTTTTGCGATGCATGCTGTTATCCATACGCTGCAGCAGTGTCATGACAAAAAATACTGCAAACCCACCGGTGAGCGCTGCTTCATAGAAACCAACACCCAAAGCCAGACCAACTCCGGCTGCTGACCACAGACCTGCGGCGGTAGTCAGACCTTTGATCTGATTACGACGGGTTACGATAATGGTGCCTGCACCCAGAAAACCGATACCGCTAACCACCTGTGCGCCCATTCTCACCGGGTCACCTACATTGTAGACTTGGCACATATACTGGTTGGTCAGCATCACAAGACAGGCACCCACGCACACCAGCATATAGGTACGCATACCTGCCGGCCGGTTTTTCAGACCTCGTTCCAAACCGATCAGACCACCGACGATCACAGCAGCTAAAATACGAAGCGCGATGGCCAAATATGTAACTTCTCGCAATTCCATAATTGCACCTCCAAATTATATGTTTATGCCGGAATCTGCGGTATATGCTTCCTCGCGGCTTTGGCAGGTAAATACGATCACCTGTCGGGAAAGGGATTCTGTTTTCAAAAGTTCCATTGCAGCTCCATGACGGGTGTCATCGAAGCGCACCAAAGCATCGTCCAGCACCAACGGTGCGTCCGGAGTAAGCTCTGCGGCTACTGCCAGGCGCAGCGCCAGATACAACTGATCTACAGTGCCGTCACTGCGCCAGCGGGCGGAGATAAGGCTGTCCTCACCCTCAGCAGCTACATTCAGACCCAGATCTTGCGTCAGTTGTAATCGATCATATCGGCCACCGGTCATTGTTTCAAACATTGCCTGTGCCCGGGATGCGATCCGGGGAGCGAATCTGCGTTGCAGTTCGTTGGCTGCTGTAGCGAGCGTGTCCAGAGCGATGGACAAAGCGCTATAGGTGTCCTCCAGATGGCTGATACGGGCGTTGACCGAGGTAAGTTGTTGGGTCAAAGCAGCTTCAGCGCCCAAGGATTCTTTCTGTCCAAGACACTGCCCCTCTTGCTTTTGCAACTGCTGCAGCTGGACTGCAGCGGAGGCAATGGCATGGATCGTTTCTTCCTGAGAAAGGGTCAGCGTGTCCGGCAGGGAAGGGGGTTCGGCAACCTTATAGGTAGCGGAAAGATCCACAACGCGGTTTTTTGCCTGTGACAAGTCGTTGTCAACGGTCACCAACGATTTGTGCTCAGCGATCACGCTTTCCCATTTTTGAATACATTCTTCCAGAGTAAGTCCCTGGGTTGCGTTGTGTATATGATTGCGTAGCGCTTGCCTGCGCTGCTTCAAAGAATCGGAAACTGCTTTGGAAGAAGCTTCTTGTTCAGAATAAACACGCATATCGTCGCTGTATTTCTGTGCCAGAGGGATCCATTGCTCAGAATCCAATGCACCATAGCGGGCAGCAATTGTCTTTTGTTCACGGCTCTGCCGCTTTTTACCGGATATGTGCAGCAGAACCATCCAACCACTGAGCAACAGCGCGGGGATCAACAGATACCATCGCACAAACAACAAGCCAATGGCGGCTGCCGCAAATACAGCTGCCAAAATCAGAAAAACAGGCGAAGGGGATTGGCTGAGGGCATCGAAACGTGCTTTGTCCTCCTTTGCCAAACGCAGCGCCTCGGCAGGCGTTACACCGCTGAATATGGTTGGTGCTTTGGGTTGCACGGGGACGGTAGGCAGGACCTCTGCATCCAGTGCAGCTTGCTGCACCTGAAGGGAGCGAAGCTGCTGCAGTTGCTGTGTG
Organism: Faecousia sp.; assembly: GCA_045652545.1. Lineage (GTDB taxonomy): Bacteria > Bacillota > Clostridia > Oscillospirales > Oscillospiraceae > Faecousia. The sequence continues at coordinate 17,090 of JAZRUM010000034.1, read as the reverse complement.
GCAAATTCCTCGGAAGGAAGCATTTGACACCGGGCATGCAATTGCGCATATTTGCTTTGCATTTCCTGTACATCGGCCTGTGCTTGCTCCAACCGCTGTATGCCGTTCTGGGCAGCGGTGTATTCTAACGCTTGCAGGTGGTTTTCAAGTTCTGCTTTTTCTGATTCCAGTGCTTGTTGGGCATTGCGGATTTGTTCCAGTTGTACCTGCAATCCTGCGTGCTGCGCCAGTTTTTCTTCCAGCGTATTCTGCACAGTCTGGGCTTGCGGCAAAAGACCGGTCTTGTTGTGGCGGCACTTATTTCGCAAATCCCGCAGCTTTTGCGCAAGGATATCACCTGTGCCACTTTCATCACCGGTCGTAACCAGCGCATTGAGCCTGCGTCGCAGTGTTTCGTCCTGGACAATGGGCATATCCGTCAACCGGACAAAGCCGGATCGGGTAAATACACTTTTTTCTACACCCAGCAGCATCTGCCCGCAGTTTGAAGCGGTCAGTTCCGGCACAGGCAGACCGCTTTGGGTCTCATATGCCCGAAATTCACCAAAGGGAATTCGTCCCTTAGTGGTACGTTCCAGTGTGATGTTCCGGTTGTTCCATTGAATGTCCATACTTCCGGACATAGGTGCACCGGACCAGGGGGCATAATGTTCCTTGTCTGCAAGGGAAGCCGCGGTGGTACGTTCCTTGGTATCAATGCCGTAGAGCATTGCCACGATAAAGGCACACCAAGTGCTTTTTCCCCATTCGTTGGGTGCGTGGATCACATTCAAACCCGGTTGCAGTGTCAGAGTTTGATGTGCCAGCTTACCGAAGGTGGCGGTCATGGAAAGGATTTTCACGGCAGCACCACCTCCTGTCCGTCCAAAATCTGTCGGGAGAACTTGGCGGCAAGACGGATCTGCCGCTGGGTATCCTCGTCAGCATATTCCAGCGCATCTTGCAGAAGCTTAAAGTACATGCCTTCCAACGTATCTTCTCCGGCAGTGCCCCACACATTGATAGGAGGTGTGGTGAGGTCTCGCAGCAAAAGATTGGGGAAGCGGTCATGTTCCTGCCTGATCGCTTCCAGATCCAGCGGTTCGGAAGGACCGGTAAAGGTGATCCGGTAAAAATCTTCATTGCCCACCGGCGGCAGAAGGGAAGACAACTGTGTGTTTTCAGTGACTTCAAGATCGTGGAAACGGGGGGTGTTCAGGGGGATAAACTCCACATTGGCGGTTTCTTCGAGGGTGACCAGCAGCACACCCTTTTCGCCGGTTTCGTCATATCCCCGTCCCATGGGACAGCCGGGCCATGCGCACAGGGTCTTGCCGGCGCGGAAGCTGTCGCCTTTGTGAATATGTCCCAGAGCCAGATAGTCCAGTTCAGACCGCCGGACTTGCTCTGTGGTGATAGGACAGTAAGAGGAGTTGACCTGTGTAGGGTCGCCATGGAGCACGCCAACAGCATAGCGCTCCTTGTGCGTGGCGGTAAAATCTTCCAGAAGACCGGGACAATCCATAGAAGTAAAGCCTGCGCCGTAAACGCAGCAGTCCAGCTCCGGAAGGGTTACCGGTTCCATTACGGGGTGGGTAAAAATGTGTACATTTTTCGGCCATGCCGTGGACAGCCACGGACTGTCAGAACCGATGGGGTCGTGATTTCCCGGTGTGATAAATACCGGGATATCCAAACGCTCCAACGTCTGTCGCAGCATTTGCACAGTATCGGCTGTGTAAGCGCCGTCAAATAAATCGCCGGACAGAAGCAGAATATCGCATTTTTGCTCCCGGCAGATAGCAGCTACCTGCTCCGGAACACGGGAAAGCGCCCTGCGCAACAGCTGAGACTGATTTGAATCTTGCAGCTGCAGGGGGGAATCCAAATGCCAGTCGGCACTGTGTAAAATCTTAATCATACAGATCCACCCTTTCTGCTTTTCGGCAAAGACCGGTGTCCGCATCCACGGTGAAAAGCACCGCTTCCAGCTTGGTAGGACCGTCAGCCCAGCGGTAACGCTCGGTCAGATCTCCCCGGAATTTTGCAATAGACAAATCCGGACGAATGCCCAACACAGAATGCTTCGGCCCGGTCATGCCCAGATCGGTCACATAGCCTGTGCCTTTGGGCAGCACCTGAGCATCGGCGGTTGGGACGTGGGTGTGTGTACCCCAGACAGCGCTGACCCGGCCGTCGAGCATATAACCCATTGCCAGTTTTTCAGAGGTGGCCTCTGCGTGGAGTTCTACAAAAATCAGCTTGGTGTGCGAGAGCTGCTTTAAGATCTTCTCCACTTCCAGAAAAGGGTTATCCGGAGTATAGTCCATATTTACCCGTCCCTGGAGATCGATCACAGCAATCTCACCGACGGAGGTTTCGTAAGTTTGCCAGCCAATACCGGGGGCTTGCGGGGCGTAGTTGGCAGGCCGCAGGATGCGACTGTTTTCGTCCAAATATTCTACGATTTCCCGCTTACCGAAGGTATGGTTGCCCATGGTGATCACGTCGGCACCGGCATCTAAGATGTCCTCCGCCTGATTGGGGGTGATGCCCACAACGGCGGCGTTTTCTCCGTTGACGATGACAAAGTCCGCTCCGGTCTGTATTTTCAGCTTTCGCAGTGATTTACAGATTCGTTCCAGTCCTGGGTTGCCGACTACGTCACCCACTGCAAGGATCTTAAAATCCATACCTATCCCCCTTACTTTTCTGGAATTCTATAAAAAAACACGGGCTATTTGCCCTGATTTACGCACATAGCAGAGTCGTAAATCCAGACTTGTATATGAATACTTTATTATACATCAAATTTGACACTAATGCAAGCATGGGATGTAATACAAAAAGGGCGGTTGATTTCTGCTTCTCCGGTTGCTATAATATGGTGTGCTAAGGATTTTGCCCTGAAAGGGGAGGGATATTACGGATAAACTCCATTTGTTTCACGGCTTCAGCGGCTTTATAAAAAAGAATACGGTGATGCTCATTGCTATGCTGGCGGCGCTGATTACCTGCTTTTTTGTGCCGCCGGATAAGGCATATCTGGACTATTTTGACCTAAAGACACTGACCTGCCTGTTTTGTGTGCTGGCGGTGGTCTGTGCGCTGAAAAATATCAATTTCTTTTACATGCTGGCAAAGAAGATCGTCCGGATCTTCCGCAATGCGCGGCTGAGCATCCTTGCGCTTGTGTACATCACCTTTATCGGCTCCATGCTCATTGCCAATGATATGGCACTTCTGACCTTTTTGCCTTTGGGTATGTTCGTGCTGACCACCACAGGCAAGGGCAAGTACATGGCATTTACCTTTATCATGCAGAATATCGCCGCAAACTTAGGCGGTATGCTGACCCCGTTTGGCAATCCCCAGAATCTGTACTTGTACACCAAATTTGAAATTCCCAATCTGGAATTTATGGGGATCATGGCAGCGCCCTTTGTGTTGGCCATCGCTCTGATCACCCTGTGCTGCATCATTTTTGTCAAGCCGGAGCCACTGGAATTAAGGGAGGAGAAGCTATCCTTGCCGGCGGGCAGATCGATCGTGTATCTGCTGCTGTTTATTCTGGCGGTGGCTATCGTGTTCCGGGGGATTCCGTATTGGATCGGTCTGATCATCATCCCTGCGGTGTTGATTTTCATGGATCGCAAGGCGCTGAAAATGGTGGATTACCCACTGCTTCTTACCTTTGTGTTCTTTTTCATTTTCTCCGGAAATATGGCGCGTATCGATGCGGTCCGGCAGCTGTTTTCCTTCCTGCTGGACAAAAGCACTCTACTGTTTTCCGTGGCGTCCTGCCAGGTGATCAGCAATGTGCCCTCAGCAATCCTGCTGTCTCAGTTCACGGATAATTACCGGGAGCTGCTGCTGGGTGTGAATATCGGCGGCGTGGGTACGTTGATCTCGTCGCTGGCAAGCCTGATTACTTTCCGGGAATACACCAAGCAAAACAAGGGCAAGACCGGCTATTATATGCTGTTATTCTCTGCCTTTAACTTTGCATTTTTGATTATTCTGTCCGTTTTTATGCTGTTTTTAAACCGTTAAGAGGGGGGAATTATGGAGCTTTCGCAGCTGAAATACTTCAAGACCGTAGCAGAGATCGGCAAAATCTCCGATGCCGCCCAGGCGTTGTTTATTTCTGCACCGGCGCTGAGCACTTCCATTGCCAGGCTGGAAAAGGAGTTGGGAACGAAGCTGTTTGATCGCAGCAACAACAAGATTCTGCTTAACCGGCAGGGACACATCTTGTTGCGTTATGTAAACCAGATGTTTTCCACCCTGGACTGCGCAAAAACGGAGCTGCTCCAAAGCGCCATGCTTCAGGGACAGCACGTGTCCATCGCTTCTGTGGCATCCACCCAATGGGTAGACATGGTCACTGCCTTTTCTCAGGAGTACCCCCATTTTACCCTTTTGTGCACCGGTGTAACCCGGGCGGCACTGGCAGGCAGCGGCTTTTCCGCGCAGCACAGTTTTCTTTTGGCTGCGGAGGACGATATCCCGGAGGTGTACAGCGATAAGCTGGACAGTGCGTTCCTCTTTGAGGATCACCCGGTGGTCATGGTCCATAAGGATCACCCCCTCGCCAGGGAGAAATCCGTAGATCTGGACCAGCTGCGCAATGAGACCATCTTTCTGCCGCTGCGGGATTATCCGCTGTGGGACCATCTAGTAAAGCTGTTTGCCGACTGTAGCGTTCCCTTCCCGGCAGGTAATGCCTATTCCCATCTTGCTACCCAGCAGATGGTCACTCAGGGCTTGGGTGTTGCTTTCGCCACCTCTCATATGACATTGGCAAATCCCCAGAATCTCCGGTATGTACCCATCAGCAATGTCTATCAGCCTTGGGCCTGCCGCCTCTACTGGCGTAAAAATCAGAAATTCACCGAGGACGAGGAGCTGTTCAAGAAATTCGTCCTGCTGTACTATCAAAAATAAACCACCTGCCGCACCATCGGGCGGCAGGTTTTCTATTGAAAAGTAAACTAAATTCTGATTTATAGAGCAGTTTCGTAATTGGATGTAGGGGCGACCATTGTTTAATTTAGGTATGATTGCCCCCGGCAATCATTAATATTTTAGATTCGCTGCGCGGAGCACCACGCCCGTGCAGAGAAACATTACGAATTTGCCCGCAATTTCGGCGCATACGCAACATTGTGCCGCCGGGCGAGCAATGCTCGCCCCTACGAATTCTATCGATAGACAACTCTATAAACCGGGATTTGCAGATAAGGAAAACGACAGAGGAAACGATGCGCTGCATTAAGTCAAAGTTATGCAAGCGTAAATTTTTGGAAGTTGATTTTATCCTTTAATGGCGGTATAAGTAAGCGGAAGATATGGAGGCGAGGCATATGCTAACAAAAAACAGAAAATTTGAGTACAAATGGGTGATCCTGGTTCTGTGTGTCCTGATGAACTTTGTTTGTTTGGGTTTCTGCAGCAGCAACAAGGGCATGTTCTTAACGGCGATCACCGATGCTTTGGGGATCAAGCGCAGCCTGTTCTCCATTAACGACAGCTGCCGGTACATTGCCTCTGCGGTGGTGAACCTGTTCTTCGGAACGCTGATCTATAAGGTGGGTGTGAGAGCAATGACCGCCGTCGGCTTTGGCGCCACCATTGCGGCGATGCTGACCTATGCTTTTGCGGAAAATGTACTGGTCTTTTATGTAGGTGGCGCGCTGCTGGGCATCGGTCTGGCCTTTACCACCACAAGCATGACCGGCAGTATCGCCCGCCGCTGGTTCCATAAGGATATCGGAAAATATACGGGCATCGTCTTTGCCTCCAATGGCCTCGGCGGTGCGTTGGCTTCTCAGATCGTATCACCGATCATCAATCAGCCAGACAACCCCTTTGGCTACCGGCAAGCCTACTTGCTGGTTGCCGGTATTGTTACGGTTACAGGCATTTTGGTAGTAGCGCTCCTGCGAGAGCAGCCTAAGGAAGATATCGGTGTTGCGCCTGTTCAGACGGCAAAGAAAAAACGGGGCGTCAGCTGGTATGGCATCGACTTTGCAACCGCCAGAAAAAAGCATTATTTCTATATTGCATCGGCGGCGGTGCTGGTTGTTGGCATCTGCCTGCAGGGCGTCAACAGCGCTTACGTTGCCCATCTGCAGGACATTGGTATGAGCGCGGAGTCCGTCGCCACTGTGGTCAGCGTGTTTGCGCTGCTGCTGACCCTTTCCAAGCTGGCGGTTGGCTGGATGTACGATAGGTACGGTCTGCGGGTGGTAATGCTTGTGTGTCCCATTTCTGCCGTACTCGCCTTTGGCATTATGACTGCGCTTGCTGCAAATACCCTGGGTATGGTGCTGGCATTTGTGTTCTGTGTGCTCTATGCCCTGGCAATGCCGCTGGAGACTTTGGCAATCCCTCTGATCGTTAACGATCTGTTTGGCTCAGTGTCCTACGACAAAATGCTGGGTATCTTCTCAGCAATCAACTACTCCGGCTACGCATTGGGCTCACCGATCATCAATCTGAGCTATGATGTGTTCGGTTCTTACAAGTATGCGTTGATAATCTGCGGCGTGCTGATGCTTGCCTGCTGCATTGCTTTCCGCTTTGTGCTGAAGGAAGTGGAAAAAGTCAGACAACAGGTTGCAATGGAGCAACGGTAAAATCTTTTGCCAAGAACATGAAAAAGAGGTCGCGCAAGCGACCTCTTTCATATTTTAAAAACCCTTTGTTGCGCTATGACTGTTCTGTCCTGTGGCGGTACAGTTATTTTTTTAAAGCTCGCAGTTGCCGACGGTTCTGGGGAAGGGGAGAACGTCACGGATGTTAGTGATGCCGGTCAGATACATGACGCAGCGCTCAAAGCCCAGACCGAAGCCTGCATGACGGGCAGAGCCGTACTTGCGAAGATCCATATAGAAGCCGTAATCCTCGGGGTTCATGCCCACCTCTTCAATGCGGCTCTTCAGCAGCTCGTAGTTGTCCTCACGCTGGCTGCCGCCGATGATCTCACCAATGCCGGGAACCAAGCAGTCCATAGCGGCAACGGTCTTTCCGTCGGGGTTCAGCTTCATGTAGAAGGCCTTGATCTCCTTGGGATAGTCGGTGACGAACACAGGCTTCTTGAATACTTCTTCTGTGAGATAACGCTCGTGCTCGGTCTGCAGGTCGCTGCCCCAGTGGACAGGATACTGGAATTTGTCGTTGCAGTTTTCCAGAATTTCAATGGCCTCGGTGTAGGTCACGTGACCAAACTCGGAATTCAGAACGTGGTTCAACCGCTCCAGCAGACCTTTGTCAACAAACTGGTTGAAGAATTCCATCTCCTCCGGTGCTCTTTCCAGCACATAGGAAATGATATACTTGATCATATCTTCGGCCAGACGCATATCGTCAGCCAGATCGGCAAAGGCGATCTCCGGCTCGATCATCCAGAACTCCGCGGCATGGCGGGTGGTATTGGAGTTCTCTGCCCGGAAGGTAGGACCGAAGGTGTAGATGTTCTTAAATGCCATAGCGAAGGTCTCGCCGTTGAGCTGACCGGAAACGGTCAGGTTGGTGGGCTTGCCGTAGAAGTCCTGGGAGAAATCTACCTTGCCGTCCTCGGTCTTGGGCACATCGTTCAGATTCAGAGTGGTAACCTGGAACATTTCGCCTGCGCCCTCGCAGTCAGAACCGGTGATCAGGGGCGTGTGGACATACACAAAATCCCGCTCCTGGAAGAACTCATGGATGGCCATAGCTGCCAGGCTGCGCACACGGAACACCGCCTGGAAGGTGTTGGTTCTGGGACGCAGATGGGTGATGGTACGCAAAAATTCCATGGTGTGGCGCTTGGGTTGCAGGGGATAATCACCGGTGGAAGCGCCCTCTACAGTCACCTCGCTGGCCTGGATCTCGAAAGGTTGCTTGCTGTCGGGAGTCTCCACGACCGTACCCTTCACGATCAGCGCAGCGCCGATGTTGATCTTAGAGATCTCCTGGAAATTCTCAATGGTATCATTGTAAACCACCTGCACAGGGGTGAAATAGGTGCCGTCGTTCAGCACGATAAAGCCAAACTGCTTGGAAGGGCGGCGATTGCGCACCCATCCGCCCACGGTCACTTCCTTGTCTGCGTAGGCAGCGGTGTTTTTAAAAAGCTCGCGAACAGAAATCAGTTCCATAATCTATTCCTCTCTTGGATTGGAGTATTAAATAAGTATATGCCAATCTAAGGAAATTTACAAGTATTTTTTTACTTTTTCGGGATAAAACACCGCTCATTTTTCTTTTTTACTTTTATCGTCGTATTCTGGGAAGCATTCCAGCATGTAATCGCATTCGTTACAGCAGCATTCTATGGTGTTTCCGTTTTCGTCTGATGTGGCACCGTTGCCGGGGCAGCGGCGGCCGTGGTCACCGGGGATCAATAAAATACCAGTAATATCTGTATACAAAAAGTTGCCTCCTAAATAGTATGTAAACATTATATAATGCAACAGTCTATATGTAAAGCGGAAAAATAAGATACTATCTCATTAACACATCAGTTATGAAGGAGTGCCTTATGATCAAGTTGAACGCTGCAGCACTGCTGGAACAAAAGGGAAAAACCAAGTACTGGCTATACAAGCAGCTGGGAATGAGTTATCAGAATTTCAGCCGTATGATCAATAACGAAACGAAATCCATCCGTTATGAGAACATTGAGACGATGTGCCAACTTTTGGAGTGTACCCCCAATGACCTGTTGATTATAACAGAGGATTAAGTAGAAAACTGTCGAAAATTGACGATCCAAGTTAGACAAAGTGAAAAAGATGGCAGACACGAAGGTGTCTGCCATCTTTTTATTCTACTGTGATCAATTCGTATTCTCTGGAGCCGATGCCAAGCTCCGCAGCGGCTTCTACGGTGCGAATGCCGTGGCGGCTTTCGATCCGCTCTAAAAGATGTGCCTTGCCAGGATCGTTGGAAGCGTACACCAGATCCAGGCAAGCCTGGTCGATGGCTACCGGATCCTCGGAGATCAGAACTCCGATATCGTCCATACAGGGATCTTCTGCTTTGGCGCAGCAGTCGCAGTCCACGCTGATGTTTTTCATCACATTGACATATACAGCCTTGCCCTTAAAATGTTCTGCAACAGACCATGCGGCATCGGCCATGGACTCCAAAAATGCATCCTGTTCCCGTTCCCAGAAATTTTCCGTGTTGCCAACACCGTGGATGTATTTCTTTCCATAGGCAGATGCAAAGCCGATGGACAGCTGTTTCAGCGCACCGCCAAAGCCACCCATGGGGTGCCCCTTGAAATGGGACAGCACCAAAATGCTGTCGTAATTTTTCAGGTCTTTGCCCACAAAATTCTTTTTGATCCGCTTGCCCCGGGGGATTTCCATCTCCCAGTCCGGTCCTTGAGCATCCAGTAAGTCTACGGTGTACAGATCGCTCCAGCCGTGGGTCTTGAACAAAGCTCTATGGCGCTCGGTTGTATTTCTTGCGCCCTCATAGGCGGTGTTGCACTCGGTGACGGTGCCGCCAACATAATCCACCACAGGCTTCCAAAAGGCCGGGCGCAGGAAGTTTTGGTTACCCTGTTCGCCGGAGTGTACTTTAATTGCTACGTTACCGGTCAGGGTTTTACCCAGCAGTTGATACAGCTCTAACACCTTCTGGGCAGTAATCGTCTTAGAAAAGTAAACTTTAGATTTCATTGAAAACACCCCTTTACAAATATATACTTAATTATATCTTGAAAAAAATGAGAGCGCAACTAAATTTTCGACGGATAAGTACGGCCGCTTTCCTGTAAGCTGTATATCAGGAGGGATCAAAATGAAAATTCAGTGGAAAAAATTACTTATCTGTCTTGCAATTCCTTTGGCAGTAGGCGGTGCTTCCGCGTTGCTTGTAGGCGGCGGCATGCAGCAGTATGGGCAGATCCGCCAACCACCTTTTTCACCACCCGGTTGGCTGTTTCCTGTGGTGTGGACGATTTTATACTTATTGATGGGCTATGCCTCTTACCGAGTCCTGGTCAGCGGTGCGGATGAAAAGCAGATCCGCAGAGCGCTGAGTCTGTACGGTGCGCAGTTGGCAGTAAATTTTTTGTGGCCATTGGTGTTTTTTGGATTGCAGTGGTATTTGGCGGCTTTTTTTGTGCTTTTGGTGCTATGGGCATTGATCTTTTTAAGCATTTATGCTTTTACGGAAATTGATGAGCTGGCAGCAGACCTTTTGTTGCCGTACATTCTGTGGGTCACCTTTGCAGGATATTTAAATGTGGGCGTGTATCTGTTAAATTAGGACTATTCAAAATGAAGCAAATGTGCTATAGTGGAGTTACCCAAAAAATGGAAAAATAAGGAGGCTATCACTATGGCAAACAAATACGCAGGCACCCAGACAGAAAAGAACTTACAGGCCGCATTTGCAGGCGAATCCCAGGCTAGAAACAAGTATACATACTTTGCCTCAAAGGCAAAGAAGGAAGGCTTCGAGCAGATCGCTGCACTGTTTCTGAAGACTGCTGAGAACGAGAAGGAACATGCAAAGCTCTGGTTCAAGGAGTTGGAGGGCATTGGCAGCACGGCAGAAAACCTGCTGGAGGCTGCGCAGGGTGAAAACTATGAGTGGACCGATATGTATGCCCAGTTCGCTGAAACTGCCGAGAAGGAAGGTTTCACCGATTTGGCTGCGAAATTCCGTTTGGTAGCTGCCATTGAGAAGCACCACGAGGAGCGTTACCGCGCACTGCTGAAGAATGTGGAGACTGCACAGGTATTTGAAAAGAGCGAGGTCAAGATCTGGGAGTGCCGTAATTGCGGTCATCTCGTGGTTGGTACCAAAGCTCCTCAGCTTTGCCCCACTTGTGCTCATCCCCAAAGCTATTTCGAGGTCAACGCAGAGAATTACTAAATTACTAATATTATGGAGGTTGCTTTTGGCAGCCTCCTTTTTAATGCAGTGAATTATTAGAAAAATGTCCCAAAAGGGTTGCAATCCCGTTTCGGGGGATTATAATAGGCATTAATAGAGAATTCAACCGGCACGTAGGCTGAATTTGCTGCGACGGAGGTGTAACGCAATATGAAGCAATCTGCTACCATGGACTTGACCCAGGGTTCAGTTACTAAGAAATTTATTTCTTTTGCGATACCTATCATGCTGACACTGCTCTTGTCGCATCTATATAACGTAGCTGACCGTGTGGTAGTGGGACGGTTTGCTGAAAACGGAAAATTTGCGTTGGCTGCGGTAGGCGCCACCAGTTCGGCTACCACACTGTTTGTAAACCTCTTTAACGGACTGGCAATAGGCACCAATGTGATCTGCGCCAATCACCGGGGCGCAAAAGATGAAGAAAGTTTGACCCGGTGTATGCACAGCGCCATTGTGTTGAGCATATATGTTGGGTTATCTATCTGCGTTTTGGGACTTGTGGTTTCCAAACCGCTGTTGCAGCTAATGGACACACCGGAAGATGTGCTGGAACTGGCGACCCTGTATATACGCATCTATCTTCTGGGTATACCGGCATATGCTGTGTATAATTTCGGCGCCAATATTCTCCGTGCCCACGGAGATGCGAAACGGTCCATGTATGTTCTGTCAGTGACAGGTCTTATCAATGTGGGATTGAATCTGGTTTTCGTCATCGGCTGCGGTATGAGTGTAGCAGGTGTTGCCATTGCCACTACCATAGCCCAGTATGTTTCCATGATATGGATGCTTTTCATCCTGTTTTCCCCCAGGGGTATTTATAAAATGCGGGTGAAACTGCTGAAGATTCATAGGGAATCTGCGCTGGCTGTGGTACGGGTGGGCGTTCCTTGTGGATTAAATGGCATAGTGTTTACAGTTTCCAATATGATTCTCCAATCCTCGTTAAATTCCTTTGGAAGCATTGCGGTAGCGGGAAAGACCGCTGCAATGGATATCAGTACAATGGTATATCAGGGTATGCACGCTGCGCAGATGGCATGTGTCAGTTTTTCCGGACAGTGCTACGGAGCGAAAAATTACAAACGGATCGATACCTTGCTGTTGCGAAGTGTTGGTATCTGTTGGATCTTTATAGTGGTTGTGGCAAGCCTATGCACGATCTTTCCCCGACAGCTTTTGGGTCTGTTTAATTCCGATCCGGGGGTTGTCAATGCGGGAATTAATCTGCTGCTGATAAATGTCTGGGGTTATTTGATTTACACTGTATCTGAAATTACAACGGGTTGCACCCGCGGAATGGGTCGTTCCGGAATACCCAGTCTATTGAACTTTTTGGGCATTTGCGTGCCCCGTATTTTGTGGGTACTGTTGATTTTTCCTTTGAAAAGGGATATTACTTTTTTGTATTTGTGTTACCCCGTCTCGTGGGTAATCAGCGCAGTTTTGCAACTATCCTACTATCTGTACGTAAGAAAAACGCTAAGTACTATAAAATAACAGAAAAGAACCGGTGCTGTTGACCAGACAGCACCGGGCCTTTCCACGAAAAGAGAAAAGTTTGAAAAGAATTACGACCATATATTACCAAAATTATAACATAAAAATCTAAACCAAAAAGGTATGAAATATTAAATAAATGTGAAGCTGGTAGAAAAGTGAGCTGCAATTTTGTTGATGTTGCACAATTAAGTTTTTAAAAACACAATTCATGCCGATTGCCTTTTTTCTTATCCTGTGATAAACTGCAAATAAGAAGATTGACAGGATGTGACATTATGAAAATCAACACCCGCAATATGCCCTATGAAGAAGTGTTAAAGCTGCCTCGTTTGCAGCACAAAGACCCTCTCAAGCCTAGCCGACTGCTGGCGACAGTGGTGCGGATCGCATCTATGCCCACACTGCTGAAAACGAAATTTTCCTATACCACAGAGCGTATGGAACTGGTGAGAGACCAACCTTGTTTGATTCTTATGAATCACTGTAGCTTTACGGACATGAAGCTGGCATATGGTATTTTCTATCCAAAGCCCTTTGGCCTTGTGACCTCTGTGGATGCCATGACCGGTTTCTTGGGAAAGCTCATGCGTTTTCTCGGCTGTACCCCTACCCATAAATATATCACGGATATTTCCTTGATCCGGGATATTACCTATATGCTGAAGAAAAATAAGACCAGCGTGCTGATGTATCCGGAGGCAGGCTATTCCTTTGACGGCAGAGCAACTGCGCTGCCCCGGAAAATGGGTGTGCTGATGAAGCGTTTGGGTGTGCCGGTGGTTACGGTCATCACAAAAGGTGCATTTGCCAGAGATCCGCTGTACAATATGCTGCAGATCCGGGACGTGACTGTCAGCGCCCATGTAAAGTGCATTGCCACTGCACAGGAGCTGAAAGAGAAATCAGTTGCGGAACTGGACGCACTATTGGAGGAGTCTTTCTCTTTCGACAATTTTGCATGGCAGAGAGATGAGCAAATATCCATCGATGTGCCTTTTCGGGCAGACGGTCTGCATCGGATTCTGTATAAATGCCCCCATTGCGGCATAGAAAACCAAATGGAGGGCAAGGGGATTCACCTGACCTGCCATGCTTGTGGAAAGCAATGGGAAATGGATCAGTACGGACAGCTGAAAGCCTGCGAGGGGCAGACAGAATATCCCCATATTCCGGACTGGTACACATGGCAAAGGGAATGTGTTAAGGAAGAACTAAAGAATGGAACATATCTGCTCGATACCGATGTGGATATTGCTGTGCAGGTGAATTTGGACGGTGTGTGCATGATTGGTCAAGGACATCTGACCCACGATCAAAGCGGTTTTCACCTAACGGGCGGCGACGGGAAGCTGGATTACAGGCAGTCACCGCTGGCATCCCATACCCTGTATTCCGATTATTATTGGTATGAAATCGGGGATGTGATCGGCATTGGAGATAACGAATTTTCTTATTTCTGTTTCCCAAAAACAAACACCTCTGTCACAAAGGCCCGCCTTGCAACAGAGGAATTGTATAAGATGAAAAAGTATAAAAAAGAATCCGCTTTGGAAGCGGAGAAAACAGAGAAGTAAAGCTACATTATGTGCGGGAACATATGAGGTGGAGCGATGAAAACGGTGAAGATTACAGCCATTCGGAAGGCTTGCTACCCCGATCTGATGGAACAATATGAAAATCCCATAGAGAAACCGTGCTTAGTAGAGGAAGGTATGGTTTGGGTATCTGAAAACGCAGAAAAGCCGGAGAATTTCTGCAATAGCGCATGGGAGAGCATGGCTTATTTTGTGAAAGAGCTGGCAGCCGGGGGCGGAAATTTTTACGAAGGCTGGATGAAGAAACCGCAGTCGGCGATGATTAGCTGTAATGACGGTTTTCGTCCTGTGAGCTATTATATCGAAACGGTGGAAAATGGGAATGAAGCTACTGATAAATGCACTGACTAAATTCACCTGTGGATTGCTGCTGGTAGCGTTGCTGCTCTTTTTACCGGCAGGCACATTGGACTATACATACGGCTGGCTGCTGATAGGTCTGCTGTTTGTACCTATGCTGATTGCGGGCTTGGTCATGCTGGTTAAGGCACCGGCCTTCTTGGAAAAACGGCTGGATGCAAAGGAAAAACAGGCTACACAAAAAGGCGTGTTAGCACTATCCGGACTGATGTTTCTTGCCGGTTTTGTGGTGGCAGGTCTGGATTTCCGCTTCGGTTGGTCTACCGTGCCTACTTGGGTGGTAATTACCGCATCGGTGCTGTTTTTTGTTGCCTACGCCCTGTATGCCCAGGTGATGCGGGAAAATGCCTATCTAAGCCGCACCATCAAGGTGGTGCAGGGACAGACCGTGGTGGATACCGGGATGTACGGCATCGTCCGCCACCCTATGTATGGGATAACCATTGTATTGTTTTTGATGATTCCGCTGATTCTTGGTTCCTGGTATGCACTGATTGTTTTCGGGTTCTATCCGGCAATTATCATTGTACGGCTTAAGGATGAGGAAGATTTGCTGACCCGGGAACTTCCCGGCTATGCCCAGTATAAGCAGAAAGTCAAATACAGACTTATCCCTTTCGTTTGGTGAGGTGAAATTTGTGAGTAGCACACAGAATTTTTACGATGAAATGGCATCGCAATATGATAAGCTTTTTCTGGATTGGCAAGCTACGACCCATGAACAAGCGATCGTTCTGGATAACATATTCCGCAAGAATGGTTTTGACCGTGCAGCAAGAATTCTTGACTGTGCCTGTGGAATTGGAACGCAGGCTGTTGGATTGGCTTGCCTTGGATATGCTGTCACAGCATCCGATATCAGCGACGGAGAACTTGCTGAAGCGAGAAAACGCGCCCAGCAGAACAATGTAAATATCCGTTTTGAACACGCCGACTTTTGCAAGCTGGAAAAAACATTTTCGGAAACCTTTGATATTCTCATTTGTATGGACAATGCATTACCCCACATGCTTTCGGGTAGCGCTTTGGAGTCTGCGATCAAGAGTGTTACAAATCGGATCGCACAGGGCGGTATATTTGTGGCAAGCATCCGGGACTATGATGCGTTGCTTATGAGCAAGCCCCCATATTCTCCGCCCTATATCCACAAAACGGATAAAGGCCAAAGGGTGTCCTTCCAAACTTGGGATTGGGAAGGGGATAATTATAAGCTTGTGCAGTATATCATTGACGATGAGCAAGCGTTGCAGATCAGCAAATTTTCCTGTGCGTACAGAGCAACTCGCAGAGAGGAGATCACGAATCTGTTGATTTCCAACGGGTGCAGGGAAGTAAATTGGTTATTCCCGGAGGAAACGGGATTCTATCAGCCGATCGTTGTAGCCAAAAAGTAGGGGGAAGGAATATGCTGATTAACGGATGCCAGGAAGGCAAGGGAACACCCCGACTGACGGAAGTGAAATGTCCAAAGTGCGGTGAATATGTGGAGGTATTTGTGCTGATGGGTGGACCTATTGGCAAAACCGGCACACTTGCCAGTGACGAAAGCTGTAACTGTGGACACATCCTGCCTGCTGGCAGTTATGAAACAGATTACGAACAATAAAGCATGTGCGCTGCAAGATTTTGCAGCGCACATTTTGGTTATTAGCCTTTGAGCATTTTGTTAAGTTTTTCTGTTTTGAACTTGATAATCCAGTAGACAATGAGCCAAATAAGGACATAGCCAACAATGAAAATACCGGTGAATACCAGAATGGGGACAAGGGAATTATGCAGCCAGCTGTTGATCAGATAAGTGAGGATATAGGCAACATACAGCGCACCGCCATGAAGCAGGATCATAATGGGCAGGGGCAGTTGCTCCATCTGATAGATTGCGGTCATACCTGCCGCAACAAAGGCAAGCAGCGTGATGGTCAGAATGCCTATACAGACCTCATTTGGGGAGAAGGCTTCCACAGCACCGGTAGCACCCAGAATGCCATAAACAATGGCCAAAACCACTGGTCCACCACCGGCACATATCAGACCTCTTAAGAAAAACTCTTTCCAAAACTTTTTCATTTTTCGTAAAACCTCCTTTTGATTTGGGTAAAACAACGTCGAGAAACGTATTCTCTATAGCCACATTTAAAAACGGCATCTACAGCACCGCTATAAGTAACGGCGAACCGATCCAGGCAAGTTTCGTTTGCCAATGTGCTTTTGTTGATTCGGATAAAAGACGAGGGTAGCTGTTTCTCCAATTCATACAGTCGTTGCTTCAGTCGGTAGCGATGATTTTTAGAATCGATGGCATAGGTCTTGCCGTTTAGGACAGTAATGCATTCGATCTGGGAAACGTCCAACATTTTGATATCGTCTTCGGTGTATCCGGGGATTCGGTCGCTGCCTGTATGGTTCAAAACCAGTGTTTCAAGCGCGTCGATCAGAGCATTACGGCTGTGAACGGTGGCTACCACTTCTTCATCTTTTTCTTTATCAATAATCAGTTTGAATTTCATCCCATCACCTCCTATAATATCATTGTATCATATATGGGATGAAAAATGTTGCAAATTATGCCAATCGGTATTTTTGCGCCCTTAAGCGGATATGGCGTTTCTATAAAAGCGGTGTGAATCCGGAGATTCACACCGCTTTTCAATATTAAATTTGTGTTGCAGGGGTGTGTTTATAGTATTTTTGGATCAGCTTATCCAAATCCTCCGCATCACAGCTAAAATGCGTTGAGGATGTGCAGTT
>JAZRUM010000033.1:0-14610 GCA_045652545.1 Faecousia sp. | reverse complement strand
TAGGGGCGACCATTGTTTAATTTAGGTATGATTGCCCCCGGCAATCATTAATATTTTAGATTCGCTGCGCGGAGCACCACGCCCGTGCAGAGAAACATTACGAATTCGCCCGCAATATCGGCGCATACGCAACATTGTGCCACCGGGCGAGCATTGCTCGCCCCTACGAGTTCTATCGATAGACAACTCGATAAATCAGAATTTGCCCGCTATGTATCGGCAGACAGGTTTTCCGATTTCGTCAAATCTTCCAATTCTCTATCTGCCTTTTTCGTATCTTTCCGGCGATACACTTGACAGAAAACACGCGTCTTTTCTGCCCAGAAACAGTTTGCCCAACCGGGTTGGTTTTATCCCGGTTGGGCAATTTTCTTTTTTAATTTTCTTGGAAAAGGGGTTTGATCTTCTGCCGGTAGATCCGGGCAAACAAAATCAGCGTCACCAGCAAGCTGACCACTTCGGCGATGGGGAACGACCACCACACCGCATTGACGTTTCCCGTTAAGCTTAACAGGTATGCTGCAGGCAGCAATGCCACCAACTGCCGGCACAAAGACGTAATGGAAGAATAGATGCCGTTGCCCAACGCCTGGAAGCTGGCGCCCAGAGCAATGCCGATGGCCGCCAGTGGAAAATGAAAACTGACGATACGCAGTGCGTTAACACCGATCTCCACGAAGGTGGCGCTTTGTGTCTCTGAAGCTGTGCTGAACAGTCCCATCAACACTTCGGGAATGACTTGAAACACGCCAAAACCCAACAGAAGTACCGCCAAAGCCGTACAAACCGCTGCTTTCAACGTGCCTGTGATCCGCTTAGGCTGACGGGCACCGTAATTATAAGCAAGGATGGAAATAGACGCATTGTTAAGGCCAAACACAGGCATCAGGAAGAAGCTCTGCAGCTTAAAGTAGACACCGAACACACCGGAAGCGATCTCACCGATATCCCGGAACCCCAAAAAGATCTGGTTCATGCCAAAGTTCATCACAGAGCCAATGGCCATCATAATCATAGAGGGTATTCCTACCGTGAGGATCTTGTTAACCACTTTCTTTTCCAGACGCAGGTATTTCAAGCCAAACTTCACATCCGGGTTGCATTTCAGATTGAAGATGACCGCCATGATGGCTGCAACCCATTGACCGGTGACCGTTGCCACTGCCGCGCCGGCCACACCCATGGCAGGAATGCCAAAGCCGCCGAAAATAAACAGCGGATCCAATATAATATTCAGAATCGCACCGGTTCCCTGGGTAAACAGTGTGTAGACCGTTCTTCCGGAGGCTTGCAAAAGCCGCTCTCCCAGCACCTCCACAAAAACGCCCAGGGTAAAAATACAACAGATAGATGTATACGCTGTGCCACCCTTGGCAGTTTCTTCGCTGATGGGTTGCATATTGTAATAAGCGCCAGCGCCGAACATACCAAACACCATAAACACCGCTGCGATCATGACCGTCAGCACGATGCCGTTGCCGGCCGCTTTATTGGCACGCTCCCGGTTTCCCTCACCCAAAGATTTACTGAGCAAGCTGTTCGTACCCACCGCAATACCGGTGGCGCAGCCGATCTGCAGATTCTGAATGGGAAACGCCAGGGAAAGGGCGGTAACTGCGCTGGAGGAATACCCCGCCACATAAATGCTGTCCACCACATTGTACAGCGCCTGCACCAGCATGGAAATTATCAGCGGCAGTGCCATATTCAGCAACAGCTTGCCCACCGGCATGGTTTTCATTTTATTCTCCCCAAGTCTGGGAGGCTCATTTCTCTTTCTCATAGTTTCTCCTCATCTTTTTCTCGGGTTATTATATCCCTATCCGGTAAGAAAATCAACCGCATATTATCATTCTTGAGGAAAATGGCTGATACTTGATTTCCCTCTTCGGGTAAGGTATAATAAAAAAAGTACCGTCATTGCGGTAACTTTGGGAGGTTTAAATAATGGAAAATTCCCAACTGAAAAAAAGCGCATTCACCGGAATGCTGTGGAAGCTGGCAGAACGCATCGGTGCACAGGGCGTTACCCTGCTGATCTCGATTATTCTGGCGCGGCTGCTGACACCGGATGACTACAGTGTGGTAGGCGTTGTGAATGTATTTTTCGCTTTTTGTAACGTATTTATCGTTGGCGGCTTTAATTCCGCGCTGATTCAGAAAAAAGATGCAGACCAAAAGGATTATTCCAGTGTTCTTCTGGTGAGTCTGGGTATTGCCGGTGTCCTGTATGCCGTTATATTCTTCTGCGCGCCGTGGATCGCTGCTCTGTACCAGAAACCCTTGCTGAATCCTGTTTTTCGGGTCATGGGCATCTGTCTGATCATCGATGCGGTGAAGGCAGTTCTGTACGCCTATGTTTCCAACCAGCTGCAATTCAAAAAGTTCTTTTTTGCTACCCTATGCGGTACGCTTTCCTCAGCGACCATCGGCATTGCCATGGCAATGGCTGGGTTTGGTCCGTGGGCATTGGTGGCCCAGAAAATGGTCAGCAGCGTTGCTGATACGCTGGTTTTAGCGTTGACCTCCAAATTCCGGATCAAACTGCAGGTATCCTTTCAGCGCATCAAGCAGCTGTTCAGCTATGGCTGGAAGATCTTTGTGGCCACGATCATCAGTACGCTCTACGATCAGTGCAATCCGCTGATCATCGGTCTGCGTTTTTCCACGGTGGACCTTTCTTTCTATTCCAAAGGACAATCTTTCCCCTTGGCGCTGAACAGCGCACTGGATGGCGCACTTAGCTCTGTACTTTTCCCGGTAATGTCCAAAGTGCAGGACGATGCCGCTGCTGTGCTGAACTATACCCGGAAATTCATACGCACCGCCTCCTATGTGATCTTCCCGGTGATGGTGGGTTTTTTGGCAGTTTCTGATAGCTTTATCACTGTTCTGCTCACCGATAAATGGCAGGGCGCATCCATTTATATTAAGATCTTCTGCATCACCTATATGTTCAACATCATACAAAACGGCAACCTGCAGACCATTCGGGCCATCGGCAGAAGCGATATTATTCTCAAACTGGAGATCATTAAAAAATCTCTTTACTTTGTAGTGATCTTAACTGCCATTTTGCTGGCAAAAGAACCTTACTGGCTGGCTGTTGCCACGATTATCAACACTGCCATCGCCACTGTGGTCAACACTGCTCCCAACCGTAAGCTCATCGGCTATAAGTTGCGCTTGCAGATCATGGATTTGCTCCCTAACCTGTTGCTGGCCGCTATCATGGGTATTGCGGTGTATGCATTGAACTTCCTGCAAATGCACGCTCTTTTAAAATTACTGACACAATGTGTTTGCGGTGTAACCATATACGTGGGATTAAGCATTGTTACAAAAAACGAAAATTTCCACTTCTTGTTAAAAACATTAGGAAAGTATATTTTAAAAAGGAGGTAACCGGTATGTCCACCCCCAAGGCCGCAATCAAACAGCTGTTGGGGCAGCTGCTATGCCTGTTCTGCCGTCGGGAATGCATCATTTTTGAAAGCGTCCCGGATTTTTCCGATAATGCCTACCCGGTATTTTCAGAACTGATCCAAAGGGGCTTTGACAAAAAATACACCTTTGTCTGGTCCTGTTCCCAGCATGCTCCCCTACCCGGCGAGCCAAAAAATATCCGATATATTTATCCCCGAGACAGAAGCATTTTCCAAAAGCTGCGTACCGCTTACTACATGGCAAATGCCAAGTGCATGATCTGCTGCAACCGGTTTCTGCTGCCCTGGAGAAAGAAACAGCAATCGTTCTTCCTTGCCCACGGCACGCCTATAAAAAGCGTCCGTAACTACTACAACCTGCCGGATTCTATTACCCATTGTCTTTCCACTTCCCCGGATTTAGCAGAGCTTACGGCTTTTCAGCATCGCTTTGATCCTAAAAAGGTGTTTTCTCTGGGTTATCCCCGAAACGATATCCTGACCCAGCCACCGGCAGATGTTAAAAAATTGCTGCAAACCCATTGCAGCAAGGTGATCGTATGGTATCCCACCTTCCGGCAGCATCATAACGGTCTGACCGCCGGTTCGGGAAAAGCGCTGCCGGTGATCCACGATGCCAAAGCCGCTTTGGCTCTGAACGACTGGGCAAGCCAAATGGATGTACTGCTGGTTCTCAAGCCCCATTTCGCCCAAGATGTGACGAAAATTAAGGACCTGAACCTGTCCAACATACGTTTTATCGATGACAGTTTCTTTACCAAAAACGCCACCTCTTCCTACGCTTTTGTGGCAGGCTGCGATGCGCTGATTTCCGACTACTCCTCCGTCTACTTTGACTTCACCCTATGCGACAAGCCTGTCGGTCTGGTTTGGGAAGATCTTGAGGAATACCGAAAGAATCCCGGGTTCAGTCTGGATATAGAAGAATACGGCAAGGGCGGTGTAAAGATCTATAACCTGGAGGATTTTAAGATATTTATTCAACAAGTGGCAGAAGGCAGCGATGTTTGTCGCGAAGCTCGCCGCAAACTCCGTGACATTGTGAATTACGCCCCGGACGGTGGCAATACCGCTCGGGTAACCCAATTTATTATAGAAAAAGCACAGCTGTAATGCAGCTGTGCTTTCTTTATTTCCCTTTCTTCTGTAAAATTTCTTTGGCAGTATTCAAAATCTGCTTTACACTACCTGTGATCCGGTTTCTGCCATGGTAGCGTAAGTAAAGCATCCCATAGTTTTCTTGATCGATCAGCCGAAGCAGCATTTGCTTCTTCCCAGTCAATCTGGATAAGTAAGGATTATCTTTCCAAGTAGGGAATTTTTCGCAAATATACTGTTTGATTTCCCTCTGCAGCGGACTGTTTCGATCAATACCGTTGATACGCAATGTGGCATTGATCAACACATGCTCGATTGCAAGGTACTCTAATTCCAACAGGCGGACTTTGGAAACACGACACTCCGCAAAATACCGCAGTAGCGCATCTGTCCCCAGCATAATATCTCGATTCTTCTGTACATTGGTATCATGCATCGTGGAATTCCCATGCTGACGATAGCAATACAACGCCTCGTCGAGATAAACTACCTTTTTCGCCTGAAGCAGGATTTTAGGAACTGTCCAATAGTCCTCATAGTAATACTTTTCTGGAAAACGAATGTTACCATTGGCAAATAACTCTGCTCGATACGCTTTGTTACAGGGCCCCATGGTGCTCAGCAACAGCGGACGATCCTCGGTTTCATGGGTCACCGTCTGCGCCTTGCAGTGTTCCGTACGCAAGCGTTGCCCTTTTTTGTCTACCCAAGCATGAGCAAATTCAATAATATCCGGCGCCTGAGATGTAAACACCTGTTCCATGCGTTCCAAGGTGTTGGACATCAGATAATCATCACTATCCACAAACAGTAGATACTGACCCCGTGCGGCATCTATACCCGTATTTCGGGCGCCGCCCTGCCGTGTGTTCACGCTATGCAAAAGAACTCGGATTTTATCTGGATATTGGGCAGCGTAAGATAGCGCGATGTCCTTGCTGTCGTCTGTAGAAACATCGTCTACTACGATCACCTCAAAATTTTGTAAGGTTTGCGCCAAGAGAGAGTCCAAACATTGCGGCAGATAGTCTTTTACATTATAAACCGGTACAATAACAGAAAACGTTACCTTCACCTGCTCCATATTTTATTCTCCATTCTATCAAACTCCACTCATGAGCTTTTCAAGGCGATGACACATTTCAACGATATCATACATCTGTCGTACATAACTCACCGTCTCAGCAGCCTTTTCTTTATGGGCAGGCAGACTTTCAATCATTTGCTCCAGCTTTTGGGCAAGGTCCTGGCTGTCACCGGGTACAAACAGTGTGCCATACACACCGTCACCCAGCACCTCTGCCGGTCCGTCTAACCAACTTGCCACGCAAGGAATGCCCATAGCCATGGCCTCTACCAAACTGATGCCGAAACCTTCATATCGCGACGGTAAAACGAAAATATCTATCGTTGCCAAAAAGGACGGCACATCTTCCACATTCCCGAGGAAATGCACACACCCAGCAAGTCCCCATTCCTGCGCCTGATTTTTCAGCTCCTCAAAGGACTGTACATGGGCGCGATCCGGCTCGCCGGCAAAATAGCACTGCAGATTAGGATATTTATTATGCAGCTGTTTCATGGCTTGCAGAAGAACATCCTGTCCCTTCTTCTCCGGCATTATCCGAGCAACATTGCCGATCCGTATGACACCATCTTCGACTCTTTCACGGGGCGAGAACCGGTGAAGATCCACCGCATTATAAACGATGGTCACCTTTTTGGGGTCTGCACCACAGGCAACAATATCCTTTTTGACACATTCTGAAATTGCCACTAACCGGTCGCACAACAAATTGCGCAGTATGCGCTTTAGCTTTCCAAGATGGGCATACTGACCCACATCATGAATGGTGTGCAAAATCTTAACCCGTGGAAAACACAGTGGCTTTAAAACTAGCAGTTCTGGTGCAGAAAAAGAATTACAATGCACCACATTAATTTTATTTTCCCGGATATAGCGCGCCACAGCCATCAACGTGTTCAGTTTCCCTCCACCGCCTACCGGGCGTTTATGCAGGTGGACCTGCACCCGGTCCTTAAGGGTATCCAGCATGCTTTTTTCATACAGATCGTTTACCACAAACAGATGCACCGCGTGTTCACGCTTTGCCATCTCATTACAAATATCTGCCACCAGTCGTTCTGTACCGCCAGTGGTAAAGGAAAAAAGCAAATATAATATATTCACGATCTGTCCTCCTATGGCACAGCTGCATAAGCAAGCTGACTAGCATTTCTCTTCCGCTTCACAAAGTCCAAAAATTGCAAACAGCAAAAAACTGGTAGGATTGAAAAAGCTGGATTCCGCCATTGAATTAATCAGCATATTAACCATGATCGCCAGCATTGTAAAACCTGACAAGGGCTTTCTTGATAGCTTTTGCAGGCAGCTTATCAACAGGCAACCCAGCACCGCTATAAAAAGCACTGTTCCGATCAGTCCGAATTGCGCCAGAATTTCAGGCCAGAAGCTATCTGTCAGGAACATAGCATCTGTCGGCCCCATTCCATGAAGTTTCGTATATCCCAGCTGCACATACAGCGGTGAGTAGTATTGCTGAGCAATGGTGGATCCGAAGGTGCCAAAGCCGGTTCCCAACGGAAAATGCTCCAAAGCCAGGGAAATGCTGTCCTGAAGCAGGATCTGCCGGGGGGAATATCGGGTGCTTGTCAGAAAATAATCCGATATTTGCTCAAATGCAATGATCACGCAACCAATACCACCACCCACCATCATAGCTAAATAATGACGGTTGCGGAAGATCAGAATGGAAATATACAGCACCCAGTAAACAAGAAAAAAAGCAATCGCCTTTCCACGCAATGTCATGAATCCCACAAAGCTTGCCATAAGCATATGGGGAATATTTTGATTGCTTTTGTTGGTATATCCCAAAAGAACAAGCAACGTTGCCGCAGCCGCCGCCAGATAGGTTTGGTGAGGAAACATCAAAATCAAGCTGTTTGTAAAATAACGAAAATCACCCTTGGGGAACCACGGTGTCAATACCATGTCATGCAACGCAATTACAAATAGAAACACTGTAATCCATCTGGCTGCTCCCTTTATCCGCGAGCTGACTTTATTCTCATGTAGCGACGCATAGATAAATGCTACGAAATACCCCACCATAAATTTGCTGATGACGGTAACTGCGTCGACTAAGGATGGAAGGATCCCTTGATAGCGGAAGGTAACACCGGACACAGCACCGATCGCCATGAATGCTATCCATAAAAATAGCAAAGCCCGTTTCTTCTTGAAAATAAAATAAATGTGCAAAATAATATAGACCAAGCCAAACAGAACAAGGATCTCATCTAAATGCTTAAACACTTTTTTGAGCAAAGCAATATCTGTCATGCCTTCCAGGCACATAAGAAACAGTAAAACGGCAAAGCCTATTGCCCAGCCGACATTATTCAAGCTGAATTTCCTAGACAATTCCACGCCGCCCTTCCTGTTTATTTCCTATTTCAATCAGCCATCCAACAGCACACAGCCGATCAGTTGCTTGTTCTGATCGTTGATCAATGCGCATTGCCGATTCACTTGCTGATAGCCAGAGACATCGCACTTTTCAACCAACAAAACAGCATCGCATTGTGTAAGCATCTGCAGTGCTTGGGCACTGCTCAGCAGCTTTCCTGCGCTCAAGATTCGTACATCCGCATTGCGCAAAGCTTCCAGCACAGGCTCCCAATTGGCTGGATCGCAGTCACCGGTGATCAGCAATTGCTGATTCGTTCCGCAATAATTACGGACGATCGCCGCGATCACCGTCAAATCCCCTTCTGTGTCCCGGCCCTCCAATTTCCTAAGCCAAGTATCTGCTTTTGCTTTCCGGTCAGTGGCTAAGCAGCCCAGCACTTTCACATCTGTCCGGTTCTGCAGCGTCCGGGCAGAATACACACGCCTTCTCGCAATATGTGCTATGCAGGCAAGACCCGCTACCAGCACTGCGCCCAGGATCCCTCCAACCATCGCAAAAAGCACTGTCTGTTTCAGCCTGCTGCCACCGTTTGGAACAGAAGGTGCTTTCAGCTGGCTCAGTTCGTTCTGTTTCTCGGCCAGAAGATTTTTGCTTTCTTTCAATCTGGTTTGTGCCTGCCCCTGTATGCCAATCAGCTCTTGATCCACACAGACAGTATTCATCACGCTGAAGTGAAGCTTGTGTGGCATTTGCACTTGGAACTGCTCCTCCAGTTCACCCAGTCGGTGCATAACGACTTCAAGAATCTGTTCTGCTGTTGCCGTTTCGCTGTGCCTTACTGTAATACACAAAGTACTCTGTGCCTGCCCGGCTTGCATTGAAAGTGAAATCAGCTCAGCAATGTATTTGGCAGGGATATCGGTTTTCTCTTCTGCCTCCTCAAGCAGCGAATCTCCCACCAGCGCCGTCTGGTACATCATTATCAGCGCATCTGCTTTGCTTGTCTCTTCGTTTTCAGGTGCTGTTTCCTCATTGGTAGAAACCGTTATGATCGCAATAGCCTGATACATTTCATAGGGATCCAGCGACATCAGAACAGACTCATTCATATATGCAAGCTGATTTTTTAATCTGACTTCCAGCCTATCTGCTTGCTCTTCCAGCTTCAGCCGTTCTTCCTGATACGCTTTTTGCGCTGATTGCTGATTAACGTCTATATCTTGCGTGCTGGTGAGCCATTTCCAACCGCCCAGAGCAAGTGCTGTGATCAATGCCACGATCAGGATTTTTCGCCATTGATACACTGTAGCAAACAGTAAGTCCTTAAAATAGATCACTTGTTCATCTCTTTCCTTTTCCATATTGCCTCCTAGTCACCGTTGTACGTATTTGCAAATATCCGTTTGTAATACGTCCCATCCTTCATAAATTCCATTTCGCTAAATTTATAGCTTTGTTTGTGGAACGGTACTTGCTTGCGTGCAGCGTTCCAAACCTCTTCATCAAACGACTCAAACAACCGCAGCAGCAAAATATGCGGCACCGCATTGCTGAAAGGGATAACTCGATTCCATTCTTCAGGATAGGCTTCAATGGCCAACTGGAAGAAATCATGGATCAGGAAATAATCCACCATTGCATTGTGCTTTTCCCAGTAGCGGTACAAAAGCGCCCGGGTAAGTTCCAAAATAGGGTTGTTGGCGCAAGCAGTCATAAACCAACTGGAGATGCTGGTAGCATGTCCGTCCAAGCCGGGTTTCAGGTTCTGGAACATGAACAGCTCAGAATCCAGCATATAACCGGGGATCTCTCCACCGGAGCAATATACAGTGGCATCGATCCACGTGCCGCCGTATTTTAACAGCAGTTCCAGCCGCAAAAGATCAGACATATGGGTACGGGTAATAATACCGCTGTCGATCTTTTGCTGAATATGGGCCGGGAAGTTTACATAATCTCTGTAATTTTTTTCTGTAAGCAAAACGATCTGCCGGTCCTTCAGGTGGGTTTTCAGGGACGCAAAGCAGGCTTGCACCAGCTCCGGTGCCTGCTCCATGCCCTGCAGCCAACAAACCCAGACCTTTTTGGACCGTCTGCGCTCTCCCGGCTGGTAGGAAGTCTTGAATTCTCCGATAAACCGGGCGTACTTCTTTCTAAGCTTAGACAATATTTTATTATTTACCGATAGCCGAACGATCTCCAGAGATTTTTTTGAAAAACCCTGCGCAAGCACCTGCATCATTGCAAATAGCAGTACACCGCCACGCAGGTATTGTTTTAGTATCTCCTTACCGCCCACCTTATCAAAAAGCGCCAGAAATTTTTTCATATTTCGCTCCTGTTGCGTTATTCTTCCGCTACCTTCTTCCCGTGGATCTCCAAAATTTTGAAATGGGTCTTTCTCTGATCCTCCGGAGGCAGCTGCATATAATCTCCATAAGTAAATGTCAGGTATTCGTCGGCTTTCGCCATGCCCCGAAGCTCCATATCCTCAAAAGGATAGTATGCTCCCTCGCCGTAATAATCCGCAGGGACAATCTCACGGGTGCGGTAAGCGCCCATAATATTTCCGATGTACGCAGAACCCTCCACCTTTTGGCTGCGCAGCAGCTTGTCGATCTTGCACTTCTGCTTGTAAGGGGTGGTCAGCTTCTCCACAGGAATGCGCTCCATGACCCACAGCAGCAGTTTTTCCTTTGTGCTGCGCTTACGCTTACGGTCGATAGAATCCTTATAGCACAAAGACATCAATGCCCGATGATACAAAACCCGGAAAAAATAGATCTTTCGGGCAATGGGATTGTTGGGCGTGCCGTCAATTGGAAAAATATCAATAGATGCGCAGGTGTATTTGCTATCGTTGCCAATACGCTCCTCCACAACACGAGTCTGGGTGTCCTGTACCCGTGTGATATAATACTGATAATCGGGATCATTGCGGTAGTTTACCACCCGAAAATAATCGGGCAGCTCTTTTTCTGCCATCTCCAGAAATGCCTCGTAGTCATCACGGGGCATGCCCAGATCGATATCATCATCCCATGGGATAAACCCCTTGTGCCGGATAGCGCCCAGCATCGTGCCGCCTAGCATATAATATTTCAAACCGTGGGCATCGCAGATGCGTACAACCTCTTTTACGATGTCCATGTCCACCTTATGCAGAAGCTCCATGTTAGTCATACGGAACTCAGCTCCTTACTTCAAGTCGTTCTTGATCTGGGTGGTGCTGATCTCAGGGGTGCGGGGCAGGTAGACTATCTCCACGCCCTCCTCCTTCAGAAAATCGAACTTACCCTTCCAGTCGTCACCCATCACAAAGGTGTCGATATGATACTCGTGGACATCGGTGCGCTTCTGGTCCCAATTTCCCTCCGGAATCACCAGATCCACATACCGGATGGCCTCCAACAGCGTTTTGCGCTGCTCATAGGTGAAATAGCATTTTTTCTGTTTCTCGTTCCAGTTGAATTCATCG
Source organism: Faecousia sp. (assembly GCA_045652545.1). Taxonomy (GTDB): domain Bacteria; phylum Bacillota; class Clostridia; order Oscillospirales; family Oscillospiraceae; genus Faecousia. The sequence continues at coordinate 3,151 of JAZRUM010000033.1, read as the reverse complement.
GTAGATACCACCACTACCAGATAATCACCCAGGGCCTTGGCTCTGCGCAGAAGATTGATGTGACCGTAGTGCAGCAGGTCAAAAGTACCGTAGGTAATGACTCTTTTCATTTCGTTCCCTCCGTATTCTTCAGGAAAAGTTTTTTATATTCACTGGTAATAAACTGCCAACTGTAGGCGTCGGTTATACGTTTTTTTGCTTTTTCTCCCATTGCGGTGATCTGATCCTGGGGCAAAGCATCGGCGCTGTCGATGAGCGCTGCCAGCTCGCCGGGAGCCTTACTCCAGTACAGCGCAGCATCCTCCGCAACCTCCCGGTTGAAACCCACATTTAAAAGCAGGTTCAGATCTGTGCAGCTCAGCGCTTCCAGCAAGCTGGGATTTGTGCCCCCTACCTCATGACCGTGAAAATAGCCGTAGGCATTCTCCCGGATCTTCATCAGAAGTTCCTGATCGTACACCGTACCCACAAATCGGATCCGGGGATCTTTCCGGTAATGAAGCTTTTCCTCCAGCTCTGCCAAAAACTTATCGTTGACATTTGTGATAATGGCAAAAACCTTGTCCGTTTTGCTCTTCATAAACTCACGGATCATGGTCTCATAGTTGTTCTCCGGTACGAAGCGACCTACCACCAGATAGTAGCCCTTGGGGGACAGACCCTTCTCTACGTACCAGTCAAGGAGCTTTTCGTCATTGTCTGCCAGCTGGCTTTTCCGGGTCTCTGCGCCATAGGCGATGAACGTGGTAGCCGGCTGGTAGGAAGTATAGTTTTCCATGATATACTTCTCAATATTCTTGCTGTCGCAAACCATCAGATCCGCGTGCTTTGTCATGAGTTTTTCTGAGATCTTCCAATACTTGCGCACCGGAGCGGGCCACTTTGCCCGAAGCCATTCGTGACCGTCCGGATTTACATACACCACGCCTCCCAGCTTGTGGATCTTCCTGGAAAAATGCGCCATAAACGGTCCGATGCGGCATGCCAGGATGTAGACGATTGGATTTTCTATCTGATTTTTTTTGATGTAATCACAGCAAGCTGACAATGCCGCCACATCGTACCAAATGGCCTGCGCAGGACCGATATTAGGCACTTTGATATGGAAACACCGGGCATTGTGATAAATTTCCTCTTTATTACAGGTATCCTTACAAGCTACGTGATACTTCAGCTCCGGATCATTCTGGTGGTACTGGGTCAGCTTGTCCACAAAGGTCTCATAACCGCCGTAGGCACCGGGGATGCCCTTAGAACCGATGATAAATACGTGCTGCATGAGAAACGCTCTCCTAATCTCTATTTTTAAAAGTGAAAGGTGTCTGCAAGACACTGCCAATTTTGGTCTTTTTCTGAAAGATTCAAGGGTGTGCCGTCTGCGAGGGTATAACCCTCTGCCGCTGCATTGCCCGGGTAGCTGCCTGTGACCTCCGGCCAAACGATGCCGATTGCCGGGTCGTTCCATGCCAGCCCGCCCTCGTCACCGGGGTGATAGAAATCGGTGCATTTATAACAGAATTCTGCCGTATCGGAAAGCACCAAAAATCCGTGGGCAAAGCCTTCAGAGATGTAAAATTGCTTTTTGTTTTCCTCGGTCAGCTCTACACCGTACCATTTTCCGTAAGTTTCAGAATCGGTACGCAGGTCTACCGCCACATCGAACACACGGCCTTTGATCACCCGCACCAGCTTACCTTGAGGATACTGCTTCTGAAAATGCAATCCCCGCAGAACGCCTTTGACGGACATGCTCTGATTGTCCTGCACAAAGGTCACGGAAAGGCCCGCCTCCTGCATATCCCGCAGGCTGTAGGTCTCCATGAAATAGCCGCGGCTGTCACCGTGGACTTTCGGCTCAATGATATAAAGCCCCTCAATGGGGCATTTTGTCACTTTGATCTGTCCCATGGTTATTCCTCAATTTCTTTCAGATACCGCGCCAGCGCATCCTTCCAATCCGGCAAGGGCGCAAAACCACTGTCGCGCAGTTTCGTCTTATCCAAACGGCTGTTAAAGGGACGGGCCGCCTTGGAAAGTCCGTATTGGGCAGTGGTCACCGGTTCAACCTTAGTGTCCATGCCTGCCTGGCGGAAGATCTCGCAAGCAAAGTCGTACCAGCTGATATACCCGCCTTCGTTGGTGGCGTGATAGTAGCCGTATTTTTCCGACTGCACCATATCCACCAACAGTCTGGAAAGATCCAGCGTGTAGGTGGGCGTACCGATCTGGTCGTTGACCACCCGCAAGGTAGGATGCTTTTTGCCCACAGTGAGCATGGTTTTGATAAAGTTGTTTCCGTTCAGGCCAAAGACCCATGCAATGCGGACGATGAAATACTTTTCAAGGATACCCGCAACTGCCAGCTCCCCTTCCAGCTTGGTCTGACCGTAGACATTCAAGGGCTTATAGTCCTTGCAGTCCGGCTGCCAGGGGTTCTGACCCTGACCGTCAAACACATAGTCGGTGGAGATGTAGACCATCTTGCAATCCAGTTTCTTGCATACATCGGCAATGTTTTGGGTGCCGGTGGCATTGATGGTGCGAACCTTGGGGATGTTCTCCTCTTCTTCGGCAGCATCCACAGCGGTCCAGGCGGCACAGTGAATGACCACATCCGGGTTCACTGTGGTCAAAACCTGCTCCACAGAGGTTTTGTTGGTAATGTCCATAGGGAAATAGGGGGCGGTTGTGACGGCGCTGCCGTCAGCGATGCCGCTGTACTGGGGCGCAATATCGCTGCCAATACCCTCATGACCCCGGCTATATAGTTCGTTGATGATGTCGTGACCCAGCTGGCCACCCACACCGGTAACAAAAACTTTCATACTAAGAAGCTCCGTTTCTTAACCATCCAGCAGGACGCAGCCCAGCAGCTTTTTGCCGCACTCGTTGACGGTCTCTGCCTCGGCAAGAATATCACCGTAGTAAGATACATCACACTGCGCCACCAGAATCACGGATTCGCAGGTAGACAGCGTGTTTTGGGCATCGGCATCCACACAAAGGCTCTTTGCATCCAAAATGGTTTTGTCAGCCATTGCTGCCTGCAGTGCAGGGATCAGGCAGTCCCGGGCTTCCGCAGTGGGACGACCGGTGACCAGAATGCTGGAAACATCACCGCAGCGGTTGCGAATGCTTGCAGCCAGGAGGG
>JAZRUM010000032.1:0-29441 GCA_045652545.1 Faecousia sp. | reverse complement strand
CGAGGTGTCGCAAACTACACATGTCATTTCGACCGAGCCGCAGGCGAGCGGAGAAATCCGCTGCCCTGCAATAAAATTTACGGATTTCTCGACTCCGCTAACGCTCCGCTCGAAATGACAGAGGAAGGATGAAACAGCTCGCTAAATTGGAATTTGCGCATTGGTTGCGTTTTGGAAAAAATGTAAACTTTTTGTATATCGCTTGCAATTCCTTAGGAATGCATTTAAAATAAGTGTTTAGAGTATCATTTTTCAAAGGAGGTTCTTTATGCTCTTGAAATTACTGCGCAGCATCCGACAGTATTGGCTTGCTACGCTGCTGAGCCCTCTGTGCATGATCGGTGAGGTATACATGGAAACCAAAATTCCCGGTGTGCTTTCCCACATTGTGGATTACGGTGTGGAGCTGGGCAATATGAACGCGGTGCTGAACTATGGCCTGCAGCTGATTCTGTACGCCCTGTGCAGCCTGGTGTTTGGTGTAGCCTCGGCAGTGGCTGCCTCTTATGCCGCCACCGGCTTTTCCCGAAACCTGCGCCAGGATATGTATTACCGGGTACAGACCTTCGATTTTGCCAACATTGACAAATTTTCCACCTCATCCATCGTGACCCGGTTGACCTCGGACGTAGCGCAGATCCAGATGGGGTTCCAGATGCTGATCCGCATGGCAGTCCGCTGCCCCATGATGCTGATCCTGGCTACCGTCAACGCCTTCTCCATTAGTCCCCGGTTGTGCGTGGTGTATTGCGTGGTGCTGCCGCTGCTGGCCTTCGGACTGCTGTTCATCGCCCGGTTTGTTCACGGAATCTTTGAGCGGGTGTTCAAAACCTACGATAAGCTGAACAACGTGGTGCAGGAAAACCTCCACGGCATTCGTGTGGTCAAGTCCTTCGTCCGTGAGGACAAGGAAATCGAGAAATTTACCGGCACCTCCGGCCGGATCTACAACGACTTTGTCAAAGCCGAGCGGATCCTGGCCTTCAACAATCCCCTGATGCAGGTGGCGGTGTATACCTGCATTTTGGTGATCTCCTACATGGGCGCCAACATGGTGGTGCAGTCCGGCAACGGCGCCATCGCCGGAGGACTGACCACCGGCAATCTGACTGCTATGTTTACTTACACCACCCAGATCCTCAGCAGTCTGATGATGCTTTCTATGGTCTTTGTGATGCTCACCATGGCACAGGCACCCCTGCGCCGTACCAGTGAGATTTTGGTGGAAACACCGGAGCTGGACAGCCCGGCAGAGCCGCTGACCCAAGTGAAAGACGGCTCCATCGACTTTGAAAATGTCTCCTTCCGCTACTCCAAGACCGCCAACCGCAATTCTCTGGAAAAAATTGATCTTCACATCAAGCCCGGTATGTCCGTGGGCATTCTGGGCGGCACCGGTGCCGGCAAATCCACATTTGTCCAACTGATCCCCCGGCTTTACGATGCCACCGAAGGCGTTGTAAAGGTAGGCGGTGTGGATGTGCGGGACTACGATATTCACGTGCTCCGGGACGCAGTATCCATGGTTCTGCAAAAGAACGTGCTGATCTCCGGCTCCATCAAGGATAACCTGCGCTGGGGTAACCCCAACGCCACCGACGAAGAAATGGAGCACGCCTGTCGCCTGGCCTGCGCACATGACTTTATTACATCCTTCCCCGACGGCTATGATACCCACATCGAGCAGGGAGGCAGCAACGTTTCCGGCGGTCAGAAGCAGCGGCTTTGCATCGCCCGTGCCCTGCTGAAAAAACCCAAGATCCTGATTCTGGACGATTCCACCTCCGCTGTGGATACTCACACCGATGCACAGATCCGCAAGGCATTCGCAGAGGAAATACCCGGCACTACCAAGCTGATTATTGCCCAGCGGGTGGCTTCCGTGCAGGATGCGGATCTGATTCTGGTACTGGACGGCGGTACGGTTGCGGCTGCCGGTACACACACGCAGCTGCTTGCGACCTCCCATATCTATCGGGAGGTTTATGAATCCCAGACGAAAGGAGCGGATGACTGATGCCTCCTGTGAGAATGACGGGTGACGGCAGAAAAGCCCGAGATCCCAAAAGGACCATTTCCCGACTGCTTGGCTATGTGGCGCAATACAAGGCAGTGCTGATCCTTGTAGTGCTGTGCATCCTGCTCAGCGCTGTGGCACAAGCTGCCAGCTCCGCCTCCCTGGGTACGTTGGTTGACGACTATGTGACCCCGATGCTCCGGGGCGAGAACCCCAACCTGATGGGTTTTCTGTGCATGATGGCCGGTATTTACCTGGTGGGCATCGTTGCGTCGTTTTTGTACAATTTCCTGATGGTCAAGGTAGGTCAGGGAACCCAAAAAACCATCCGCGACCAAATGTTTTCCCATATGCAGCGGCTTCCTGTCCGCTATTTCGATACCCACCCGGTGGGCGACGTTATGAGCCGCTACACCAGCGATATCGACACCCTGCGGCAGATGATCTCTATGGCAATCCCTCAGTGCATCTCCTCGGCAGCCACATTGATCGTAGTGTTTCTGACCATGATCATCACCTCACCCATTTTGACAGTGGTGCTGCTGCTTACCGTTAGCTGCATCCTGTTCGTGACCAAGACGGTGGTGGGAAAATCCGCAAAATTCTTTGTAGGGCAGCAGCGCTCCCTGGGTGCTGTCAACGGCTACGTAGAGGAGATGATCCACGGACAGCGGGTCATTAAGGTGTTTAACCGGGAGGAGATCGCCAAGCAGGAGTTCGATGCGCTGAACGAGAAGCTGCGCACCAACGCCTTCCAGGCCGGTGCCTATACCAACATGATGGGCCCTGTGAATAACAATCTGGGCTATTTCCAGTATGCGATCCTGGCCATCGTTGGCGGTCTGATTGCGGTTGCCTCCGGCGGCAATCTGCTGACCCTGGGCAATTTGATCACCTTTTTGGTTTTGTCCCGTACCTTCAACCAGCCGATCGCCCAGCTTTCCAACCAGATCAACGCCATCGTCATGGCGCTGGCAGGCGCGGAACGGATCTTCGACCTGCTGGACGAGGAACCGGAAGTAGACGAGGGCTATGTGACCCTGGTCAATGCCAAGCGGGATGAGAACGGTGCGCTGACAGAGTGTGACCACCGCACCGGCATGTGGGCCTGGAAGCATCCTCACGGCGACGGCACCCTGACCTATACGGAGCTAAAAGGCGACATCACCATGACCGAGGTGGACTTCGGTTACGTTCCGGAAAAGACCGTGCTGCACGATGTAACGCTGTACGCCCACCCGGGTCAGAAAATCGCTTTTGTGGGCGCCACCGGCGCCGGTAAGACCACCATTACTAATCTGATAAACCGGTTCTACGACATTGCCGACGGAAAGATCCGCTATGACGGCATCAACATCAACAAAATCAAAAAGCCGGATCTGCGGCGCAGTCTGGGCATCGTGCTGCAGGACACCAACCTGTTCACCGGCACAGTTATGGACAATATCCGCTACGGCAAGTTGGATGCTACAGATGAAGAATGTATCTATGCGGCAAAGCTGGCAAACGCCCACGATTTCATCACCCGTTTGCCCGACGGCTATGACACATTGCTCACCGGTAACGGCGCGCAGCTTTCTCAGGGTCAGCGACAGCTGATCGCCATTGCCCGGGCAGCCGTGGCAGATCCCCCGGTTATGATTCTGGATGAGGCCACCTCCTCCATCGATACCCGCACAGAAGCACTGGTGCAGCGGGGCATGGATGCACTGATGCGCGGCAGGACGACCTTCGTCATTGCCCACCGGCTGTCTACCGTTCGCAATTCCGACTGCATTATGGTTTTGGATCACGGACGGATCATTGAACGGGGCACCCACGACGATCTGATCGCCCAAAAAGGAACATATCACAAGCTCTATACCGGTGTGTTTGAACTGGAATAATAAAAATCCCCCGGACTTACAAGCATTGTCATTAAGTTAATACAATTGTCATTTCGACCGAGCGTAGCGAGTGGAGAAATCCGTATTCCCACAAAGGAAAACGGATCTTTCGACTCCCCTTCGCTTTCGCTCAGGGTCACTCAAGATGACAGTGTTTTTCTTAACTTATTGACTTTGAACTTGCAAGTCCGGGGGATTTTGTCGTTTTTTTAGCTTTCGCCTTTCTGGGCGGCAGCGATCACATCCTGAGGCAGCTTTGCAAAGAAGTTCTGGTTCAGAATATTAGAGGCAATAGAGAAACGGTTCTTTACGATCTGGATGTAGGATTCCAGATACCCGTCGGGCATCTGCCAGCTCTCGTCCAGATAGTAGACCTTCTCATAGCGGGAGTTGTAAATGATCTTGTCTGTAATAAAGCTTTGGTTGGAAATCATTGCCAGACCGTAGCTGTCCGACAGGATATCCATGCCGGAATACAGACGGGAATCATAGGTAAACCCAAACAGGTTCAGAAGCGTAGGCAGCACATCCTGCTGAGAGCAGGGCTTGTCGATCTTCACGGTTTCCATAGCGGAGTTCCAGATGATCAGATCGCTCTGGTGCCGCTCCAGACCGCCGTATTTGATGCTGTGACCCAGCATGCCCTTGTACTGGCTGTCAGTCAAGCCGTAGGGATAGTGGTCCGTAGTCAGACAAATGACTGTCTTATCCAGCTTGCCTGCCTTTTCCAGCTCGCTGATCAGATATTCCAGCGCCCGGTCCAGCTCAATATGGGTGGCAAGATACGCCTTGGCTGCGGTGCCCTTATCCAGATTGTTCACCAAATCTTTGTTTTTGTCTGCAATGGTGTTATAGCCGCCGAACCGGTAATTGTGGTGACCGCTGACGGTCATGTAATAGGTGTGGAACCACTCATCGTTGATGTAGTCACCCACGGTGTTCTGCATCATGATCAGGTCGGATTCCGGCCAGCCGGACAGACCGCCAATATCGCCTTTGCCCTTGAACACATAGCCAATGTTGGGGTGGGTCTTGTTTCTCTTATAATAAGAAGCAGTATGGTCATGGTATGCCCGGGAGGTGATTCCCTGGGCGTTAAACCAGTTGGCAATGTTCATATTCATGGTATTCTTAATGGAATACACGAAACTGCCGTCGGATTTCGGCTTGGAAATATCCGGGAACAGACCGGTCAGATTGGTATACTCACCGTTGGTGGTGTTGGAGGGATAGGTGGTCCAGTAGTTTGTAAAGTCAAAACCGCTGTTGGCCAGTTTATACAGGGTGGGTGTCAGCTCCTGGTCGATGGCCATGGTGGAGAAAGACTCCGCCGTGATCAGGATCAGGTTATACCCCTCAAACATGCCGGTATGTTCATTCTTTTTGGTAGGCTCCAAAGTTGCCAGATAGTCATAGATCTTTTTTGTTTTGGATTTGGTTTCGGCTTCTGACAGTGCCGCAAAATCCAAACCGGGGATAATATTGTACACATCCTCCGGATCCGGCTCTGTGGCTTCGGTGTTCTCCACAGGATCATCCTGGCTGCCGTCATCGGGTAAGGTGACCGCAACGGGAACATCCAGTTCGTCTTCCACGCCCAGTTCTTCCTGCAGCACCTCACCGGCAAACAGATTCTTAATATCCAAACCGGTGGTGGTCATCACGCCCAGCTTCTCCATACTCAGGTCCATGACCCAGTTGTTGTGGAAGTTGGCATAAGCGGAATGGTCACCCTTTCCTCCCAGGGGCAGGAACAGCACAGCCAATGCATAGGTGATCACAAAAATGGTCACCGCAATGACGCTCTTGCTCCAATCGAACCGACGCTTTGTGGTCATTCTCTTGTGCAGGAAATACAGAGCTACCAGCGGCAGGAAGATCAGCAAAATGGGGATCATACATTCCAGGATCGCCAGCATAATGGCCTTGAAGAAGTTGGTGAACACATCATCGCCCATGCCCAGCAAAGACATAGACAAAAAGGATTGGAAGGAGTGGAAATATACGATCTGCACACAGTACCACACCATCACCACCGCAGATATCACATACCGCAGGATCCGGGCGATCTTCTCCGGAAAAAGGTTGCACAGCATTCCTGCCAAAACACCGGCAGGAATTGCAAACAAAACCGGGAACACGATCGACACATTCTTAAATTCCGTTATGTGAAAGACGATCTCGATATATACAAATGTAACGATAAAATATAACAGTGAGAAAACACTTGAAAGTTTTCGGGCCGGTTTTAAATACTTGCCCGCCTTTCGACGCACAGGCGCTTTTTCAGGTGTTTGTTCCATTGTTTCACACCTTTCCTTAAATAGAACTGAATAACCGGCGGCAATTTGCCGCATGCTTTGGTATTTTACCACTGTTTGTCGAAAAATACAAGATTAAAAATGTTAATTATTCAGACATAATTATCAGGTGACAACCCTTTTAAAATATGTTACCATAAGCACAGAGAATACGAACCGTAATGCTTAACCACACAGGGGTGAGGATATGTTCCGTGACCGGGAAAAAGCACTAGAAAAACTGCAAGAGCAGTTGTTGGAGGAGGAGCAGGCGCTTCAAGAAGAAGCCTCCGCAGAAGACGACGAAACAGTATATGACGATGCTGTACAGGATGTGCGCGCCTACAATGCCGATACCACCGATGCCGATTTAAATGACTACAGCCATACGGTGTACGACGCTCCCCGGCACAGAGGCGGCTGTATCCTCTGGTTTGCATTGCTGACTGCCGGAGTGCTGTTGGCCATCTCCTGGTTTTTGGCAAAACAAGGAGGACTGCTGTAATGGACGTGCTCGGACGGTTTGCACCCACTCCCTCGGGACGGATGCATCTGGGAAATGTTTTTGCAGCGCTGATCGCATGGCTTTCCGTGCGCTCCAAAGGCGGGCACATGCTCCTGCGTATGGAGGATCTGGACACACAGCGCACCAGTGACGAATACGCTGCCATTTTACGGGAGGACCTTTTGTGGCTGGGTCTGGACTGGGACGTGGAAACACCACCCCAATCCAAACGCAGCGCCGTATATGATCAATATTTTGAAAAGCTGCAGGATATGGACCTTCTGTATCCCTGCTATTGCACCCGCAGTCAGCTGCACAACGTCAATGCGCCCCACCTTTCCGACGGCACCTATGTATACCCCGGCACTTGCCGAAATCTCACCGCGCCGCCCGTTGACCGGGCTCCGGCATGGCGGATCAAAGTGCCGGACCGTATTTGGGAATTTGAGGATCTGGTCTTTGGCAGTCAAAAAGAAAATCTGGTTACTGACTGCGGTGATTTTGTGGTGCGCAGAGCCGACGGTGTATATGTATATCAGTTGGCAGTCACAGTAGATGACGGGCAGGCAGGAGTCACCGAGGTGGTCCGGGGCATGGATTTGTTAGGCTCATCTGCAAGACAGATGTACCTGCAAAGCCTTCTGGGATTTTCCCACCCTGCCTATGGCCATGTACCCATGCTGTTATCTCCCGACGGACGGCGCTTAAGCAAACGGGATAAGGATCTGGATCTGGGACAGCTGCGGCTGCGCCGAACGCCGGAACAGCTCATCGGCACGTTGGCATACAGCGCAGGACTTCTTGACCGGGACGTACCTATCAGCGCAAGAGAGCTTTCCACCTGCTTTGACTGGCAGAAGCTGCGCAAAGATAATATCTTCCTTGACGCAACCCGCCTTTTCGGTGTATAATATTACCAACTACTTTTTTGGAGGAGTTACATATGGCAAAAAAACCGGTTCTGGTGGTTATGGCCGCCGGCATGGGAAGCCGCTACGGCGGTCTGAAGCAGATCGATCCTGTAGGCAGCTGCGGTGAAGCAATTTTGGACTTTTCCCTGTATGACGCCCACGAAGCAGGCTTTGAAACGGCTGTCATCATCATCAAAAGTGCCATTGAAAAGGATTTCATGGAGATGGTGGGCAAGCGTCTGGAAAACTGCCCCATGGAGATCCGTTACGCATTCCAGGAAATGGACAAGATCCCCCAGGGGTTCACCGTTCCCGAGGGTCGTGTGAAGCCTTTTGGCACCAGCCATGCTGTGCTGTGCGCAAGAAACGAGATCGGCGACGCACCCTTTGCTGTGATCAACTCTGATGACTACTACGGCAAGGACGCTTTTAAGGTAATTTATGACTATCTGTGCAACGCCAAAGGAAGCGACTATTGCATGGTCGGCTATATGCTGGGCAACACCGTCACAGAACACGGCAGCGTGGCAAGAGGTGTCTGCTGCGCTGACGAAAAGGGCAATCTGGCGGACATCGTGGAGCGTCTGCGTATTGAAAAGTACGCCGGTGGCATCCACTTTACTGAGGATGGCGAGAATTGGGAAGACCTGGCGGAAGACACCATCGTATCCATGAATATGTGGGGCTTTACTCCCCAGTTTTTGGATCAGCTGGCCGACCAGTTCCCGGCATTTATGGCAGAGCAAGTACCTGCCAACCCCATGAAAGCGGAATTTCTTCTGCCCCGCAGTGTGGATGCGCTGCTGAAAGCAGGCAAGGCCACTGTAAAGATCCTGCGCTCTGCAGATAAGTGGCACGGCGTTACCTACGCTGAGGACAAGCCTAAGGTTGTGGCAGCACTGGCAGAAATGACCCAACATGGCAAATACCCCAACGGCCTTTGGAAATAATGCAATAAAACGCAAAAAGAGCGGCTCACCCGAGCCGCTCTTTTTTTGCATTTATGTTTCGTCTAAAGTCCAGTTTATCGGTGCATTTCGTTATTGGATGTAGGGGCGACCATTGTTTAATTTAGGTATGATTGCCCTCGGCAATCATTAATATTTTAGATTCGCTGCGCGGAGCACCACGCCCGTGCAGAGAAACATTACGAATTCGCCCGCAATTTCGGCGCATACGCAACATTGTGCCGCCGGGCGAGCCATGCTCGCCCCTACCAGTTCTATCGATAGACAACTCGTTAAACTGGAATTTGCTTATCTATCATTTATGCTGTTTCATCATAGGGAAAATACAGATTGATATCTACATTTCCTTCTATACCGGGCACCTTTCCCTCTTTTGTGTATTGCCACATGTCCACCTTGTATTCGTAGGTCATTTGGTCGGAATACATCGCAAGCCAAAAGCCGTAATCCACCAGCTCCTCCAAATACATCATATCCCGGGACTGGCTGGGATTGAAGTAGATCATGGTATCGTAGCCTTCTTGTCCCATGACCTCACAAAACGCTTTGGCGCAATCTGTAACCGTCTGGGGATCTGCATCCACCGTGCGATAATCCGCAGCAAGGCACTCCCAGTCATAGGCCACCGGCATTTCCAAGTTCCAACCGTCGATCAGCTCCAGTACATAGGCGGCTTCCTCCCGGGCCTCCTCCACGGAGATCGCCTGGGCGAAGAAATAGACGCCTACCTTGATGCCGGCCTTTGTGGCATTTTCATAATTTTGCTTTGCGTTTGCATCCTCCATCAGCTTACCGCTTTGCCCGTATCCCCGGAAACCTACACGGATCATGGCAAATTCCACACCGGCAGCCTTTACTTGATCCCAGTCGATATCTCCCTGATACCGGGAAACATCAATGCCCAGCCAGCTTTCATCGGTCAGGCAAGTAAGATAATCGCCCTCGTAGGCAAAATCCATAGGGGTAAACACATTTTCTGTGGGAGGGGGCAACGTGGTTGTTTGGGGAACTGTTTGGGTCGTTTCCTCCTCTGTGGGAGGCTCTGCCGGCTGAAATCTCACCAGCAAAAAACCCAGCGCCGCCAAAACGCCAACTGCCAGCAGTCCGAAAACGATACAAGCTGTCAGTAATATCTTTGTCCTTGTCATATTTTTCCCTCTGTTTAATGGGCCGCATCCAAAGGACGCAGGACACCGAATTCATCGAAACGGGTATCGTGGATCTCTGTCAAAAATACAACCCGGATCTGCGGGGTTTCCAATCCTGTCTGCTGTGCCAGCATCGCAGCATCCGCTGCCAGCGCATCCTTGATGTACAGTCGCGTACGTCCTTCCGGCAGAGCAAATCCGGGTTTTTGGGCAAAGGACACAGCAAAGTTATCTGTAGCGCAGGAGCTAACCAGGGTTTTTGCCGCCTCCGCCAGCGCCAACTCCTTTTCCCCGTCGAAGCGCATGTACTTGGTATCCGGGAAATCAAAGTAATCAAAGACCACCTCATCGAAACCCAGATTTTTCAGCTCCGTAACCACCTGTACCAAATAAGTAAGTACACCCTGTCTTTTGGGATTGAGCCAATAGCAGCCGCCCTCGTCACGGAACAGATAAGCGCCCCGGGTGTCGAACACGCCGTCATCTACGTTGTTCAGTCCGTACATCCGGTCCCGCAGAGAGGGAAGTCTGGCAATCAGATAGGTTCCGGACTCGTCCAGTGTTCGGATCAGTTCGTCAACTGCTGCGGTATCCACCTTGGTGTCCCGGTACTCTGCCACGGCGGAATTATAGAAAAAGTTGCCTGTGGCGCTTTTGACCTCCAGCATCACCGGTGTGCCCCGCTCCAGCGCCTTTGCCTGCTGCAACACCTGATCCACACCGGCGATCAACGCGTTCCGATCCACATAATAACCCACCAGCTGGGTCAGTTCCTTACTGGTGTTAATGGCGTTTTCACCCTCGTTGTAATATATGGAAACGGTTTCTTCCTGTGCCGGCGGCAGCGCCGGTTCACCACCGGACATCTGTATGGGCATAGAAAAATCCAGCACTGCGCCATCTTCACGGGTATAGATCACATAGCGCTTCAGCCATGCAAACCAGCAAAGCCACACAAGTGCCGCCACCAGCAAGACTACCAATGCGATCATAGCGATCCGCTGCAGCGTCTTCTTGGTACGGTAGGGAATGTTCATACACTTCTCCTTTTGGCGCAGACACAGCGCCATTCTTCTTCCTCACAAATTTCCACCACGCTCAGCCCTGCGCCGGTCAGCGCAGCCATCACATGGGGAAGCCTTGTGTCCAAGATGCCGGAGCAGATCAACGTGCTTTGCGCATCCAGCAATTTTGGCAACACCGGTGCAAGACCGATGATCACATCCGCCACGATGTTCACCAGCACCAGATCGTACCGGTTTTTGGTGAGCTGTTCCATCAAAGCTTTGTCAGATAGTACATTTCCGGTCAAGGCAGTGAATTGTGGAGTGTGAAAGCCGTTGTAAGCGGCATTCTCCCGGGCAATATCCTCTGCTTTTGGGTCGATATCCACACCGATGGCTCGGCTTGCCCCCAACCGCAAAGCAGCAATGGACAAGATGCCGCTGCCGCTGCCCAGATCCAGACAGGACGCACCGGGTGTCACCAGCGTTTCCATGTTGGCCATGACCATACGGGTGGAGGGGTGTGCGCCGGTTCCAAAGGTCAGACCCGGATCCAAGATCACGGGCAATCTGCCGCTTTCATCAGAATCTTTCAACCAGTAGGGCAGCACGATCAGTTTTTCACCCACCGGCTGCGGGGGATAATTCTCTTTCCAGCTTTCCGACCAATCGGTATCGGGTAACTTCTGTACCGTCAGTAACAGGCTGCCCAAGGTTTCATCCTTGCGCTGACGAAGCTGCTCCAAAATCCCCTGCAAACGTTCCATTGCGGCAGTATCCGTATCCTCCAGATACAGCCGAATGCGGGACAGTCCCTGCAGTTGAGACTGCAAACTCTCGTCAATATAGTCCCAGTACGCCCGGTTCTGCTCCAAAAAGCCTTCCAGTTCCTGCTGATCTTCCAGCACCAGATCCGCAAAGCCCCGGGCAGTGAGTTCCGCTGCCACCGTATCGATGCCTGTGGGCGCTGTGGTAACCGTAATTTCAAGCCAGCTCATAATTGTAACCTCTGTGCGTATTTTCTCCATTTTACCAAAAAACCGTGAAAATAACAACCTCTAAGGTGTAAATATTTTGTAGCTAAATTCCAATTTAGCGAGCAGTTGCAAATTACACATGTCATTTCGACCGAGCCGTAGGCGAGCGGAGAAATCCGTTCTTTTACAATAGAAATTACGGATTTCTCGACTCCGCGTTGCTCCGCTCGAAATGACAAAGAAAAAACGAAACAGCTCAACAAGCCGGATTTTGTTTACTTTGGATAAATTTAAAATGACTGCAAATAGTAAAGAAAGAAAACCGGGAGGTATGATTATGAAGCTCTTGCGAAAAATTACCGCGCTGGGAGCGGTTTTTGTCATTTGTGTTACCTTGCTTGCTGGCTGCGGTGACCGAAACAACAATGCCGACGCGCCAAAAAACGATACGCTTGTTGTAGGTACACTGAACTTTGACGGCAAATTTTCCCCTTTCTTCTATACCAACACCTACGAAAACGACATCCTGCGATTAGTGCACCTGTACCTGCTGGATACCGACCGGGAAGGCGCTGTGGTTCTGCAAGGCGCAACAGGTCAGACCCGCCCTTATAACGGCACAGATTACACCTACACAGGAATTGCAGATTGCGCCGTTACAGAAAACCCTGACGGCAGCGTATTCTACGATATCACCCTGCGGGAAAACGTGCCCTTCTCCGACGGCACGATTTTAGACATTGACGACGTGATCTTCTCTTTGTATGTCCCTCTGGACCCCAGCTATGACGGCGCCATGACTTTGTACAGCTTGCCCATAGCCGGTCTGCAGGAATACCGGGAAGGAGATGCCCGCAGCATTTCCGGCATCCAACGGATCGACGATATGCGTCTGCGGATCGTGCTCACAGAGCCCTCTGCCACTGCCATTTATGACCTTGCCACCGCGGTAGTTCCCCTGAATTACTACGGCAACGAAGCGCTGTATGACTATGAAAACCAGATGTTCGGCTTTACCAAAGGCGATCTTTCTCCGGTGCGGGCGGTCACGACCTCTCCCCAGGGTGGCGGCCCTTACAAATTCGTCAGCTATACCGGCGGCACCGTAACACTGGAGGCCAATGACCGTTACTGGAAAGGTACGCCGAACATTCGTTATATCCAATTCCGCGAGGGGCAAGAGGCGGATAAGATCACCGGCATGGTAGCGGGCACCATTGACATCACCGACCCTGCCTATTCCACCGAAAGCGCAAAAGCCATTATGAGCGCCAACGGCGGAGAACTGTCCGGCGCTGTCATGGAAACGGTACTGACCCCCAACCCGGGTTACGGCTATGTGGGCATCAATGCCAAAAACGTCTGTGTGGCAAACGACCCCGGCTCTGCTGCCTCTAAATCCCTGCGAAAGGCGCTGGCAACGGTCATTGCCGTATACCGGGACGTGGCTGTGGATTCCTATTACGGCGCCTTTGCAAATGTGATCCACTACCCCATCTCCGACACCTCCTGGGCAGCGCCCCGAGTCACTGACGAAGGATATCGCACTGCGTTTTCCATCGACCGGGAGGGTAACCCCATTTTCGCCGAGAACATGTCCGCAGAGGATCGGTATGCTGCCGCATTGCAGGCTGCCCTCGGCTACTTTGAAGCTGCAGGCTACACCGTAGAAAACGGCCGTCTGACCGCTGCGCCGGAAGGGGCTAATATGGGTTACGAGGTGCTCATTGGCGCCGGCGGCACCGGTGACCACCCCACCTTTATGGCATTAAGCCTTGCATCAGAAGCCTTAAAAAGCATCGGTTTTACTTTGACGGTTACAGACCTTTCCAACTTTTCCGAACTGACCAATGCGGTAAATGCCGGTACTGCGGAACTGTTTTCTATGGCATGGGGCGCTACTCCCGACCCGGACCTTTATCAGGTATACCATTCTCAAGGCAGCTCCAACGAAAAAACCTATTTCATTAAGGACGACCAGCTAGACGAGCTGATCCTCCTTGCCCGCCAGTCCAGCGACCAGACTTACCGCAAAACCCTTTACCGGGAATGTCTGGATATCATTGCCGACTGGGCAGTAGAAGTGCCTATGTATCAGCGGCAAAATGCCACTGTTTTCTCTGCCAAACGGGTGGATCTGTCCACCCTCACCCCGGACATGACAACCTTCTGGGACTGGGAAAACGATATTCAAAACCTAAAATTGAAATAAGCTCCCAATTCCAGTTTATCGAGGTGTTTCAAATTATCATTTGTACCTCTCCAGGCCCCCTTATCTAAAGGGGGCTGGCGAAAATCTTTGATTTTCGTCTGGGGGATTTGCAGTAAAATTCTCAACGCACCCAAGCAGTTCCAGCGAATTCGTTACAATATCCCCCCGGCTCGCCTTACGGCGACCCACCCCCCTTTAGGCAAGGGGGGCGTTGGATTGTGCGTCTATCTAACAGCTCGGTAAATCGAAATTTTATCCTGATTTTTCAATGCACGAAGGGAGGCCGGCAAATGCTGCGCTATATCACAAAACGACTGGGGATCTGTGCAGGGATCTTGCTGGTGGTCGTGTTTTTCATTTATCTTTTAATGCGCTCATTGCCGGCAAGCTATGTGCAAACAATGGCCATGCAGCTCTCCCAAGCGCCCGGCGCAAAGCCTTACGAGCAGTGGGTACAGCAGCTAAATGCACAGTACGGTCTGGATACCGGGATTTTTCAAGGCTTTTTGATCCAGCTGAAAAATCTTGTGACCTTGAATTTTGGGGACAGCTGGAAATACGCTATGCCCGTAACGGAAAAATTCTCTCAGGTGATCGGCGTGTCCTTCGCCATGGGCGCAACTGCGCTGCTTTTGGAGCTTGCCATCGCAATCCCTTTGGGCATCCTTGCAGCCCGAAAGCAATACACCTTGACAGATTACACCATTACCACCGGCGCGCTGATCGGCATTTCCTTGCCCACGTTCTTTTTCGCCACCGTTTTAAAGCTGATCTTCTCTGTAAAGCTGGGATGGTTTGACCTGTACGGACTGGTGGGCAGAGATCATCAAGCTCTTTCCCCTTTCGGAAAATTTCTGGACATTGCCCACCATCTGGTTCTGCCGGTTTTGACCATTGTGGTCATTTCCGTTGGTTCTCTGATGCGCCACACCCGGACCAATATGCTGGAGGTGCTCAGCGCAGATTATATCCGCACCGCCCGGGCAAAGGGTCTGTCGGACAAGCAGGTGATCTTCCGCCACGCCTTCCGCAACACCCTGATCCCCCTGGTGACCATCATAGGCGGCAGCCTGCCGGGATTGTTCTCCGGAGCGTTGGTTACGGAGACCCTGTTCGGTATCAATGGCATCGGCTACACCGCCTATCAGGCTATGGTTGCCGGAGACATTCCCTTTTCCATTTTTTATCTGACTTTTTTAGCGGCATTGACACTGTTGGGAAACCTGCTTTCTGACGTGGCTTATGCCATTGCGGATCCCCGGATCCGTCTGGGGAGGTGATTCTGTGAAACAGCTTTCACCCGGATCTATGACTGCCAAGCGGTTTTTCCGAAACAAACTGGCAGCAACGGGTCTCGGGATTCTGGGGTTTATGTTCGCCTTTTCCTTTTTGGGCGGTTTTTTCAGTCCTTACGGACAGGATCAGGTGTTTTACCGACTGGAGCAGCAGTCCAAGGAATATGCCGCTGTCACAGAAAACAGCACCTTGCGCTTTACGGAAGCCCCGGGGCAAACACTGGATACCGTGACCCGCTCCCGACTTGCCCTTGCCATCAGCCGTGGGGAGTATGATGTCACCCTCCGCCAAGTCCCTTATATCATCACCCCTTACGGAACAAACTTTTACGAGATAACCTCCCGGGGGCAGAGCTTAGGCTTTGCCACCACCGCCATTGCCACCGGTTTGGAGGGCTACGATTTGCAATGCAGCGCCCTGAGAGCCTTTGCAGAAACTGCCAACAGCTTTTCTGCAGCCGGAAAAGCATACGAAATAGACGAAGATGGCAATGTTTTTTTGGACGGCGCTTCTGTAGGCAGTGTCAGTCCCTTTGTGCTGCAAAGCACTGTTGGAACCCTCTCGGAAGAATTTCGCGCCCTTGTTAAGCACGCTGTAAGCCATGGGCAGGAACGCTTCCAGTATGCCGGTCGGCAATTCTCCCTTTTTCGGGATGCCGCTACCGGAATCTGGTCTGTCCGGGAACAGACCGCCACCCGTGTGTGGGACAGCTACGCAGCGCCATCCAAAGCCCATCCTTTGGGTACGGATAAAAACGGCATGGACGTGCTGACGCGGCTAATGTACGGTGGCAGAGTATCGCTGGTGATCGGCTTTATCGTGGTGCTCATTTCCGGACTTTTGGGCACGTTACTGGGTGGCATCGCCGGTTATTTCGGCAAATGGGTAGACGAGGGCATTATGCGTCTTGTGGACGTTTTTTACTGCATTCCCACCACGCCTTTGCTGATCATTCTCGGCGCGCTGATGGATGGACTGCGGCTGGAAAGCCGCATCAGAATGCTCTATTTGATGCTGATTTTAGGACTTCTGGGCTGGCCCGGGATCGCCCGGTTGGTGCGTGGACAAATTTTAAGTCTGCGGGAGCAGGAATTTATGACTGCCGCAGAGGCGGTTGGTTTACGCCCCTCCCGGCGGATCTTCCGGCATCTTCTGCCAAATGTGATCCCACAGCTGATCGTCACCTGCACCATGAGTCTGGGCTCAACTATTTTGACGGAAGCCACCCTGTCCTTTTTGGGATTGGGGGTAAAATTCCCCTTTGCCTCTTGGGGCAACATTATGAACGATGTGTCCAACGTGCATGTACTGACCTCCTATTGGTTTGTATGGATCCCGGCAGGTATCGCTTTGGTGCTGTCAGTGCTTGGCTTTAACTTTGTAGGAGACGGTCTGCGAGACGCCTTTGACCCCAAAATGAAGCGATAACTCTCGATTTAATGCGTTTTCTTTTCAATTAAAAATTAATAATTATGAATTAAGAATTATTTTCGCACATCGTTTAAATTCATAATTCTTAATTCTAAATTCTTAATTTGAGCAACTGCTCCACAAACTGGAACTTTAAGGCGGTGGGATTTTGGCAAAAGAATATATCACCCAAATGGAAGACCCTGTCAATGTGGTGGAATTTGACAACCTGCAAACATGGTTTTACACGGATGCCGGCATCGTCCGCAGCGTAGACGGCATCTGTTTTGACATTCCTGCCGGCAAGGTGGTGGGCGTCGTGGGAGAATCTGGCTGCGGCAAATCTGTCACCAGCCTGTCACTGATGGGTCTGCTGCAAAAACCGAAGGGAAAAATCGTCGGTGGCGCGATCCGGCTGAACATGGGCGACTATGCCTACGATCTGACCAAAGCACCGGAATCTGTGATGCAGCAGCTGCGGGGCAATGTGATCTCCATGATCTTCCAAGAGCCAATGACCGCGCTGAATCCGGTGATGCGCATTGGCAGCCAGATCGCAGAGGTGCTGCTGTTGCATGACAAAAGCCGCCCCACAAAAGAAGACGCCTTCAAAAAAGCAGCAGACCTGCTGGAAACCGTGGGCATTCCTAACCCAAAAGGGGTAGCGCGGATGTATCCCCACAATCTTTCCGGCGGTATGCGGCAGCGGGTGTGCATTGCTATGGCGCTGGCCTGCAATCCACGGCTGATCGTTGCGGACGAACCCACTACCGCGCTGGATGTAACGGTGCAGGCGCAGATCCTTTCCCTGCTGCGGGATATGAAGGACCGACTGGGCAGTGCCGTCATGTTCATCACCCACGATCTGGGGGTTGTGGCACAGCTGTGCGATCTGGTGGTGGTGATGTACGCAGGCAGAGTGGTCGAGGCCGGCACTGTACAGGAGATTTTTCACAGCGCCGCCCACCCATACACCTTAGGGCTGATGGCATCCAAGCCGGTGGTGGGCAAAAAGTCAGACGCCCTTTATGCCATTGGCGGCACGGTGCCTGACCCTATGGCATTGCCCAAAGGCTGCTATTTTCGCAGCCGTTGCAGCCACGCATCACAAGACTGCGAACAGGAATACCCCTGCCGGGTCACGCTGTCGCCTACCCATTGGGTCAGCTGTTACAAGGAGGTCCAAAATGGCCGATAAACCCATTGTGCAGGTGGAAAATCTGAAAAAATACTACCCTGTCAGAAATGGCATCCTGAAAGCAGTAGACGGTGTCAGCTTCCAGATCTACCGGGGTACTACCATGGGACTGGTGGGAGAATCCGGCTGCGGAAAGTCCACCACCGGACGCATGCTGTTGCGATTAGCCGGGGAAAAAACCGCAGGAGACGTATATTTTCAAGGGCAGGACATCTATCGCCTGTCTGCCTCCCGGCTGCGGCAGCTGCGACCGAAAATGCAGCTGATCTTTCAAGACCCTCTGTCCAGCCTGTCCCCCCGTCTTCCGGTAGGCGAGCTGATCGCTGAGGCTGTCCGGGAACACGGGATCGTGCCCCGGCAGCAGCTAAGGGATCACGTAAACCGCATCATGGAAAACTGCGGTCTGCAGCCTTCTTACAAAAATCGCTACCCTCATGAATTTTCCGGCGGTCAGCGGCAGCGGATCAGCATTGCCCGGGCGCTGGCGCTGAACCCCCAATTTATTGTTTGCGACGAGCCGGTATCGGCTTTGGATGTATCGGTACAGGCACAGATCGTAAACCTGCTGAAAGACCTGCAGTGCCAGTACGCCTTGACCTATCTGTTTATCTCCCACGATCTTTCTGTAGTGGAACACATGTGCGACACGGTGGCTGTCATGTATCTGGGGCGGATTGTTGAACAGGCAGATACAGACGAATTGTACAAAAATCCCATGCATCCCTATACCCAAGTGCTGTTTTCCGCGATTCCTGTTCCAGACCCGGACAAAAAAACTGCCCACACAGTATTGACCGGCTCTGTTCCCTCCCCAATCGATCCTCCAAAAGGCTGCCCCTTTCATCCCCGATGCCCCCACGCCATGGATATCTGCACCCATACCGTTCCGTCCTTGACAGAACGCTCCCCGGGGCATCTTTGCGCCTGCCACCTTTACCCCATAGAAAATCCGGTTTGAGGTCTTTTTGACCCCAAGCCGGATTTTTTCAAATGCAAAACTTACTATTGTACATCCGTCTATTCTTTGTTATAATGTATAGAAAATAAAGATGTGGCAACCTCTGTAAACTACTTTTTGATGATTTGGGCAGCAGATCTTGTTCCAAATTAAGGTTCGGAAAGCTCGGAATACTTTGTGTATTGCGTACTTTCCGAAACGAAAAATTGGGGCAAAAGATGCGCCCAAATCGCAAAAGGGTAGTTTTTCAGAGTTGCCCCGATAAATTGGATGTGTTATATCTTGAGGTACGGAATCTGGAAAACTACGGAACCGAAAATGGAAGCTGTCAACGCACTCCTTTCCGGGGGTTGCTCCCCCCTGACCGCCATGGTCCTTGCTGCCCGAGGCATGGAAAATCCCGGACAGGCAAAGGCATACCTGAGCTGCGACAGCACGCTGCACGACCCCTTTTCCATGAAAGACATGGATCTGGCGGCAGGACGACTGGCATTGGCCCTTGCGGGCGGTGAGAAAATTGCCGTATTTGGCGACTACGACGTGGACGGCATCACCGCCACTTGCCTTTTGACAGACTTTATCCGCTCCATGGGCGGCAACTGTGTGCCTTACATCCCGGGACGGCTGGAAGAAGGCTACGGTCTGAACCCCATCGCCATCAACCAACTGCACGCAGAAGGTGTCAAACTGATCGTCACGGTTGACTGTGGCATCACCGCCATGGAAGAAGCGCTTCTGTGCAAGCAGCTTGGAATCGATTTGGTCATTACCGATCACCACGAGTGCAAAAAAGAACTGCCGGATGCTGTTGCGGTGGTGGATCCCCACCGCCCCGACTGCCGCTATCCCCACAAGGATCTGTCCGGTGTGGGTGTGGCTTTTAAGCTGGCAAGCGCCCTTTGCGGCAGCCAGCAGGACGTTCTGTCCGCTTACGCAGATATGGTATGCCTGGGTACGGTAGCCGATGTAATGCCCCTGTGTGGGGAGAACCGGGTATTCGTTTCCCGGGGTCTTGCGCTGCTGCAAAACACCCAGCGTCCCGGCATTGCCGCGCTGATGGAGCTGGCAGGCTGCGACACAAATGCGTTGACTGCCTCCTGCGTAGGGTATACCCTTGCCCCCCGGATCAACGCAGCCGGGCGAATGGGTCAGATCGACCTTGCTATTACGCTTTTCCTGACCCAAGATCCCCAGATCGGACACCGGGCGGCTCAGGCGCTGTGTGAACTGAACAAGCAGCGGCAGGGTGTGGAATCAGAAATTTATGATCAAGTAGTAAAGATGCTGCCGGAAGGCGAGATCCCGGATGCCATCGTACTGGCTGATGAAAGCTGGCATCAGGGTGTTGTGGGCATCGTTGCCAGCCGCATCTGCGAGGAATTCTGCCGCCCCACCTTCCTGATCTGTTTGGACGGCGAACACGGAAAAGCCAGTTCCCGCAGCTATGGCGGCTTCAACCTTTTCTCCAGTCTCAGCACATTGGCGCCGCTGCTGGAAAGCTATGGCGGTCACGAAATGGCCGCAGGTTTCACCATTTCCAAAGACAATATCCCCGCCTTCCGTCAGGAAATCTGCCGGATCGCCCGGGATTTTTACAGTGACAACACCCTCCGGACCGTGCTGGAAGCAGATTGCGTCATCCCCCCGGAAATGCTCACTGTCCCAAATATCGATGCGCTGTGTCAGCTGGAGCCCTGCGGCAACGGCTGTCCCAAGCCGGTGCTGGTCACCCAGTCAATGGTTTTGGAGCGGATCAACACTGTGGGCAACGGACGGCATATGCGGTTAAGGCTGCGCTCCGGCAGACACATTCTGTCCGGTATTTGGTTCTCCGCCGGGAACGAATTGGCATCTGTGGAGCAGGGAGATACCGTCGACGTGGCATACATACCCCAGATCAACGACTATCGGGGGGAGCGGACCGTACAGCTGAATGTACAGGATATCCGTCCTTCCTGTAAAGCAGAATGTTCTATGGATACGGCTGCTTACCACGCATTGAAAAAAGGCGCAGCGGATGCCGCTTCTGCCGCAACGCTGCTGCCCGACCGGAACACGCTGGGTATCGTATGGCGGTATCTTGCCGCAGCCGAAGGCGGTGTTCTGCAAGAAACGCCCCCCTGCCTATGCCGAAAGCTGGTACGCGCCACCAATATGCCCATGAATTTGGGTATGTTTTTAACTTGCTTGGATATCTTTGCAGATGTAGGCCTCATCGAAATCTTCCGTCAGCACAAGTACATGACCATCCGTCTGATTCCCACAGAAGGAAAGGCCGACCTTTCCCAAAGCCGGACGATGCAGCTGCTGATGCAGGCAACAAACCAGAATTGACCCGAGGTGCTTTATGGAAACCTATGCCGAACACTATGATTCTTTAATGGCAACACTAGATAAATATATGCCCGGCAAGGATCTGACTTTGATCGAGCAAGCCATTGCCTTTGCGCAGGATAGGCACAAGCTGCAAAAGCGCAAAGACGGCTCTCCTTACATCATCCACCCCCTTGCCGTTGCGGAAATCGTGGCAGACATGGGACTGGACTCCGATGCCATTCTGGGCGCGATCCTGCACGACTGCATTGAAGACACCGACACCTCCCACGATGAAATTGCCACCCTGTTTGGCGAGCCCGTGGCAGAACTGGTCGAGGGCGTTACCAAGCTGACCCGTGCCAATTTCTCCTCCTCCGAGGAGCGGCAGATGGAAAACCTGCGCAAAATGTTTATGGCCATGTCCAAAGACATCCGGGTTATGCTGATCAAAATCGCTGACCGTCTGCACAATATGCGCACCATGCAGTATCAGTCTCCAGAAAAGCAGATCACCAAATGCCGGGAGACCATGGATATCTATGCCCCTCTGGCCCACCGTCTCGGTATGCAAAAGATGAAATGGGAGCTGGAGGATATTGCCCTTCGGTACTTGGACCCTGCCGGCTATGAGGATATCATGGCATACTTAAAGGCCCACAAAGAACAAGACGAGGCCTTTATGCGCACTGTGCAGGAACGGATCTCCACCCGTCTTACCGACATGGGTATCAAGAGCAAAACCTATGGCCGCATCAAACACGTGTACTCCATCTATCGGAAAATGAAAGCCCAGGGCAAAAGCCTTGAGGAGCTATACGACATCTATGCCTTCCGGGTGGTTGTAGAATCCATTCCCGACTGCTACAACGTACTGGGTCATATTCATGACCTGTTCAATCTGGTACCCGGACGATTCAAAGACTACATTTCCACTCCCAAGCCAAATATGTACCAAAGCCTGCACACCACCGTTATCGGCAGGCAAGGCGTGCCTTTTGAGGTGCAGATCCGCACCTGGGAAATGCACGAAACGGCTGAGTACGGCATTGCTGCCCACTGGAAATATAAGCAAGGCGCAGGCAGCGGAAATGAAAAGGATTTTGAGTGGGTGCGCCGTCTGCTGGAAAGCCAGCAGGACACCGACGCAGAAGATTATGTAAACTCCCTCAAGATCGATATGTTCGACGACGAGGTGTTTGTCTTTACCCCCAAGGGCAAGATCGTTTCTTTGCCCTCCGGTTCTACCCCCATTGACTTTGCGTATGCCATCCACTCCGGTGTCGGCAACTCTTTAGTGGGCGCAAAAGTCAATGCCCGGATCGTTAACATCGATGCTACACTGCAAAATGGCGATATTGTAGAGATCATCACATCCAAAGCCGCCAAAGGCCCCAGCCGGGACTGGCTGAATATCTGCAAATCCAATCAGGCAAGAACAAAGATCAAGCAGTGGTTCAAGAAAGAGAAGCGTGAGGAAAACATCCTCCACGGCAAATCCAGCTTTGAAGCAGAGGCCAAGCGTCTTTTGTTGCCCCTGCCCGGTACGATGGACGAAGACCTGCAAAAGAACCTGCTGAAAAAGCTTGCCTTTGATAACTGGGATGACCTGTATGCCGCCATCGGTTACGGCGGTCTGACCGCAGTAAAAGCCGTTGGCAGGATCCGTGACGACGTCAACAAAGCAGTCAAGGCAGAGAAAACAAATCTGAACCCCTTGCGTACCAATCCGGAAGAAACAAGCAAGCGGGACCGTCACGCAGTAAACGGCGTGATTGTAGAGGACATCGATTCCTGCATGATCAAATTCAGCAAATGCTGCACCCCCGTCCCCGGCGATGCCATTATTGGCTATATCACCAAAGGTTTTGGTGTGTCTGTCCACCGGGCAGACTGCCCCAACACCATTGGCGCCCACGATCCGGAGCAAGCCGCCCGTTGGGTGCGTGTGCGCTGGGATCACCAAGAGGAGCAGCCCTTTGAAACCACGCTGGAGCTGGACTGCATCACCCGGGACGGTCTGCTTTTGGACGTGGCAACGGTCATGACCACCTCACGCATCCGTGTGAAGGAATTGACCGGCAAGGACATCCCCGGCGGTCACAGTGTATTTACCGTGCGTTTCGAGGTAAAAAACGTGGCGGAGCTGGAATCTATCCGCAACAAGCTTTTAAATATCCGGGATGTGCTCAGCTCCCGCAGAGGTCAGAACTGAATGTAATTCAAAATTGAGAATTGAGAATTGAGAATTAAATTCCAGTTTATCGAGCTGTCTATCGATAGAACTCGTAGGGGCGAGCATTGCTCGCCCGGCGGCACAATGTTGCGTATGCGTGGAAATTGCAGGCGAATTCGTAATGTTTCTCTGCACGGGCGTGGTGCTCCGCGCAGCGAATCTAAAATATTAATGATTGCCGGGGGCAATCATACCTAAATTAAACAATGGTCGCCCCTACATCCAATAATGAAACTGCTCGCTAAATTGGAATTTAATCTATTGGTTTGGTTGCTACTTTGGCGACAGCGGCAGCAAAGGCAGCGCAGGCTGCTTCACAGGCAGATCGCGTGCCGCTTAAAAGTCCGCCACCGAAATTGGTCTCGCTGGGGGGACTGTATAGTTTACATAACTTAACGTTTGCGGACTTTAAAGCCGCATCCATGGCGTACATGCTTTCCAAAGGAGGGGCAATCAGATACGCCAAAGCCGTGCCCTCCTGCACCCCGGCTTCTGCTGACAGGAAAGACCCTGTACGGCTGACAGTATGGGCAAGATATGGCACATGGTTTGTTTCTTCAAACCCAATGTGCTGCAGTGCGGATAGGGCAGCTTCCATGCCACTGCGCACAGTGCCGGGGGTAGTACCGGCCAGAATGCCAATGACTTCCCCTGCATAGGGGGTGGAGGCATTGGCTGCCCCGGCATAAAAGCTGCGGCTGTAACAAACCTTTACGTCTGCGGCTTTGGTAGCCTCATCCAGTGCAATATACGTGGCGTCGTCGCAGTCTGTGGTCAGCAGGGCAAGACTGGGGTAACCTTTGGGCGCACTAAGCGCTTTACATAGAGCAGGGGAAGCGCCGGGCAGATATTGCACAGCCAATATTTTTACAGGAATCATAGCTGCAATCCCACTCCGGATACTTTTTTGTCCAATATTTTGCCGATCAACTCCGCTATAAATGCACCTGCTTCCACAGCGGGTGTGCCTTGCTCATGGATATTGGAAACCACAGTCCGGGAAGATTCCGACACCCCGGTATGGGGTTGATAGGTGATATATGCAGACATACTCTTGTCAGTCACCAGACCGGGGCGTTCACCCACCAGTACGCACACTACTTGACAGCCGGTGACATCACCGACTGCATCCCCTGCGCCTACCCGGCAGTATTTTACATACACTGCCTGCCCTAAAGGAATCCCCTGGAGCTTTAATCCGTCGGCGATGGATTGCATGCAATCCATTGCGTTTGCCAAAATGGCTGCAGAGGAAAGACCGTCACCGACTACGATTTGCACTTGGGGTGTGCCGGCAATAGCGCTGCGGAGCTTTTGTTGATTTTCGTCGTCGAAACATCTGCCAAGATCCGGGCGGGTCAGGTATTCATCTTTGTCTTTGCACCGGGTTTGCAGGGGGATCAAATGATTCTTCTGTGCAAAGTCATCAGGGACCTCCGAAAAAACCGCATCCTGCGCTGCCGCGTGGTCTGCCCGGAAGCGGAGCATGGTTAAGGTTTTATACCGTGCGCCCGCCCGTCCGGAACCAAGTCTTGCAGGGGTCTTTTCTTTTAACTTTTTATATTTTTCCGGCTCTTGGGCATCTTCTACCAGGTACAGCTTACGAAGATCCAGCTGGGTCACATCGGTCACAAAATCGCCGTCTTCATAACCGGTGTCTTGCTGTACCGGTTGCGCTTGTGTGGGTTTGTAGTCACTGCCTTTTACTTGAGGTTCCGGGAGTTCTATGGTGCGCAGGATCTCGGCCACCATTTGGGAAAGTTCCTGTTTATTCATATCGTTATCCCTCCTAGAACAGCAAAGTTGAGCCGTCGCCGGCTTTTTTGGTCAGCTTGCCGTTTTCGTAAAATCCCATTTTTTCCAACCACTGCTGGAATTCCGGGATAGCAGTTTTGCCGGTAAGCTCCCGCAGAGCGGCAGTTTCCCGGAAACCGGTTGTTTGGTAGTTGAGCATAATATCGTCCCCGTGGGGGATGCCCATGAAATAGTTGCAGCCTGCCATGGTCAAAAGCGCCGCCAGATTCTCGATGGAATTTTGGTCGGCTTTCATGTGATTGGTGTAGCAGCAGTCGCAACCCATGGAAATGCCGGTGAGCTTGCCCATAAAATGGTCTTCCAGACCGGCTCGGGTCACCTGCCGGGCATCGTACAGATACTCCGGACCGATAAAGCCGACCACAGTATTTACCAAGAACGGAGAGAATCGCTTTGCAAAGCCGTAACAGCGGGCCTCCATGGTCACTTGGTCGGTGTCGTGGTGGGCGTTGGAGGACAGCTCCGAACCCTGTCCTGTTTCAAAATACATCACATTCGGACCTTCTGCTGTGCCCTCGTGAAGCAACAGGTCTTGGGCTTCCGCGATGGTGTCAGCATTGAAACCAAACGCTTCGTTGCCTGCCTGAGAACCGGCAATGGACTGGAAGATGAGGTCGCAAGGCGCACCGTTGCGCACTGCTTTCATTTGGGCAGTGACGTGGGCAAGGACACAGATCTGGGTGGGAATCTGCCAATGCTCTTTGATTTCTTGGAAGCGACGCAGCACCTTGCCTACCTGCTCCGGCGAGTCGGTTACCGGATTCAGACCGATTACCGCATCTCCTGCGCCAAAGGACAACCCCTCCAACACCGATGCGGTGATGCCGTCCGGATCGTCGGTGGTGTGATTTGGCTGCAGACGGCAGGACAGCGTGCCCGGTAAACCGATGGTGGTGTTACAATGGGCGGTGACGGTGATCTTGTTTGCGGCATAAATGAGATCAAGATTGCTCATCAGCTTGCAAACAGCTGCCACCATTTCTGAGGTCAATCCCCGGCTGAGCCGACGAATGTCTGCATCGGAGGTGGTTTCCGACAACAGCCATTCACGCAGCTCGGAAACTGTCCAATTTTGAATTTTTCGGTATTGGGCTTCGTTCACATCGTCCTGAATGATCCGGGTGACTTCGTCAGTCTCATAGGGAACTGCCGGATTTTCCCGCAGGTCGTGGAGCGTCACAGCGGACAGCACCACCTTGGCAGCTACCCGTTCTTGCGCAGTTTCTGCCGCAAGACCTGCCAACTGGTCGCCGGTCTTTTCTTCGTTTGCTTTGGCAAGAACTTCTTTTAGCGTCTTAAATTCATATGTCTTTCCCAAAAGGGTCGTTTTCAGTTTCATGAAAGCACTCCTTTAGTGATTATTTTGCAGCACAAGGGTCTTGACCACCACCGGCAGCGCCGGGCCTACCGGTGCGCCGATGTCCAAGAAACTTTCCGCTTGCAACACTACCCGATCAATGCACAGACAGGGCACATCCGGCTGCAACAAGGATAGCTTTTGCCCCAATGCTTTTGCCATATCCGCTTCCAGACAAAGGATGATCGGTTTTCCGGCTGTGCCACGGGCGATTTTTGCCGCCAGATCTGCCAGCTGACCGTAACCGCTGGTATAGCCGGGCAGTGCCAGCACTACAGTGTCTGTATCAAAACGGGAAAACCTGCTGCTGATTAGTTGCGGTAAGTTGTCGTCTTTTTGTTCCTTTGCAGAAAAAACGGTTACCGGCAGGTTTTTCAGAGGCAACGTCACATTTTTATAAAACACGGTGCTGCCGGATAATTGGGTGCTGAAGCAGCCGGCACCAATGACCGTTGCGCGGATGGTGTTTGTTCCCATGACATATTCTTTTTGACACAGCAAACTGTTTTTGATTGCCTGTCCCAATTCCACGCCTATGTCACCGAATGCGCCCGGCATATGAGCGGATTCAATACAGTCTGCAACGCCTCCGGAAAAAGAGAGGATGCAGTCTTCTGCGGGGGGTGTCCAAAGGGTGGTCACTTCCCGGGTGAGCAGATGGGAAAGGAGCTCTGTTGCCGGGCGCAGTCCTGCTGCCATTTCCAGTCCGGTGGCCAAAAGCTGCGCAATCTCTTGCAGTTGGCTCGGTGTGGGGCAATCCCCCGGCTGCAGCCGTGTCAATTTATCCAGTACCGGCGATACATAAGTCACTTTGCCGCCGGAGTCGGTTTTGATCAATCTTCCCCCAACGTTCAGACAACCGGTGGCAGTAATTTTTCCATCTTGTATCAACGCAAGATTGGATGTGCCGCCGCCAATATCCATGTGCAGCACTGCTTTGCCGGTTTGCGCAGACAAAGCATCTGCCCCTGCGCCTTTGGCAGCCAATATGCTTTCCAGTTCCGGTCCGGCAGTGGCCACCACAAAATTTCCCGCATAATCAGAAAGGGCGTGCAGTACAGAGGTTGCATTTTCTTTCCGGGAGGTCTCTCCGGTGATGATGACAGCCCCGGTATCCACGGTATCCTTGGTGATCCCGGCGGATTTGTATTCTTGCTCCAGGATGGCGCGAACGCCATCACCATCCACAAGAGAGTCTTCGATCAGGGGGGTAAAGTGCACCGGGGAGCGATACAGCACCTGCCGATTGGAGATCTGCATTTCCGGAACAGCAAAACCGGAGGCGCGGTTTTCCACGGTTAGTCTGGATACGATCAACTGGGTGGTGGTCGTGCCTACGTCCAGTCCTACCGATAGCAGATCAGACACGGCCGGTCACCTCTTCCAAAATTCTGCGTACCATAAAATCTTCCACCGGCATAGGGTTGGTTTTGCAGCAGGGGTCAGCCAGTACCGCTGCAACGATCTTCGGAGCGCTGTGCCACACCTGCCGAGGATCAACGCCTGCTTCCTTCAGGGTTTGGGGCATATTCAGCTCCCGACGCAGACGCGTTAGACTGTTGCATAGATTTCGCACCGCCACGGTGTCTGCTGCCCCTGAAATGCCTGCTGCCCGGGCCAGCTTTGCGTACTTTCCGGCACAAATATGGGCGTTACAGCCAATGACTGCAGGCAATAGGATTGCATTGAGCCGTCCGTGGGGCAGGTGGAAAACACCGCCCAATGCGTGGGACATAGCATGGCAAAGACCCAATCCAGCCTGGGTAAAGGCCAGACCTGCCATGGTGGCAGCCTCATGAACAGCACCCCGCACATGCACCTGTCCGGAGTAGCTGGCCGGTAAATTTGCGTAAGCGATACAGAAGCTTTCCTTTGCCAAAGTATCGGAAAAGGTTCCTGCGTTTGTTGCGGTATAGGCCTCAATGGCATGACACAGAACGTCAAAACCGGTATCAGCTACCAGACTTTTGGGCAGACTTTGCAGTAGCGAGCTGTCCAAAATCGCCACATCCGGGCGCAAAGCGGCATCCACCAGTGGGTACTTTACATTGTTGTTGGTAACAACTGCAAAGTCTGTTACCTCCGAGCCGGAACCGGAGGTGGTGGGAATTGCAATAAATGTGATCTGTTTGCCGGAAAAATGCAGCATAGCTTTGCCGCAGTCTATGGTGCTTCCTCCGCCCAAAGCGATTATTCCGTCGGGATCAAAAGCTTTCAGCTTAGCGACCCCTTGCGCCACCAATGTTACATCCGGATCCGGCTTCACATCAGAAAAAATCGTTACATCTTCCGCATCGGTCAGCTGAGCGATCCGTTGTGCAGTGCCGGTTTCATAAAAGTAAGGATCCGTAACCAAAAAAAGCCGCCGGATACCGGAGGTTTTTAAGTGATCCAAAGCGTTTTCCCCGGTGACGATCCGGGTTTTGCAGGTAAATCCTTGCACGATACCACCGCCTTCTAATGGCAGTATTGCCAGAATTTCTAACCCTATGCACAAAATTACCGCTGGGGAATATCTTGGAATGAGCGGAGATAAAGCCGCTTGAGAAAATCTGGAGGTATTTATTATGTGCAATAACGGTTGGGGCGGCAACTGCTGCTGGATTATCATTCTGCTTATTCTGTTCTGTGGCTGTGGCAACAATGGCCTGATGACCACCAACAACGGTTGCGGCTGTGGCTGCGACAACAACTGCGGCTGCTGCTAAAATACAAACAGGTGCTATAAAATGACAGCACCTAGATAAGGAAAATATCCCCTGCATCATGGGACCCATGATGCAGGGGACTATTTTGGTTGACCAAAGTTAACCCCCGGCTCTGCCGGGGGCATAAAAAAGCTTTAGCGGAGAACAAAGAAATCAAAAAGAATCCCCCAATAGAGCAGAAGTGGTTTGCCGACCACACGTCTACAATAGAGAGGGATTCCA
>JAZRUM010000031.1:0-7490 GCA_045652545.1 Faecousia sp. | reverse complement strand
GCAATAGGACTGGTTGCCTCCAGCACTTGGCTCATGAACGGTATCACCTATGCGGTCAGTGCCGGCTTTTCAGTGCAGGTTGCCCATCACATTGGTGCGGAACAAGACCGAAATGCAAGAAATGTGGTGCGCCACGGATTGATTTCTGCCTTGATTTTGTCCGGATTTTTATGTTTGTTTGGGGCGGCGATCAGCAAATTTCTTCCCCAGTGGTTGGGTGGCGATACAGCCATACAAAAAGATGCGGCGATGTACTTTTTGGTGTTCGCTCTGGCGCTGCCATTCTCCCAGATGAGTAATTTGTGCGCTTCTTATTTGCAGTGCTGCGGTGATATGATCACACCCAGCGTTCTCAATGCTGTCATGTGTCTGCTGGATGTGGTATTCAATGCGATCTTCATTCCCAAGTACGGTGTTCTGGGCGCGGGGATCGGAACGGGTCTTGCCTGCGTTGTGATTTCGCTGGTTATGGTGTACCGCTGCTGCGTGTCCAACAAAAGACTTTCTTTGCGTACCAGAGAAAGGGGCAGCTTCCAAGGGGGAATTTTGAAAAAGGCATTCCAGATCGGTGTGCCGGTTGCAGTGCAGGAGATCGCTATGTGCGGCGCGATGGTTATATCCACAGCCATCATTGCACCATTAGGCGCTGTGGCAATCGCTGCCCATTCTTTTGCAATAACAGCGGAAAGCCTGTGCTATATGCCGGGATACGGCATCGGTTCAGCAGCCACAACGCTGGTGGGAAGAAATGTGGGCGCCGGTGATATGAAACTGGCAAAGCGGTATGGCAATATTTGCACGGCTCTGGGCGGCCTTTTTATGGGCGTTACGGGACTGCTTATGGCAGTGGTTTGCCCGTTGGTATTTATGATACTGACCCCGGATCAGCAGGTCAGAGATTTGGCGGCGCAGGTGCTGCGGATCGGCTTGATCGCTGAACCGCTGTTTGGTATTTCCATTGTTGCGGCAGGCGCACTGCGGGGCGCAGGCGATACCTTTGTTCCCAGTTTGATGAACATCGGCAGTATTTGGGTGGTGCGGATTGGTCTTGCGATCCTACTGGTCCGGCTGCTGGGTTTGCACGGCATGTGGATCGCTATGACTGCGGAGCTGTGCGTTCGGGGTCTTTTGATGCTTTACCGGCAGAAAACATCCCGTCTTTATTCCGGCAGTTGCGCAGCGTAGGGGTACGTATGCCATCTGCAACCCAGAATTTTCAATATTTTAAACTTTTGTAAAAAATTGTAAAAATACGGATATTTTTAACTAAGTACCTATGTTTTGTGGTTTAAATTTGCGTATTTTAGGAAAAAAGCACAGACAACGGTTGATTTAAAGAGAGAATTATGATAGAATACGGGTACCGCGGAAATTCCCTATAAATATTGGCAGGCGGCTTTTGCTTTGCTTGCCCAGCTTACGTGCAAAAGCACAGAAATGAGGAACGTTATGGACGAAAGAAAGCTTCAGCTGAAACAGCTGAAAAAAGCATGCAAAAAGGCAAAGCGCAAGCATGTTACCCTGTGGAAGACATTGGGTATTTTCTTCCTGGTCTTTGCGATTTTGCTGTCTGTGGGCACCGGTGTCGTCAAGCTGTTTGACAACACTATGGCAGCCATGGTAGGCGGCAGATTCTGGGATGTGATCGACGAAGATCCCAATGCAGTTTATTTTAAAGAAGATTTTGATTCCAATGAAGCCCGTTTGGATGCAGGCGCAAAGATCTGCTACCAGGTAGAGGCGGAGGGTGCAGCGCTTCTGATGAACAACGGCGCGCTGCCTCTGGCTGCCGGCTCTAAGGTCAGCACTGTGTCCACCAGCTCCGTGAACATCGTTTACGGCGGTACCGGTTCCGGCAACGTGGATGCCTCTAAGGCAGACAGCTTGAAGGTGGCTCTGGAAAAGTCCGGCTTGGAAGTCAACCCCACTTTGTGGGATTTCTACCTCACCGGTGAAGGTGCAAAGTACTCCCGGGAATCCGGAGCAGGTGAGACTGCAGCGCTGCTGGGTTCTTTCAATGTGGGTGAAGCGCCTTGGAGCGCCTACACCGACGAGGTCAAAAATTCCATCGCTGCCTATGGCGATGCAGCCATTGTGACCATTTCCCGTATTGGCGGCGAGGGCGCAGATGCCAAGCAGGATTATCTGCAGCTGGACCAGAACGAAAAGGATATGCTCTCCGGTCTGGCGCAGCTGAAAGCTGACGGCAAGGTAAAGTCCATCATCCTGCTGATCAATACCTCCAACGCATTGCAGGTGGAATTTCTGAAGAACAACGAGTATTCCATTGACGCCTGCCTGTGGATCGGCGGCGTGGGCGCTTACGGCACCAATGCGGTCACCGATATTCTGGCAGGCAAGGTCAATCCCTCCGGCAGCTTGGTGGATACTTACTGCTATGACAATTTCTCTGCCCCCGCTATGAAAAACTTCGTTCCCGTCACCTATGACGGCTACGACGGAAAAAATATTCCCAACTATGCAGAGACCTACCTGATCTATCAGGAAGGCATCTATGTTGGCTATAAGTATTACGAGACCCGTTACGAGGACTTCGTTATGGGTACCGGCAACGCAGGGGAATATACCTACGGCAATGACGTTGCCTTCCCCTTTGGTTATGGCCTGAGCTATACTACCTTCGAATATAGCGACATGACGGTTACCTACGACGAAAAACAGGATATGTTCCTGGTGAGCGTTACCGTCACCAATACCGGCAATGTGGCAGGCAAGGAGACCGTACAGGTCTATGCCCAGTCTCCCTACACCCAGTACGACAAGGACAACAAGGTGGAGAAGGCTGCTGTGCAGCTGATCGGCTTTGGAAAGACGGAGATCCTGGAACCCGGCGCTTCCCAAAATGTTCTGGTTGAGGTGCAGAAACGGGATCTGGCGGCCTATGATACCTACGGCGCAGGCACGTACATTCTGGATGCCGGTGACTACTATCTGACCGCTGCTACCGATTCTCACAATGCTGTCAACAATGTGCTGGCAGCTAAGGGTTACACTGTGGCATCCACCGAGGGTCGTATGGATGTTGACGGCAATGCTAAGCTGACGTTCAAATACACCCAAGAGGCTTTTGACGACAAGACCTATGCAACTTCTCTCAACGGCACGCCCATCAACAACCAGTTGTCTTTGGCTGACCCCAACCTGTACGAGGGCACAAAGGGTCAGAGTGTCACATGGCTCAGCCGTAACGACTGGACCGGCACTTACCCCTCCGACGAGCAGATCGTGCTGAAGCTCACCGACCTGCTGATCAAGGATTTGCAGCAGTACCGCTATGATCCTGCGGACTATGAGGCGGTGGAAATGCCCACCCTGGGCGCAGAAAACGGCGTTAAGCTGGTAGAGATGATCGGCCTTGACTACGACGATCCCAAGTGGCAGACTTTGCTGGATCAGCTGACCTTCGATGAGATGGTCGCCATGATCGGTGACAGCTTCCACTGGAGAATGCCTGCCCAATCCGTTCACGCACCCGGCTCCCGTGACGAGAATGGCCCACAGGGTCTGACTGTTGCGCTGTTCGGCTCTGCCCTGGGCGTGGAGACGACTGCGTTCACTTCCGAAGATGTGATGGCCGCTACCTTCAACAGCATGCTGCTGTATGAGGTAGGCAAGATCATCGGCAATGACTGTCTGGCAGCAGACGTTTCCTGCCTGTACGGCCCCGGCGCAAATATGCACCGTATGCCCTACGGCGGCAGAAACTTTGAGTATTACTCCGAGGACGGCTTCCTCTCCGGCGCTATGTGCGCTGCCGAGGTCAAGGGCATTCAGGACAAGGGCGTGGATGTGGTCATCAAGCACTTTGCTCTGAACGATTCCGAACAGGACCGCATCGGTCTGGGCGTGTGGCTCAATGAGCAGGCTGCCCGTGAGATCTACCTGAAGGCATATCAGGCAGCCTTTGAGCATGGCGATGCCAACGGCGTCATGACTGCGTATACCCGCTGGGGCGCAGTTTGGTCCGGCGGCGTTAAGGGTCTGATGACCAATATTATGCGCGGCGAGTGGGGCAACAACGGCATGTCCATCACCGACAACGTCATTACTCCCATGGTCACCGGTGCTGACGGCGTGCTGGCAGGCGTTACCACTTACGACGCAATGCTGTGGTACATTGTCAGCGAGCTGCCCAAGTACGAAAACGATCCTGTGATGGTGTCTGCAATGCGGGAGGCTTGCCACCATAACCTGTATGCACTGGCAAATTCCTCTGCCATGAACGGCATTGGCCCCAACACCACCATCAAGGTGCGCCAGCTGCCTCTGCTCACAAAGGTGCTGACTGCCACTATTGTGCTGTGGGTACTGTATGTGGCTGCGCTGGTGCTGTGGATCCGTGGCAAAAAGCAGTGGAAGAAGTCTGAAGCCTATCTGGACTACAAGACCATGAAAAATACCCTGAAGCAGGAAAAGAAAGCAAAATAAATCCTAAGGAGCTGTCCCCCAAAAAAGCGGTGGGACAGCTCCTGCTGGTTAGAAATTAGGCTATTTGGAAGAACGTGTCATAATAGGGTCTGTGACCCTGCACAGACCTATTTTTCTCATGAAAACATTATAAAAAACCTTGCAAAGATATTGAAATCATGATAAAATCATAAAACATTGGTAGATTTGACTTTTGTAGTTTTTCTTCGAAAATTAAGGAGGAAATGATAAATGAAGCGTTTACTTTCCCTGCTTATGGCAATCGCACTGGTTGTTTCTATGGTCCCAAGCGTGCTTGCTGCCAAAGACTCTATTGACATGGATGAGCTGGTTGGCAAGCTGGTTAAGCTGGATAGCATTGATCAGGTGGCTGTCTCTCTGCCTGAAGGCGCTGACGGCAAGATCTACAAGTGGACACCCACAAAGGCTGGTGTGCTGTCCTTTGACTGCACCTTGCCGGAAGGTGTGGATATTACCATGACTCAGGGTGCAAACAGTGTTACATACAGCGACTTAGCGAGTGCAAAATTTGAGCTGGAAGTTGCGGCCAATGCGGAAATTTCCATAAAAGTGGAAAAGACCAGTCAGCTGGCTGTGGAATTTACCATGTATGGCAGTTTTGCAGACCCCTACGGCACAGAGGGCAACCCCATTTCCTTGAAGGAACTGGAGAACCAAGTAAAGACGCAAAGCGATAGCACGTGGTATCAATGTGGTTTCTACGGCGCGATTATGACGGTTACCGGCACAGGCGACTTTTCCGTTAACGAAACTGCAGCGCAAAACGGCACTGTAGCGTTATCGGTGCCCTATGCCGATACGCCCTTTGCATTCTACATCGACAAAGCCGGAGATTACACTGTTACATTTACCTATCCTGTGGGCAGTGAGCAAAATCCCGCTGCTTTGGTAATGGGCGAGAATACCGCAAATATCCAGGCAAATTCCAAGGGATATTTCTTTACATGGACCGCACAGGCAAAGGGTGAACTGACGATCACCATGCCCAACGGCAACTGGAAATACACGGTCAATGGTGAGGAGCGTTTGTCCACTACTGATCCTGTTTGTGTCATTCCCGTGGAAAAAGAGGACAAGATCCAACTGATCGTCAATACCTACGATCCGGAAAATGCGTCCTCCAATCCTGCCGGTACGGCAGTGCTGACTGCTGCATTTGAGGAGATCCTGTATACCCCCGGCAACCTGAACGACGACGAAATCATAAATGAGGACGATGCGCTCTATCTGCTGCGGCACGTGCTTGCTCCCGATAGATACCAGGTAGATCAGCCTGTGGACTATAACAAAGACGGTAAAGTTAACGAGGATGATGCACTGTACCTGCTGCGGCATGTGCTTGCCCCCGAAAGATATCCTCTGACCTGAAATAGTATATTTAGATAATCCGCAAGCATCCGTTTGCACATGACTTGCGTATGCAGTTAAAGAAAGCGAGGAAATAAGAATGAAAAGAATTTTCGCATTTTTCGTATGCCTGTTGCTGGCAACCACCATCGCAGTGACCGCCTTTGCCGCAGGCGCTTCCATGACCATCAAAGCAGAAAAAACCACCGTGTCCAGAGGCGAGACCGTGAGCTTCACCATCTCTTTGTCCGAAGTGAAAAATTTGCGTTCTGCACTGATCGATCTAACCTACGACAAGAATGTGTTTGAGTTTGTTTCGGGCACTTGCAATGTATCCGGAACTTCTTTGGCTGAATTCAAAAATGGCAGCGGTACGTTTATGCTCACAGAAGCCAAAAATTTCTCCGGTAAGATCTTCACCTTTAAGATGAAGGTAAAGAGCGATGCGCCATTAGGAAGCGCTAACATCACCGGTGATGAAGCAGTTCGTGATGCAAATGGTGCAGTGTCTTCCTCTGTAAACACTGTGAAAATGACTGTGGTGTGCAGCAAGCACAATATGGACAACGGCACAGTGACCAAGCCGGCTACCTGCACCGATTCCGGTGTCAAGACCTTTAAATGTACCGCTAACGGTTGTACCCACAAAACTACCGAGACCGTTAAAAAGCTGGGTCACAGCCTGGATAAGGGCACAGTAACCAAACAGCCTACCTGTACCGCCAGCGGTGTCAAGACCTTTGCTTGTAAGAGAGAAGGCTGTAAAGGAACCACAGAAACCATTGCAAAGCTGGGTCACAGCCTGGACAAAGGCACAGTGACCAAAGAGCCTACCTGCACTGCTAAGGGTGTCAAGACCTTTACTTGCCAGAGAGAGGGCTGTAACGAAACCACCACCAAGTCTGTTGCCAAGCTGAGCCACAGCTTTGGTAATGGAAAAGTGACCAAGCAGGCCACCTGTACCGCAGAGGGCGTCAAGACCCTTACTTGCAAGCAAGAAGGCTGTAATAAGACCACCACTGAGGCGATTGCCAAGCTGGAGCACGCATGGGATGCGGGCGTAGCCACTACCCCGGCTACCTGCACTACTGACGGTGTCAAGACCATTAAGTGCGCAAATTGCACCGAAACCAAGACCGAAGTGATTCCTATGCTGAACCATGCCTTTGACGAGGGCAAAGTGACCGCTGAGGCGACTTGTGAGGAGGACGGTTCTGTTACTTACACCTGTGCCAACTGCCAGGAAACCCAGGTTGAGGTCGTGGAGAAGCTTACCCACGACTTTGGTGAGGGAACGGTGACTGTAGCTGCCACTACCGATGCAGAAGGTGTTATGACTTACACCTGCAAGAATTGCGGCGAGGAGAAAACAGAGTCCATTCCCAAGCTGCCGGCTCCGGAATTGGATATCAACAAGCTGCTGGTTCCCGGCATTGTTCTTGTTGTGCTGATTGTTGCTGCAGTCGTTGTGGTTGTAGTTTTGGTCCGCAAAAAGAGAGCGTAAAAGAAAATGAAAAGGCAGGAAGCTTGACTAGACTGCCCCAGTTTGTGCGGACAGCACAAAAAGAGGCCCTTGTGTAAGATTATTAAGTTTTAAGCGGAGTGGCGCAGCGTTAGCGGCGCCACTCCAGTTTTTGTTTGGATGCGCTCATAGTTGTAAAAATGGATGTATC
>JAZRUM010000030.1:0-7240 GCA_045652545.1 Faecousia sp. | reverse complement strand
AAAGATACATTGCCCCTTTAGGGGCGGCAGTGCAGTTAATGCAGACGTCAGAAATTCAGTGCATCTTTAGATGCCCGCCAGTAAAAAGCCCTTCTAGGGCTTAATCAAGCCTCCGGCTTAGCCGGAGGTTTTGACTATTGTATAACAAAAAAATTGTTGACCTAATGGAATTTATCGGTTATAATGTGTTAGCATGACCATTTTATGGTCGGTAACTATGTTCTGCTGCGGTCTTCGGACTGTCGAGCATATTGTAAATTGACAGGAGGTGTACACAAATGAAGCGTACCTATCAACCCAGCCGTCGTCACAGATCCAAAGTACACGGTTTCCGTAAGAGAATGGCTACTTCCAACGGCCGCAAGGTTCTTGCTCGCCGCCGTGCCAAGGGCCGCAAGGTTCTGTCTGCGTAAGTACGCAGTCAGTGGGTGACCACAGTGATGCATCGCTCACAGAAATGGGAGTCCATGCGGGGCGAAAGATTTTCGCCCCGCCCCCTTTTTATATGGGCATGGTTTCTAAAACATCTTTCCGCCAGAACAGCGGATCTTTTTCCGCAGCTGTACACTTGCCCGTCTTGACATACACAAAGTATGTCTGTGACGTGCAAGACTGCATCTGAAAAAAATCTCTCGCTGTCTGACGAAAATCTATTTTTTCAACCATGCCTTTGGGACAAACTCTTGGAGCATCTCGTCGTTCCCCACTCTCAACCTTGTCTTGTTTTTGGGGTTATTGGAAAGACTTTTTATAGGAAATGCTTTCAGATGGAGAAAAGATCCGCTGAAATAGGAGAGAACAGTATGAAATTCTCCAGTGCGTTGAAGCTGAATCATATATTCCGGCGGTTGTATGCTTCCTCCGGTCAGGCCAATTCCTATCTGGTAC
Source organism: Faecousia sp. (assembly GCA_045652545.1). Taxonomy (GTDB): domain Bacteria; phylum Bacillota; class Clostridia; order Oscillospirales; family Oscillospiraceae; genus Faecousia. The sequence continues at coordinate 6,352 of JAZRUM010000030.1, read as the reverse complement.
TTTACGCCAGATACAATCATTCTGCCCGGAATCGGGTGGGTCTGACGGTCAGCAAGAAGCTGGGTTGCGCTGTGGTGCGCAATCGGGTGCGCCGCCGCCTGCGAGAGGCTTACCGTTTAAATGAGCAGCGGTTTGCCCCCGGATGGGACATTGTTATTGTTGCCAGAAGTCGCTGTGTAGGTGCTGATTTCGAAAAATTGACACAGGCGCTTTTGTCCCTGGCGGAAAAGGCCGGAATTTTGGAGGCACAGCCATGAAAAAGCTGGCGCTTTCCCTCATTCGCTTTTATCGGCAAAGAATCTCTCCCGTGACCCCACCGAGCTGTCGTTTCACCCCTACCTGTTCTGCATACGCTTACGAGGCTATCAACAAATACGGGACAATTAAGGGCGGCTGGCTTGCGCTGAAGCGCATTTGCCGGTGCAATCCCTTTTACAAGGGCGATCCTTACGATCCTGTGCCTTAGGAGGAAAACAAATGATTCTCGCATTTAATCTGGCGGACATCGTGCAAGTGCCCTTCGGCTGGCTTATGGCCATGCTGTATGATTTTACCAGCAACTACGGTGTCGCGCTGATCATTTTTGCAGTTATTGTAAAACTGATCCTGCTTCCTGCCACTGCCAAGGGCAAGAAGAGTGCCATGAAAATGTCTCGGCTTTCTCCCCGGCTCAAGGCGATCCAGGCGAAATATGCCGACGACCAGCAAAAGCAAAGCCAGGCAATACAGGCCCTTTATAAAGAAGAGGGCGTTTCCATGGGCGGTGGCTGCCTGTGGAGCCTGTTACCCTTGCTGATCCTGTTCCCTTTGTATACCGTAGTGCGTCAGCCTATCGTGTATATGTTGGGAGAGTCTGCTGAGGTTGCCGGTCAGATTGTAAAGATCATAAAAGAAGGCGCTGCAGCGGCCTTCCCCAGTGGCAATTTCTACGATCAGATGATCGCTGCGCCTCTGATCCCACAGTTCGCAGAGGCCATTAAAGCTGTGCTGCCTGAAATCAGTGCCGAGACCTTGCAAGGTATCGACTTTACTTTCTTTGGGATCAATTTGGGCATTACCCCCACTTGGAAATTCTTTGATGCTTCTGTCTGGAAGTGGGATTGGGCACACATTGGCGGTGCGCTGCTGCCCATTCTGTCTGCCGCCGGTCAGCTGCTGTCCATCTTCATCTCTCAGAAGATGAACAATTCTCTGGTCACTGACGAAAAGGGAATTCAGGACAAGAAAACTGCTGAGGATTCTCAGCAGGCACAAACCGGCAAAATGATGATGTGGGTCGGTCCGATCATGTCCTTGATGATCGGCTACGGCATCCCCGGTGCATTGAGCCTTTACTGGTTTATCCAGGGTCTGGTCACCACAGTATCCGATGTGTATCTGACACAGAAATACCGCAAAATCTATGATGCAGAGGACGCAGAGCGTCTGGCAAAGTATATGGAAGAAGAGGCCATCGAGGCAGAGAAGGAACGTATTCGCGCAGAGCGCCGCGCCGCTAACCCCGAGGGCATTACTGCAAATACAAGCAAAAAGAAGATGCAGCAGGCAAAGCAAAAGGAGCAGGAGGCTGCAAAAGTCGCTGCCGCCAAGGAGTATGCTGCAAAGAAGGGCATCGCCCAGCAGGAGGAGGAAAAAGAGAATTCCGTCATGTCCGGTATTCCCAGCCGTCCTTACTGCAAGGGTCGTGCTTATGATCCCAATCGCTATAAGGAGGATTGAGAAATGGAGAAAACCATCGTTACCACGGGTAAGAGCATTGATCTTGCCATTGCGTCTGCGCTGAACCAGCTGGGATTGACTCGGGATGATGTGTCCGTGCAGGTTTTGGCACAGGCTAAGGCCGGTTTTCTGGGCATCGGCGCATCCCCTGCCAAGGTGCAGGTGACATACGAAGCACCTGATATCAAACCGGAAGGACCTAAGAGCGCTTTTGGCTCTGCTTCCCGTTCCAAACCAAAGGCTGCTGCGCCTGCAAAGAAGACGGAAGCACCCAAGGTTGAGGAAAAGAAACCCCAAGAGCCCAAGCAAGAGCCTAAGGCTGAACCTAAGGAGCCCGCAGAACCCAAGGTGTTCGCACCTGCTGAGCCGGGCAGCGTAGAAGAGAAGATCGAGGTGTTCCTGAAGGGTCTGATTGAGCACATGAATTCTCAGGCAGTTCCCCACGCATGGAAGGTGGACGAGAACACCTACAATGTGGAGCTGACCGGTGAGGATCTGGGTTATCTGATCGGTCGTCGGGGTGATACGCTGGATGCACTGCAGCATCTTGCCAACTACTCCATCAACCGCAATGTAGAAGGCCACATCCGCATCAATGTGGATGCTGAATCCTACCGGGAAAAGCGCGAGGATTCCCTGCGTCGCTATGCCCAAAAGAAAGCACAGCAGGTGCTGAAGGCGCATCGCCGTACCACGCTGGAGCCTATGAATGCTTATGAACGTCATGTGATCCATGCCACATTACAAGACATGGATCGGCTCACCACCTATTCTGTAGGCACTGAGCCCAACCGCCGGGTTGTCATTGAGTACGTAAGATAACACATAATAAAAACGACAGGTCTTATGGACCTGTCGTTTTTATTATGTTTTCAGAAGATCCGCCAATGTAATGGATTCAAAAAAATCATTGACCATGCCGTCCAGCTTTTCCCACATAGGCAAGGTGTGGCAGCAGGTGGCACGATTGCAGGCAGATGCGCCTTGTGTGGTGCAGCTGACGGTGGCCAAGCTGCCTTCCGTCAATTTGAGAATGCTGCCTACCGTGTAGCTCTCCGGCGAGCGGTTCAGGCGGTAGCCACCGCCTTTTCCGTGGACCGCATCTACAAACCCTGCTTTACTCAGGGTGGTCATAATTGTCTCCAGGTATTTCTGGGAGATCCCCTCTGCCTCTGCAATCTGCTTCAGGGGGATGTAGCCTTCGTCCCCGTGGAGGACGAAATAGACCATGACGCGCAGGGCGTATCGCCCTTTTGTTGATACGATCATATCAGCTTTCGTGACAGTGGGCGCAGTTCTCACAGTCGGGGAACTGGGTCTTGTCATAAGGGATACCGTTTTTGTCGTAGTAATCCTTCAAAGCGGATTTGATCGCCTCCTCTGCCAGAACAGAGCAGTGCATCTTGTGGGCAGGCAGACCGGAAAGCGCTTCAGCAACGGCTTTGTTTGTTAACTCTGCTGCGTTCTGAATGGACTTGCCTTTGATCATTTCCGTGGCCATGGAAGAGGATGCAATGGCGCTGCCGCAGCCAAAGGTTTCAAACTTCACATCCACAATAATGTCATTTTCGATCTTCAGATAGATCTTCATAATGTCGCCGCACTTGGCGTTGCCCACAGTGCCCACACCGTCAGCATCTTCAATAATACCCACGTTCCGGGGGTTCATAAAATGATCCATTACAACTTCAGAATATAATGCCATAGTGATTTTCTCCTTATTACAGAATGTATTCTCTTGCGCCGGTTTGGAGGTCACGCCATACCGGGGACATGTTCCGCAGCTGCTGCACCACCTTGGGTACGACTGCAAGGATATGATCCACTTCTTCTTCTGTGTTATAGTGGCTTAAGCTAAGACGCAGACTGCCGTGGGCAACATCATGGACTCTGCCGATGGCCAGTAGCACATGGCTGGGATCTAACGAGCCGGAGGTGCAGGCGCTGCCGGAAGAGGCGCACACACCCAAAGCATCCAGATACAGCAGCAAACTTTCGCCCTCGATGCCCTCAAAGCAAAAACTTACATTGCCGGGCAGACGGTTCACCGGGACACCGTTCAAGGCGCTGTGGGGGAATTGGGAAAGACCTTCGATCAGCTTGTCTCGCAAAGCGGAAACATAAGCGGCGTTTTTCTCCAAATTCTGGCAAGCTTCATACAGCGCCGCTTCCATGCCGCAGATACCCGGCAGATTTTCCGTGCCGGCACGCTTGCCTCGCTCCTGAGCGCCGCCCTCGATGAGATTCTGCAGCAGAATGCCCCGACGGCAGTACAGGGCGCCAACGCCCTTCGGGCCGTGGAACTTATGGGCGGACAGGCTGAGCATATCGATGTTCTGCTCTTTTACATTGATGGCAATGTGACCCACCGCCTGCACCGCATCGGTGTGGAACAGTACGCCCTTTTCTTTGCACACCGCACCGATTTCCTTAATGGGCAGCACCGAGCCGATCTCATTGTTGGCGTACATGCAGGTGACCAGACAGGTGTCTTCCCGGATGGCGTCCTTCACTTGTTGGGCGGTGATATTGTGACCCTTGGACACATCCAGCAGGGTGATCTCAAAGCCTTCTTTTTTCAGCTTTTCCAACGTATGCAGCACCGCATGATGCTCAAAAGCAGTGGAAATGATGTGCATTTTGCACTTACTTCTGCCCAGCATGGCAGCGGAGATAATCGCTTGATTGTCCGCCTCACTGCCGCCGGAGGTGAAGTAGATCTCCCGGGGCTCAGCCCCTAAGCAGGCAGCTACCTGCGCCCGGGCACTCTCCAACGCTTCCTTTGCATTTTGTCCGGCAGTGTGGAGGCTGGATGGATTGGCGTAAACATTTTCAAAGTAAGCGGTCATGGCGGAAATGGCGTTTTTGCTCATTTTCGTGGTGGCCGCATTGTCAGCATAAACCTGCATAAATTTTCCTCCATAGTAATTACCTAGCAATTGTATAGGTAATATAACATGTATTACCTACTGTGTCAATGGGTAATTCCCACTGAAATATTTGCCAAATCTTTTGTTTTTTACATCGGTTATGCTGTAATTTGCATGGCATATTAAAAAGGCAGGGAGGCGAGGAAATGAAAAATTTTTGCGGGCGATTGATAGCATTTATATTCATTATAATACTTTGTGTAGGCGTGGTATCTGCAGCAACTTTGATACCCGGCGGACAGGTGATCGGTTTGCAAATGGACGATAACACGGTTACTGTAGTTGGATTTCATGAAATGCTGGGGGATGCAGCAAAGGCGGCGGGCTTAACCGCAGGAGATAAAATCGTTGCGGTAGATAGTGTTCCGATAAAATGTGCAGCAGATGTGCGGCAAGTGTTGGAAAAATCGGACGGTAAAGTAGAACTTTCAATTATGCGGGGCGGAAAAACGAAATGCTTGTATTTGGCACCGGCAGTCACACAGCAAGGACCAAAGTTGGGTGTGTATCTCCGGGAGGGAACAACCGGTATTGGCACTGTGACCTTTTATCAACCGGAATCCGGGCGGTACGGCGCTTTGGGACATGGAGTTAACAGCTATGACGGTAAGCTTTTGCAGCTTCATGGGGGAAGTGTGTATGAGGCAGAGGTTTTCTCTGTAAAAAAAGGTGCGTCAGGAACACCGGGACAACTGCTGGGGAAATTGTCTAAAATAATTTCTGTTGGCACAATTGAGAAAAATACGGCACAGGGTGTATTCGGAAAACTAACAGAAGAAATTAAGGAAGAACCTTTACCTGTTGGAGAAGCCACTGTTGGAAATGCAGTTATCCGTGCCACCGTCAATGGTGAGGGACTACAGGAATATTCTGTGGAGATTCTTAAGATCTATCCAAACAGTGCAGACCGAACCCGCAATATATTGCTCAAGGTCACCGATCAAGCACTATTGAGTACCACCGGCGGTATCGTTCAGGGCATGTCCGGAAGTCCTCTAGTACAGGACGGAAAGCTAATTGGGGCAGTTACGCACGTACTGGTAAATGATCCCACAATGGGCTATGGTATCTTTATTGAGAATATGTTAGAAGCCGCAGGCTAAGCAAAAAAGCCACCGATTTTGCATAAATCGGTGGCTTTTTCTACAAAATAATATCCAAGCCAACTGTATTCGACAAGATTTGCAGCTGGCTTTTTATATACTTATTTCAAAACTAAATAATAGAAAGGTGGCATTTCAAATGGCCCGTAAACCAAGACAAAACAGATATTTCCCCGAAAAAACCGAAGCGAAATGGAAAGCAGGAGTATATGCTAGGCTTTCCGTAAGTGACAATCGCGTATATGGTGAATCACTCATATATCAGCTTAAACTGGCACAGGAATTCCTATTATCCAAGGCGGACATCTCTTTTGTAAAAAACTATGTAGATGACGGATATAGCGGTATGCATTTTAATCGGCCAGCGTTCCAATCTATGCTGGAAGATCTGAAGTGTGGCATCATCAATTGTGTAATCGTGAAGGATGTGTCCAGAATCGGCAGAGATTATTTAGGTGCTTGTGAGCTGCTGCTGGAGACATTCCCCGATATGGGTGTTCGTTTTATCAGTATAAACGATAATTATGATAACGTATCAGATGTGGATGAACTAATTGCCTTGGAAATGATTTTGAGAACCATTATGCACTATGGTACCGC